>CAZBOE010000061.1:0-19224 GCA_964493365.1 uncultured Tepidisphaeraceae bacterium | reverse complement strand
GCTGCTCCGGCCCGTCGGCCGACTGCCGACCGCTCGACCACCCGCGGCGGCACCCGCGGCCACCGCCTTGTCGGCTTTCACCGACGGCTTGGCAGAGGCGGCCTTGGCGGCAACCGATTTGGCAGCGCCCTTGCGAGCCGCGCTGCGTGCGGCTCCCGGCGCCAGGGCGGTGCGGGCGCTGCGCTCCGTCCGCGCACCGGCGGAAGGACGACGCTTCAAAGATGGGGAAGACTTGGTCTTCTGCGGCATTCTCCGAGTTTAACAGGTCAGAGCAGGCACGCAAATTTCAGCGATAAATCCCTGACTTATAGGCACTTACGCTGTGCAAATCGGCCGCGCCGCCGGCCCGCCCAACCCCGTTTTTCGCCCGATTATCGGCCCCGCCCGCTGCACACCGTGGCTCGGATTATCGGAACCCCGCCCCGCCCCGTCAGCGCCACAAGCCCCGAAGACCGTTTGAGTGTGAGCCGCTCGCCACATACACTGCTGGGCTCTGCACGCCACGCTGCCGGCCGACAGACAGAGCGCCAACAGACAGAGCGCCGATCGGCACAGCAGCGATGAGCCCGCCGCTCGCAACCGCAGCGCCCGGCAGTTCGGCGGTCCAGCAGTTCGCCAGTCGGCGGCCATGACCAAACCGTGCTGCATGAGCGTACGGCACGCAGGCGAGCCGTCCAGGCTAGGGCGGTGACGGCGCGCGTCGCGTCGCTCGACAACAACTTGACCGATCGGCAGTTTGGCCGAGCTCTGACGATTTCATCCGCCTTCCTGTCTCACTCGCCTTGTTTCACTTGTCATTGCCACCCCCTTACACCATGGCCCGAGCCACCAAGACATCCAAGCCCGTGAAGTCGCCTGAGCCTGTCGAGAGCCATGTAGCGCCCGGCGCTGCCGGTGCCGCCGGGCAGGCCGAGCCGATTCGATCGGTCGCGTTTGTCAGCCTCGGGTGTCCGAAGAACCTGGTCGACTCCGAGCGCATGCTCGGGCTGCTCGCGGGTGAAGGGCTGGCGATCACCGCCGACCCGACGTCGGCCGACGCGATCGTCATCAACACCTGCGGCTTTCTCGAGGCGAGCAAGACCGAGTCGATGAGCGAGATCCGCCAGGCGGTCGATCTCAAGAAGGCCGGCCAGGTCAAGCGCGTGATTGTCGCGGGATGCCTCGTGCAGCGACACAAGACCAAGCTGCTGGCCGACGAGCCGGGCATCGACAAGCTCGTGGGTGTTTTCGACCGCGAGCACATCGTCGAAGCCGTCCGCGGCGCCGACAACCCGCGGCAGGATCACGGCCATTACCTGGGCAAGTATCACGACCTGTCGCGCGAACTGGCCGAGCGGTCGGGTATCGGTGCGGCCGACGTGGCGAAACAGACCAAGACCACCCGGCTCGCGGTCTTCGAAGACGACCGCGC
Source organism: uncultured Tepidisphaeraceae bacterium (assembly GCA_964493365.1). Classification (GTDB taxonomy): domain Bacteria; phylum Planctomycetota; class Phycisphaerae; order Tepidisphaerales; family Tepidisphaeraceae; genus CAZBOE01. Next base: position 17,813 of record CAZBOE010000061.1, on the reverse strand, counting down.
AAGGCTTCGCCTCACGCCCCGGCATTACGCCTATCTGCGCATCAGCGAAGGTTGCAACCAGGGCTGCGCCTTCTGCACGATCCCCTCGATCCGCGGGCTCATGCGTTCCAAGCCGCTCGACCACATCCTGGCCGAGGCGAAGGAGCTCGCGGCCGACGGCGCGGTCGAGCTCAACCTGATCGGCCAGGACACCACCAGCTACGGCACCGACATCGGCTACGACCCCGGCCTGTCGGGGCTGCTCAGCGCGCTGGACAAGAAGCTCAAGGATGTCCACTGGCTCCGGCTGATGTACGCCTATCCGAGCTGTTTCACCGACGACATGATCAAGACGATCGCCGACAGCGGGCGCATCGTGAAATACATCGACATGCCGCTGCAGCACATCAATGACCGGCTGCTGACATTGATGAAGCGCCGGGTGACACGGAAGCAGATCGAAACGCTGCTCGACAAGCTGCGCCAGTGGGTGCCGGGCATCACCATCCGCACGACGTTCATCGCCGGCTCGCCGACCGAGACCGAGGCCGAGCACAAGGAACTGGTGGCGTTCGTGCGTGACTTCGGCTTTGACATGATGGGCGTGTTCCCCTTCAGCCCCGAGCCGGGCACCCCGATGGGCCGGCTGACCGACCAGCACGACGAGGCGACCAGGCAGGCCCGCGTCGAAGAGCTGATGCTGACGCAGCAGGAGGTCGCGTTCAAAAAAGCCGCGGCGCTGCGCGACACGACGCTCGACATCCTGATCGATCGCCCCGCCGGCCGCGATGCCTCCGACGGCTGGGTCGGCCGTCACACCGGCCAAGCCCCCGATATCGACTCGGTCACCATCGTCGAAGGCAGCGGGCTTCACCCCGGGCAGATCGTCCGCGGCAGGATCGTCGGGGCCGACGGGTATGACCTGTTTGCCCAGGTCGACCGCCGAAAGGGACGTTCGCTGGCCGTGCTGGGTGGGCGATAGCGGCTCAGTCGGTCGCGGCCTCTCTGACGATTCGCATCAGCAGAAACAGCATCAGCAGCGGAAGCCAGTCGATGACGATTCCGGTGAGCCATCGAGCCAGCGACACTCCCGGAAACAGCATGTTGCCGCTCAGGACCAGAATACCCACCGCGACCAATGAGATGACCGGAACCGCAGCGAGCGCCGCCAGCGCTGCAAAGACGACCCGGGTGGCCAGCACTTTGAGCCTGAGCACGCCGAGCACGCCTGCAATCAGAAGTGACCCCCCCGCACCCGCTTGTACGAAGGCGACAAGGATTTCCAACCAGACAGGCAAGACCCGGGTACCAGTGGGCGATATCATTTCGAGAATCAGAAAAGCAACGTGGACTAATGCGTTGCCGCCCACGGTCACCGCCCCGATCAACCACACACCTGCGACCGCCTTTCGCATGGCGTCGACCGCCGTGTTTCGACCAGCGTACCCGACAAGCTGCGCCGCAACCGGCTGCTGAGTGTTCATGACCGCCCTCTATACGATTCATTGACGCTGACCTCTATCGACGCCGACCTCTGGCTGCGGCTACGCCCCTGATGAGGCGGGCGGCATTGGACCATCCCCACCCCCTCCGTACAATCCGCCCGATGTTCCGGCACGTGCCCAATGCGCTGACCACCGCCCGGCTCGTGCTGGCCGTGGTCTTCTTTGGCATGCTCTCCGGATACCAGTACGAAGGCCGGGGCGATCCGACGCTGCTCAATTGGGCGTTCATCGTCTATGCCGTCGCGCTGTTCACCGACTTTCTCGACGGCTACCTCGCCCGCAAGTGGCAGGTCGAAGGGGCGTTCGGCCGATTGGTCGATCCGTTTGTCGACAAGATCCTCGTCCTCGGCTCGTTCGCATTTTTTGCCGGCAAGAACTTCATCATCCCCGGATCAGTCCCGCTCGATGCCGCGGCCCAAGCGGCCGCCGGCGCGCAGGCGGCGTCCGACGTCTTCGTGGTCAGAACGATCACCGGCGTCGCGCCGTGGATCGTCGTCGTGCTGCTGGCGCGCGAGCTCCTGGTGACGACCTTCCGTGGCATGAGCGAATCGGGCGGCGCCAGCTTCGGCGCGATGTGGGCCGGCAAGGTCAAGATGGTGTTTCAGTCGATCACCATTCTGGTCATCCTGGCGTATGTGAATTACCTCCACATCTGGCAGCAGATACCCTACGACGCGGCCCGCTGGGTGCGCGACTTCTTCATCTGGGGCACCGTCGCCATCACGCTGGCCAGCAGCTACACCTATCTGCGCAAGGCCGTCCAGATGATCATGACCCCCACCGCCACGGTGCCACCGCCACCCGCGACAACGCCGCCCATGCCGACACCCCCCGCCGCGTCAGAAACCTCATCGTCTCCCGCTACGCCCTCCGCGGCGATGCGCCCTCCCGCCGCCAAGGCCCAGCCATGACCCCCCCTCCCTCCGTGCCTGAGTGCCTCTTCTGCCTCCGTGCCTCTTCTGCCTTCTTCCCCCATGCCTGATTACTTCAAAGCCATCCTCCTCGGCATCGTCGAAGGGCTGACCGAGTTTCTGCCCGTTTCATCGACCGGCCACCTGCTGCTCGCCGACCACTGGCTCGGCTACATCGGCGGAAGCAAGGCCTTTGCCGACATGTTTGTCGTCGTCATTCAACTGGGCGCGATTCTGTCGGTGGTGGTCTACTTTCGGAAACGGATCATGGAACTGCTCGTCGGCCCGGGCAAAGCCCCGCTGACCCGCCCCGCCGAATCCGATCCCGCTGCGCCGGTGCTTACCCCCGAGCAGCGGAAAGCGACGCTGCTCAACCTGCTGATCGCCTGCCTGCCGCTGGGCATCGCCGCGGCGCTCGATGACGTGGCCGAACAGTATTTCTATTACCCCACGCCCATCGCGATCACCCTCATCGTCGGCGGCGTGCTGATCATCCTGATCGAGCGCCTTCGCCTGTCGGGCAAGACCCAGCGGATGGAACAGATGTCATGGAAGCAGGCGCTGGCGATCGGCTCGGCGCAGATCCTGGCCGCCCTCTTCCCCGGCACGTCGCGTTCGGCCGCCACGATCCTCGCGGGGCTGGGCGTCGGGCTGTCGCGCTATGCCGCCGCCGAGTTCAGCTTTTTCCTCGCCATCCCCGCCATGTTCGGCGGCTCGGCCCTCAAGCTCTACAAGTTTCTCAAGACCGACACCTTCACCACCGATCAGCTCATGCTGCTGCTGCTGGGCAGCGCCGTGTCGTTCCTCGTCGCCTGGGCGGTGATCGCCTGGCTGATGCACTACATCCGCAGGCATACGTTCACCCCGTTCGGCTATTACCGCATCGCGCTGGGGATCTTGGTGCTGTTTGCCCTTTCGTCAGCCGGCACCCAACCCGCCACAGCGCCACCGCCGACACCAGGCGAGAATGATTTCCCCGTACCGACGCCGATCTCCCTTGCCCGATAAGCCCGGCATCGGCGAAGTTTCTGCGATAAAGGCCACAGGGCGCAGCACGCGCGAAGCAAGCGCTATCGACATCGCTCAACACTCTGCGCCGCAACACTTCTGGTGGGCCAGGCAGATCGGCGTCGTCACGGTGGTCTACGCACCCCACTCGAGGGCTTCCGATCAACTTCGAAGGTTCAGAAGCCTCCGTTGATCGCGCTTGCTTGTGAGGCCGATATCTGCCCCAGAGTCCGTGTTGTCATGGTAACTGCGAGTCAACCATCAACCACATCAGCCCGAAAGTCCACGGCAGGATAACCATGATCAGAGTCGCGCCACCCAACCAGATCAGCATCAGCACGGCCAACCACCCGACACACGACAGCGCCGACTCGCACATGCCGCGAATCAACAGGACCACGTTAATAATCCATCGAAGCACCGCCGCGAACACGACCACGCCGCAGAAACTTACGATGATGCCGCCATAGACAACGATGGTGCCATAGTTGATTACGTTGCGCCAGTGCAGCAACAGCACGATCCCCGCGATCGCCATGGCCGGGACGATCCATGCGAGCGGGCCGCTGGCATAGAAGCCCAGCGCGACGCCCGCCGCCTGACGCCCGGGTGACGCGCCGCCCGGATGAAGCATATAGGTCACCGATCCGGTCGCCCACATAATCACTCCGAGCATGCATAGCGGCACCACACCCCATGTGGTGTAGGCAACGATCAGAGGCAGCCAGAGGTCTATCCAGATACGACCGAGCGGCAAGTCTAAATAGAGCTCGTACATCGGATGGTCGCGCACGAGAAACTCATAGCCGCCGAAGTAGAAGCCCGCGCCGATAACGACCGCCGCCGGGATCGCCCAGACAAAGAAGCTGTTTATGACCCAGAAGCGCCGGGCAGCCCCAGGGTCGTGCGCCGCGTTGATCTCGTGTGACAGGCAGCGCCGCCCGAATGTCGTGCTCCACACCGTCCGCCAGAATGCCGCGACCTGCCCGATTCGCTGCGCTTGGGCCCAGGCAATCCGGGTTGAGGCTAACTCAAGCCGGTCGAACGAACGACCGCATTCGGAGCACAGACCGGTCATGCTCGCCCCGCGCAGGTCATAGCCGCAATACGGACACAGGATCTCCCGGTCCGCCACCGAAGGCCGCTCAATGTCAGACATGGACATATCAGCGCCCCCTCAAAACCTGCAGGTATACCGGTCTGCCAGCGCCAGCGTGTTACAATCCAGCCGCCAAAGTCGACCGGAGGTTTGCATCATGCCACAACCAATGCCGCGGTCACAACAGATCCTCGTCCGCTACTGGTGGCTCAGGCGGATCGGCATTGCCCTGGTCGTCTGGTTCGCCGCACTCGCCGCCCTTTGGTGCCTCTGGGCATGGTCGACGCACCAGCGACTGTCACAGATGGACGCCGCCTACCGCGCCGCCGGCCGACCAGTCCATTTCACCGACCTGCCCGGCGTTGCGGCGCTCCAAGCGCCCCCGTTTCCCGAGCACACCGCCAACTCAATCTTCGTTCGCGCAAGCCGCCTTGCCGTGCCGTCGCAGGCGATAGACCTCGCCCTGACCGCCGTTGCAGCGCCAGACGGGCAGTTCCGCAAGGATTATCGCGGCGGCGAAGTCTTCTTGCCACTGCTGAGCCCCCTTCGCGACCTCGCGATCGTCATGCTTGACGAAGCGACGCGCTGTCATGAGCTCGACGATGATCGTCGAGCCGTCGAGCTGTTCAAATCAGTGTTGCGCCTCGCACACCTGATGGAGAAAGGCGCTTTTCTGGTCGAGGTCCACTGTGGAATCGGCGTCGAGTGGAGTGCACTCGAGCGAGTGGCCGCAGCCGCGCCCGCGCTGCGGGTCGGTGAGAAGACGGGTGTCAGCCGAGACGAATTGAACAGCCTGATCGACACACTGCTTGCCCAGCCGCTGATCCCAACCTACCACGCCGACTACCTGCGGGCCGCAACAAGTCATCACTTTGAGGCATATGGTCCGGTCACCTTTGTCCTGTCACCGATGATCGAGGCCGGTATCGTGCGCATCAACACGAAGCTCGATCGCTATGCGGGGTCACTCGCGATGTCTGATCCTGTAGCGTCCAAGCGCGAGTCGACGATTCTCAGCGACCGACATCCCGCTATGTCGCGAGGCTCGATGCCGCGGTGGTCAAGACTGGCCGATACTTATCTTCCATCACTTCCAAATAGTCTGGCGAATATTGGTCAGGTGCAAGCGTCCCGCATAATGACCGCGACTTCGCTGGCGGTACGTCTGTACGCAGTTGATCATGGTCGGCTGCCCAATTCGCTCGACGAGTTGGTGCCGACTTACCTTCGGGCGTTGCCCAAAGACCCGGATGATCCTTCCCGATCGGTCGAACTGATCGTGATTCCTGCCGGGTTACCGGATGGACGTGACCGCCCTATGCTGCGTCTCGTAGGGTATGACGGAGTGGCAGCCAGCCTCACCAACGTGCCGAAGGTGCCGATGTTTTCGCTCGACCATCGGAGGCCCGACCACCTGATCGACCTGGTGCGTTGGTCGCCTGCCGACGACGCGGCAGAGGGCGATGGCGAGGATGTCTCCGGCAGCAATGGAGAAGCGAACGAGGACTGATTCGTCACGTGCCGATCGGAACGGCCTGTGCTCACACCAGCTGAGCCACACGCCGGCCGCCACATCTTCGGACATTCTCCGTCGGGCCCGCCGGTGCGACAAGCACCCCATCCCCCCGCGAGCGGATTCGCCGAGCGGTCACCAACGGGTCACGCAGCTCGCTTGGGCAGACCATCCGGCTACACCGCATCGACAGACCGGTCGTGCAGGCCGCTCCGCCAGACCCCGAGGGCAACCCCAAAACAACGCCACCCGCGAGGGGTGCTCGCGGGTGCGTGGGAGGAGAAGTCGTTTGCTGGCGGCTCGGGAGTCGGGTTCAGCCCACGATCTTGGCGGCCCGGGATCGTGCGGGCCGGGATCGTGCGGGCCGGGATCGTGCGGGCCGGGATCGTGCGGCCCGGCTCGGCCCGATTCTTCAGGCCGACTTTACACCAGATCATCCAGCAAGCGGTCGATGGCGACGTCGAGTTTGTCGTCGCTCTCATACGTCCCGGCCTCGATGGCCGCCTTGATCTCGGCGACCTTGTCGGTGCGGACGTCGTTGCTCTTGAGTGTCGACAGGAACGACTGAACGCCCGAGAGTTCGACCCGGTCGGCCGGCGCGCCGGGCGATGCGGGCGCGGCCGGCGCTGCGGGCGCCGTCCGTCCTAGCAGGCTCGGGGGATACGCTGAATGAATTCCGTTGATCGATGCCATAAGCGGGGGCTTCCTCGTTGTGTCCTATCGGGCGCTGCCGGAGACCTCCTGACGCGCCGGGCACGCAATCCGCGAGCCGCGGCGGGCATGTGCGTTCCGCTCAGTCAACCCGCTGAATGTATCGACCGCCCGGCGGCGAAGACTGCAGCGAAAAACGCAGCCCCCGTTTTTCGCGCAAAGCCATTTTCCACCACGTCTTACACACCAAATAAGGCACCCCAACCGCGATTCTTGCGCCCGGGCGGCAAGTTTTGCCCGCCCTTTTCCGCGGCCTGACGTCTGCCGAGCCCGTTCTTATCGGACCGGCGCAAGAAGCGCCCGATCCGCCTCAGTCCGCCGGCCTCTTATCGGACGCCTCGGTCATACCGCCCTTATCGGACACGCCCCACCCGGCGTCGCCGACCGTCTTTCCGCCCGCTCCGACGCCACGCCTTGATCGGGCGCGGGCGGCGGATATCGTCCCTGCCGAGCCTATGCCACACCGCTGGCCCAAAGCCGTTCTCTTCGACTTCGACGGGGTCCTTGTCAACAGCGAGCCCCTTCACTTCCGCGCCTTTGCCGAGGTGCTGGCCGCCGAGGGAATCAGCCTCAGCGAAGACGACTACTACACCCACGGCATCGGCTTCGACGACAAGGGCACCATCCGCAACATCTTCGCCGCTCAGGGCAAAGACCTCGATCCGCGCACGATGCTGCGCGTCCAGACGCGCAAGCGCGAAGCGATGATGGATCTCATCGAGCGGCGGACCTACCAGGCCCTGCCGGGCGTCGAGGCGTTTGTCCGCTCCCTGTGGAGACGGTGCCCGCTGGCGATCGTCTCAGGCGCGCTGCGCGACGAGATCGAGGTCATGCTCGATGGCATCCGCCTCCGCGACTGCTTTCGCGTGATCGTGGCCGCCGAGGATGTGACGGTCGGCAAACCCGATCCCGCCGGCTACCTCATGGCGATGAAGATGCTTGCCGACGAGGCGGGCAAGACGTTCACACCCAAGGACTGTCTCATCGTCGAAGACGCCGCCAGCGTGATCCGCAATGTCCGGGCGGTCGGCTTCACCGCGCTGGGCGTGGCGGGCAGCGGATCGGCGATGGACCTCCAGCAGGCCGGCGCCGACGCCGTGGTCAAATCACTGCGGATGGATGACGTGTCGGCCGCCCTGCCCGAGCTCAAGCTGGAGCCGTCATGACCGGGGCGCCCGCGGCGCTCGCCCGCCCGACCACGCCCGAACCCATCTCGAAACCGCACGCCCCCGCCGACTCGATCCTGATCGCCCCACTGTCGGCCGACCCGATTTCGGCCATCCCCATTTCAGCCATGCCGATCTCGGTTGCACAGGCGCCGGTTGCACAGGCGTCGGCCGCCCAGGCGTCGGCCGCCCCGATTTCGATTACCCCGCTGGCGCTGGCTCAACTGACGACGCCCCCCGGCCTGGCGCTCGCACAGGCCGAACCAAGCGACGCCACCAGCACCGCGCTCGACAGCGGCAACAGGCCGGTACTTCCCCGTGGAGACGACTGGGCGGTGGCGACGATCTGGGCGGTGGTCATCATCCTGATCGCCGCAGCGGTATTGGCGATGATCGTCAAGCCCGACAGGCCATAACCGCCCCGGCCAGCCTGCGTTTGCGGGCCACGCCCCACTCCACCCGACCCGGCATCGGTCTGAGCAATTCGACGTCGGTCTGACCAATGCGGTGTCGGTATGGCCGATCGGGCGCGGACAGTCGATCCGACGCGCCACTCGATTACCCCCTCGACTACACCCGTTCGACTGCACCCCGCTCGAGACTACGACCCGCTGATGCGGGCCAGGGCCGCGCTGACCTCGGTATCGAACGGCTGCAGCGAATTGGCGGCGCTCAGCGGCCCGCCCGCCTGGCTGGTCAGCCCGAGCGATTCGAGATACAGCCCGTACTCCTTGGCGGTCTGGAAATCGCGCGGGTACTGCGTGTGCGCCGCCTGGTAGGTCGCGATGGCCGAATCGATGTCGCCGATGTTGCGGTAGAGCCGCGCGAGGATGATCGAAGGCTCGGGCTTGTCCGCCGACACGATGCGTTCCTGCAGCAGCTTGATCTCGGCCGCGGTGTCGTTGGTCTTGGCGATCGCCCGAGCCAGCGCGTCCATCGCGCGGTTGCGGAAGGCCGTGTCATACCGGCCCTTGGGATCGATCGCCTGCGTGTCGAGCGACGACTTGTAAGCCTGGATCGCCCGCTGCAACTGCCCCACCTGCTCGTAGCTCAGGCCGAGGTAATAGTGCGATTGCCAGTCACGCGGACGCTGCCGCACGGCGTTCTGAAACGACCCGGCCGCGTCCAGATACTGCTCCTGCTCATACAGAGCCAGACCCTTGCGCCGGGCTTCATCGGCGTGGGTGGCATACTCGGCGCAGCCGGCCAGCGTCGAGGCGGCCAGGACCAGCGAGGCAGTTGCGAGCAAGCGATATGAGGCGAAGCGGATCATGCCAGGGCTCCGACAGTGACGACGCTCGTGTCGGCCGAACCATCCCACAGGCCAGGCCACACGGCGCAGGTCGATCAATCGGTGACACTATCGGCGCAATAGGGGATTGCAAGCCGGCAACCGGGCGACGGCGCCGCCGGCAGTTCGTCACGCCGTCACCCCACCAGCCGAAATCCGGGGCCCGGGCGTCTCGCTGACACCCATCGCCAGCCCTCACCGGCCGTGGCGCGGCCGAGCCTGCCGCCATCACCCCCACGCGCGTTTCGATATCACCGCCACAAACCTTCCTGCCCGACTGGGCCCGCCGCCGCCGACACCTCCGGCGCAACGCCCGCGACATCACCGGCGGCTTGAAAAACAGGCGAGGCGACGCCGAAGCGACGCCCCGCCCGAGGACTGCAGTCGTCATTTTCTCCCGGTCGCCGCGGAGCCGCCGCCGGAACAACAACGTCTATTGAACATGACGCCATCACCCCGACGCGCTCCGTCGGTCAAGCGCCCTTTTCAGCTCAGGGCGCTCCGTCGGTTGACGGCGGCGGCGTCAGTTGAGCGCTGTCACGCTGTCCCGCCGCCGGCGCATTGCAAGCAGCGACACCGCCGCCAGCACCGGCAACACCGCCGGCTCCGGCACGAACGCGGCCATGTTGGGCTCGACGCGCCACTTGGTCGCCTGTTCATAGTCGAAGGCAAAGCTGATCAGTTCACCTTCGCCCAGGAACTCATTGAAGAACTGCACACCCATCGGCGTGCCGTCCGGCAGGTAACCCATCGGCACGCTGATCGACGGGACACCCAGGATGTTCGACTCGAACCGCCCGAAAAGCGATCCGAAGCTCGACCCGGCGATGGCAAACGGGTCGGTTGTGCCGCTCGGCAGGATCGAGGTCTGCAGGGGCACCACGCCTGCAAAAGTCGGCGCTGTGAAGGCGTCGATCCGCGTGATGGTCGATTCGTCGAAGGGCGTGGCCGGGTCGTCGGTCAGGTTGGGGTTGGCCATGAACCCTTCGTATTCGGCGATGTACAGATCGCGGAACGCCTGCAGGGCCTTGATGGCGTCAGGGTTGTCTGGAGCGCCGTCGCCGTCGGCATCGCCGAAGCCTTTGGCGTTGCCCGCCTCCCAGATGGCGGCGAGGCTGTTGATGTTGTTGTAGGCGCCGTTGAGCGTCGACAACGGACTGCCCGCGGCCCCGTTTCGCCCGCCGTCCAGGGCCGTGGCGAAGTCCCGGATGTTCTTGATCACCGGGTCGTTGTAGCTCTCGATGAGCGCGTTGTAGTAGTAGGCCGCCGACCAGCTAGACCAGGTGTTGCTCGGTGTCGTGGTGGGGTTGCCGGAGCTGTCGGTGGTGACCGGATAGTCATAGCCGAAGCCGACCGTCGTCGCCCCGCCCATGCTGCCCGGACGCGCCAGCGTGTTGTAGTAGTTGACGCTGGCGGGGATGTCGACAAACACGATCGTTGCGCCCTGCGCACGCATCACATCCAGCGCATCGTCGAACGCCTCCTTGACCAGCGGATGCACGTTGCCCTCGAACTGCCGCCCGACGCCGTTCATCGAGTTGGGCACCGCGATGACCTTGCCCGCCAGCGCATTGGCGTCGAGGAACGTCGTGTAGTCGGCGGGGCGAACCGTGCCCGGGTCGCTCGTCGGATAGAAAGGCGTGTCGTTCCAGAGGTTGGTCGGACTCGGTCCCACCAGCGCGTTCATCGCATAGGCGACGTCGGAGACGCTCTTGGCCAGCGGGCCCACCACGTCGCGGGCGGGCGTGAGCGGCCAAGTGCCGCCCGGGTCGATCAGGCCCGCGGTCGTCTTGAGGCCCACCAGCGCGTTGTGGTTGGCCGGCACGCGGATCGAGCCGCCGGTCTCGCCGCCCATCGAAAACATCGCGAGGTTGGCCGCGATCGAGGCGCCGCTGCCCGAGCTCGAACCGCCGGGCTGACGCGTGGGCGAATACGGGTTCTTCACCACGCCCTGGTCGTTGTCGATGCCGTTGTATGAATACGCCATCGTGCTCTGCGACGCCTTGCCCAGGATGATGGCGCCCGCGGCCCGCAGCTGTGCAACCGAGAACGAATCGGTCGGGGCGACCAGCGTCGTCGCGCCCGGGGTGTTGGCGCCATTGAGCACCGAGACGCCGTTGGTCGTGATCAGGCCCGCCACGTCATACGAGTTCTTCACCAGCACCGGCACGCCCGCCAGAGGGCCCAGCGGCTGACCCGCGGCCCGCGCGGCGTCGATGGCCGCGGCGTCGGCAAGCGCGCTGGGGTTGATCTGCGCAACCGAATTGATGCCAATTTCAGCCCGGCTGTCGTATTTCTTGATGCGGTCGAGGTACTGCTGAACGACCTCGACGGCGGTCGTCGCCCCCGACTCGTACGCCGCCTTCAGATCGGAAATCGTCGCCTCGACCACGTCGAACGCCTTCGCGTCCGCAGCGCCGAAGCTGGCCATCGCAAGCGCACCGATAACGGCGGCCCAGGCCTTACGGCCGGACCCAGTGGAAACCTGATGCATATCTACTTCCCTTCACAGACTGTACTAGCGCATGGGAAACCGACAGTCCTTCCCGCGGACCCTGCGCCGGATGATCGTGTTCAGTTGGATAACGGGAGTGCGACACTCCGGTCGCGGTGCTGCTGCGCGGTGGTTGGCCGCCCTTGCCCTTCGACTCCTTCTTCGGCGGCAAATCGCCTTTAGCAAGCGATGTGCCGAGAAGCCAAAGTTAAGAAATCGTGAGTTTTCAGCGAAGCTTCAATTAATGCAGCCGGCTCCACATGTAAGTGATCGCTTACTCACTGCGCACCTGCGCGTCGCGACGTCTATTCCGCGTGCAACGTTCATGGCGATTGGGGAAGTCGCCCCCGACGCCGAGCCCCGCGCCGCCAAGCGCCGCCGCCGAGGCCCGCGTGTATAACTCCCGGGCATGTCACTGGCGGCCTATCTCCAGCTCTCACTCGTCGATGGCCTCGGGCCCCTCACCGTCCGGCGGATGATCGAGCAGGCCGGCTCCGTCGATGCCGCACTCGCCATGCGCGAGTCCGACCTGCGCGCGGTCGACGGTATCGGCCCCGGTCGCGCCTCACGGCTCCACCGCGCCATCGGCCAGGCCGCCTCCAAGACCCAGCCGGTCATGGCGGCCTGCCGGGCGGCGGGGATTCACCTCATCTGTGCACAGGACGCCCAGTGGCCGGTCCTGCTCAATGAGATCCCCGACCCGCCGCTGGTGCTCTATATCAAGGGCACGATCGAGCCGCGCGACCTCAACGCCCTGGCCATCGTCGGTGCACGCGATTGCTCGTTTTACGGACGCGAGCAGGCCGAGCGCTTCGGCGCCATCCTCGCTGCGTCCGGGTTTACGATGGTGTCGGGGGGAGCGCGGGGCATCGACTCGGCCGCCCACCGGGGGGCGCTGTCCTATCCCGACGGTCGGACGATCGCGGTGCTGGGCTGCGGCGTCGATGTCGTCTACCCCCCGGAGAATAGCGCCCTGTTTGACCAGATCGCCTCGCGCGGCGCGGTGGTCAGCGAGTTTCCCCCGGGTACGCAGCCGCTTCGGCAGAACTTCCCGCGGCGCAACCGGATCGTCTCGGGCATGTCGCGGGGCGTGCTGGTCGTCGAAGCCGATGAGCATTCCGGGGCGCTCATCACCGCGCGGATGGCCGCCGACGATCACAACCGCCCGGTCTTCGCCCTGCCCGGGCGTGTCGATAACCCGATGTCGGTCGGCCCCCACCTGCTGATCCGCTCGGGCGCGACGCTGGTCACCCAGATGGCCGACATTCTCGAAGACCTCGGCCCCCTGCCGGCCAGCGTCGCCATCGCCAGCGGCGACACGGCGACGGACATTTCCCACGCCGACGAAACGACGCCCCCCGACCTGCTGTTTCCCCAGCCCGGGTCGGCCGCCCCTTCGCCTGCCGACCGCGTCGCCCCCGCAGCCTTGCCGGCCGGCGCGTCCGAGTCGCAGTCCGCCCTGCTCGCGGCCTTGGCCGAAGGCGAGGCGGGCGTCGATCTCCTGATCGAGCGCACGGGGCTGTCGGCCGCCGAGGTGCAGCGCGACCTCACGCTGCTTTCCATCCGGGGCGTCGTCGCCCGGACCCCCGCCGGCGGATTCGCCCGCCGCAGAAAATAACCTTCCTCCACCGGCGGGAACCCGGACGAACCATTAACCGTTGCCATTCTGTCAAGAAGCGCGGTCGCGCTTGCCACAAGTGACAGTTCATCCGACACTCGCGAGTCGGGTCTCCTGCCCCGACGGTCGCCGGAATGCTGATGAGCACCACCGCCCTGCCCACCGCCCTGCGTGTCGGCGCCCGCATCGCCGCCAAGGATTCGCTGCGCCTCGCGGCAATCGATGTCGGATCCAACTCCATCCACATGATCGTCGCCCAGGCCGACGCCGACGGCGGGGTCACCACGCTGTGGCGCATGAAGGAGCCCGTCGGATTAGGGCGGATGAGTTTCCCTTCCAAGCGCCTCAGCCGCGAGGCGATGGACCGCGCCATGTCCGCCCTGGCCCGCTTCCAGCAGGCCGCGACGCAGCGCCAGTGCGAGAAGATCATCGCCGTCGCCACCAGCGCCATCCGCGAAGCCACCAACGGCGGCGACTTCATCCAGCGCGTCAAGCGCGAACTCAAGCTCACCCTGCGCATCATCAGCGCCCGCGAAGAAGCCCGGTTGATCTATCTTGCCGTCCGGCACGCCCTGCCCCTGGGCAACGACCCCCACCTCATCATCGACATTGGCGGCGGGTCGGTCGAATTCGTGGTCGGCGATGAACGCCGCGCCATGATGCTCGAGAGCCGTAAACTCGGCGCCGCGCGCATGACCGCGAAGTTCGTCAAGTCCGACCCGATCTCCGCCAGCGACCGCAAGCTGCTCTCCCGGCATTATGAAAAGGAGCTGGGCCCGCTCGTCGACGAGGTGCGGACGCTGGGGCCCGTCGGCGTCATCGGCACCTCGGGCACGCTGGAAAACATCGCCGCCATGTGCGTCCCCGAAGGCGGCAACGGCGACACCGTCGTTCCGGTGATCGACCGCCGACGCTTCGAGCGTCTGCTCGCCCTGCTGGTCAAATCAGACACCCGCGAGCGGTCCAAGATTCGCGGGCTCGACGACCAGCGCAAGGACCAGATCGTGGCTGGGGCCATGCTGGTGGGTCACCTGTTCCGCATGCTGGACATGAAGCGCATCCAGCTCTGCCCCGCGGCCATGCGCGAGGGGATTTTGCTCGATTATCTCAACCGCCACCTGCCCGATCTCGACATCCGCCGCGAGGTGCCCGACCCGCGCCGACGATCGGTGATCGATCTGGCAAGGCGGTGCGACTGGCACAAGACCCACAGCGAGCAGGTCGCCCGGCTGACGCTGATGTTTTTCGACGAGCTCAAGTCGCTCCACGGCCTGGGCCCCATCGAACGCGAGCTGATCGAATACGCGGCCATGCTCCACGACATCGGATGGCACATCGCTCGTGAAAAGCATCACAAGCACTCGATGTACCTCATCCTCCACGGCAACCTGAAGGACTTCTCCGAGGGCGAGGTGAACATCATGGCCAATATCGCCCGCTATCACCGCAAGGGCGTGCCCAAGGTTTCGCACAAGGCCTACCGAATGCTCTCGGCCCGCGACAAGCGGGTGGTCGATGTCGGCGCCGCGCTGCTCCGGCTGGCCGACGGGCTCGACCGGTCGCATTCATCCGTGGTGCAATCGCTCCGCTGCAAGAACACCGACGGCACGATCCGCTGCCGCCTGACGACGCGGTCTGACGCCGAGCTGGAAGTCTGGGGTGCCCGGCGCAAGCGGCAGTGGTTTGAGCATGTCTTCAAAAAGCGGATCGCTTTCGATGTGGTGGAAAAGTAGCCGACCGAGACGGCGGCAGTGGCCACCGCAACAGAGCCCCCCATCGGCAACGCTGGCTGCGCTTGCCGGCCTTTTCTTCATGGCCTCGGGTGATCGTGCGTGGGAAATGGCCCGTCGGCCTGCCTCGGGAGTGTGAGAGCGCGCACATTTTTGACCAGCACCACCACCGTCACGATCAGCGGGACAAGGCCCAGGGTCGTCACCACCATGCCGCAGGCCGCGACCGCGATGCAGACGTGGAGTTCGGGGTGTCTTAAGCCGGCCAAGGTCATCACCACGCCGATGATGACCACCCCCGCGCCGACAATGTCGATCGCCACCACGATGATCACGCCCAGTACAAGGCGTGGCACATCGGCGAGGCGATAGCGGGGGTTCTGATCGTCGGGGTTGGTCTGCGGACCGGCATAGGGAATCACCCTGGCTGCCGCGACGGGTGCAGCCGCCTGGGCGGGACCGTGGTCACGGTGTGTCGGCGGATTCATACCCGCACCCGCACGTCCTTCACCTCGAGCTCGACGTTCACCCGCCCGTTGAACTCGTTGATCGTCGGCTCGACGGCCAGATCGACCAGCGCCCCGGGCATGAGCGCGTCGGCCAGATCGCCCTTGTTGAAGGCGATGCCCTTCATGTGGGTGCCATTCTGTCGGAGAAACAGCTGCAGGTGGTTGCCCTGCTGCCCGACACGCCGGGGCGGCGCCGCCACTTCGACACCCTCACACGCCAGCAGCGGTCGGCGGTTGCCGTTGCCGAACGGGCCCAGACGGGTCATCTCGTTGACCAGCGCCTGGGTCACCTGGCGAAGCTGGGTGGTGCATTCGATGGTCAGCTCGGGCGTGAGCATGTCGTCGGTGACATGCGAGCGGGCATAGTCGGCAAACGCGGCGCGGAACGATTCGAGCTTGGCCGGCCTGATCTTCAGGCCCGCGGCCATCTCGTGTCCGCCGTGCGATTCGAGGCAGTCGGTGCAGGCGGACAAGGCCCGGGCGAGGTGAAACCCGGTGATCGAGCGGCCCGACCCGGCGCCGATGTCTTCGCCCATGGCGATCATGATGGTCGGGCGGTGGAGGCGGTCGACGATGCGCGACGCCACGATCCCGATGACGCCCGGGTGCCACTCGCGGTGAGCCAGCACGACCGCCCGCTGGTCGTCGCGGTCGAGGCCGAGCTGGGCGATCATCTCCAGGGCCTGATCGACCATGGCACGCTCGGTCGACTGGCGCTGGCGGTTCTGCTGTTCGAGGTAGGTGGCGATCTCGACCGCCCGCTCGCCCGAGGCGACGGTGAGCATCTCGACGGCCAACTCCGCGTGGCCCATGCGCCCGCAGGCGTTGAGGCGCGGGGCGAGCATGAACCCGACGTCGTAGGCGTCGAGCTTTCGACCGGTCAGGTTGGCCGACTCGATCAGCGCCCGCACGCCGCGAAGGTTGCTCTTGGGCAGGGCCGCCAGCCCGAACGCAGCGAGGTTGCGGTTCTCGCCCACGAGGGGCACGACATCGGCGATGGTTCCCAGCGCCGCCAGGCCGGTGGCCTCGACCAGAAACTGCTTGTAGCTCTCGCTGACCCTCGACGCCCCGCTGACGGCCTGCCCGATCCCCCAGGCGAGCTTGAAGGCGACGCCGGCGCCGCAGAGGTTGGGGTTGGGGTAGCGGGTGCCGTCGTCGCGCGGCAGCCGCGGGTGGACGAGGGTGTGGGCGTCGGGCAGGTCGGGGGTTGTGTCGGCGTGGGTGTGCCACTCGTGGTGGTCGGTGACGATCAGGTCGACGCCGCGGTCTTTCGCGACCGACACCGGCCCGGCGGCGGTGATGCCGCAATCGACCGTGATGATGAGCTGAGCCCCGTCGGCGCAGAGCTGGGCGACGGCATCGGCGTTGAGGCCGTAGCCTTCGTCGATCCGGTGGGGGATGTAAGTCTGGGCAACCCCGCCGAGGGTGGTGATGGCATGCCAGAGGATGCTGGTGGCGGTGATGCCGTCGACGTCGTAGTCGCCGTAGATGACGATCTTGTGCTTGTCGCGGATGGCCTGGGCGATCCGGTCGGCCGCCCGGGGGAGGCCGGCGAGCAGTGCCGGGTCGTGCAGCAGCTTGAGGCTGGGACGAAGGAACTCGGTGCAGGCGTCGGGCTGAGAGATACCCCGGTTTAACAGGATCTGGGCCGTAATGGGAGAAACCCCGAGCCGCGCCGACAAATCGACGGCGAGGTCATGCACAGGCTGAACATTCCATCGCTTGGTGCGCTGCATCCTTGCAAACCCATCATCTGGTATGGACAGAGCATCGTAGCCCACCCGTTGAGCCCGACCAAACTTATACGACCCAACTGACAACGTGTTGACGGTCGGGGGCCGGATAAACCGTCGGAACCGTCCGATTCCAAAAGCAGATGATTTTGGCGGGCTCATCTGCAATACTCACGGCGGCCGACCGCCGGGCCCGAGACGGTGTGATTTGATATTGGCTCCGGCAGGATTTGGCCGACAGCGCCGTTGACGGTAGCTTATTGCCGGTGCGGCCGTTGGATGTCGGTCCGCGCGAACGGGAGCCTCTGCCGACCTGCCCTTCAGGGTTGGGTGGTCCGGCGGTTGACGGCGAGAGGGTAGTTCAAGTCGATGGTCACTGCCGTCGGACTCGTGTCGCGGCTGGTGACGACAGAGTTGTCATGAATCAAAACGGCAAACACCCGCCGTCAGGAGAGACACCCGAGGGGTCAGGCGCGGGCTCTGCGCCCCCGCCGAACGCCGCGCAGGCCGGCGCGCCGCTGAGCGGCGTGCAGGCGACCGGGCCCC
>CAZBOE010000060.1:5541-21638 GCA_964493365.1 uncultured Tepidisphaeraceae bacterium | reverse complement strand
GGTGAAGGATGGCCGCCGCGATCCCGCGCGACGGATCCGCGCCGCGCCCAACGAGCAATTCGAGCATGGCGTCAACCATGGCGTCGGCGTGGGCCGGGCCGCTCGAGGCGACCAGCCCCAGCGTCGTCCCGCCCAGCGGGTGGTCGTTGGCCGCATCGACCGCGGCCCCGGCATCGAGGATGGCAGTCATCGCATCAAGGATGTTCGGCGGAAGATGCTCACGACCATCGCGCGTGGGGTTGTATGCGGTGAAGTGCAGCAGTGTCGGCCGAGCGAAATAGCCGCGGGTGATGGCGCTGTCGCTCTCCAGCTTCATGCTGACAAGCTCGGGGCAGGCCGCGAGCACACGACGCAGCGAATCGACGTCTCCCCGGTCCAGCGCGGCCACCGCTTCCGCGAAGCCCGCGTGTCCATAATCGATCTCGGTCAACAGCCGCACAATCGCGTCGCGATCGGGCGAGGTCGATTCCGCCGCCCAGTGACGCGGCTCCCTGCCCTGGTTGTCGGCAATCCACTGGCGCGCCCCATGATCGAGCAGCAGCCTGACCATCCTCACGGGCCCGCGTCTTGCCGCAAGGTGAAGTGCCGTCGCCCCGCCGGCGTCGCGAAGGTGAACATCGACGCCCCGCCTCAGAAGCGCCTCGACGGCCGCGATATCCGCAGCCTCGACGGCCGATCGCAACGTGTCGTCCATTGTTCCGCCCTCGCTGCCGCTTGCCGCCCCGTCTTTTGCCGCCGCTCGCCACACCCCAACTTGCGTCACGCGGTGGCCACACCGGCTCGCCGCGCCGAACGCCACCGAGCTCGACGCCCCCGCCAACCGCCGTCGCCAACCTCCCCCGGCCGACCGTCGGCGACGTCACTCTTCGTAGATCGACGTGTGCGCCACGCCCGCGAGCCGAAGCATGACCGACACAATCCCGCGGTGATGCGCGGTATGGGTAAACACCCACTTGCGCAGGCAATCATGCTTGCTCATCGTAAACAGCGGCGTCCCGTTCATGCTCATCGTCCACGGCTCGGCCAGCTTCGCGTCATCCGCCGCCCGCAGCGCCGCGAGCGAGCAGTCAAGGTTGGCATCAAATCTGGCAAGGATGGCCGGCAGGTCATGTTCCATCGCCGCGGCCTGCTCGAAATCGACCTCGCCGATATCAAGCCCCGGCTTGTTCAGCGTCCCCTCGACCCACCCAACAATCTCGGCCAGATGGCTGGCATTCCAACCGAGCGTATGCAGCCCCCCGCCGGGCGAAAACCCCAGCTTCTCCGGCGGAATCCGCGCGAGAAGACGACGGGTCATCAGGGCTTCCTGCCCAAGCTCAACGACCATGGCTTCACAAAGTGTGCGCATAGCCGCGATCGTAACCCCGCCCCCACCACCCAGCCACACCCCGCCCCGCCGCCCAAGCACGTCCCGTTTGGTCCTGCCTAGCTAGACGAAGCTGATCGAGATCGATTAGTTCCTGCCGGAGAAGTGGAAAGCGGAAGCTCAAGCAACTCCTTCGACGCTTATTGAAACCTGACAATCGAGGGACAGGGGCGGATGCTCGATTGCGTATTGAAGTTTTTCCGCGTAGCCGCCTGGATAGACCAGATGCTTCCGATAAAACTGGAATGCCTTTAGGGCGTCCTGAAGGTCCTCCTGATCCATCACCTTTGCAGTAATCTCACCGGTGAAGCCCACTCTTGGATCAACATAATCCATGATAAACGCATTGCGCTCTTCATCGAAAGCCCTGAGAATCGTTTCTGCACAGATCTCCGCGCTCCCATTAGCATCCAGAAAAGCCACATAGTCGAAATCATTTTTTCTTCGCATGCGGAATGTCAGGAGCACGGCCCAACCAGCTGAATCGGGATGCGCGACTTGAAGCGTGATCCGCTCGGGGAATTTGGTTGTATCAAGCTTCATGGGTTGCCTCCGATTGGTACGACGCGAATGACGGGAATTCTCTGCCTTGTCGTCATCTCAATCCCGGTGCCGCCTAGAACGTTACCACCATAGTCAAAGGTGGTTTCGCTGGCATTGCCAATGATGACATGAGTCGGCGTCGATGTGGCCCCTATCGGACAGACTAAAGGGGGCGTAGACAGACTAAAGGGGACGTAGCTCTTTTCCCGCCTGCGGTCGCCCGCTTTGCCGTCCGTTGCCCCACCTGATGCATCAGCTCGAGCTCGATCGTGCGTTGTGTCCCCGCGACTGCGTGCGGGTTGCCGTGCCGCAGATTGAAGCGTAGAAGCCGTCTTCGGGGTGCTGCGGCAGCGTTTCTCGACGCCGCAGGCCCCAAGCCAGCCGACCGGGGTGATGGCGATCCGCCCGGCCTTGCGCTCACCTTTTCTGCTGCCCCACTTGGTTCACGTCGGGAAAACGGAGAGGGCGGGATTCGAACCCGCGGTACAGGTTTAAGCCCGTACAACAGTTTAGCAAACTGTCGCCTTCAGCCGCTCGGCCACCTCTCCAGGCGATCCGGCATGAGCCTCATCGGCCCGCCGGGGCGTCGATCTTAGCCAAGCGACGCCGGACGGTAAAGAGTTGGCCGGCCATCGCAGCCGCCGACGTGGGCAAGGCCCCTGCTGCCGGCCGCTGCCGGCCCGGCCGGTTGGTCGTCAAACGCATGGCCCCGCCGATCAGCCGGGCGTACGGGGGGGCGATCACCAGTTGGTCTTGTCGCTTCCGCCGCCGCCCAGGCCCCAGAGGAAAATGACGAAGCCCAGCACGATCACCCCCAGGGCGATGCGCACGGTGCCGCCGCCGGAGATCAGGGCGCTCATCAGGATCCCGCCGACCATGATCGCCAGGCCGATCGCCATCTTCTGCCAGCCCTCGAGCAGTCGTGAGAGAAACTTCGACGCCCCGGTCGGCCCTTCTTCGACGACAGCGCCCACGCGATAGCCGGCTTTCATCACCGCGCCCACCGCGGCTTCGGCGTCGGGCTTGGCCACACCGGCGCCCACGAGGTTTCGCACCACGACCGCCGGCGCCAGACCCGCGCACAACTGCTTCCGCGCCGCCACCTCGGTCGAGGCGGTGTTTCTGCTGGACATGACCAGTTCCCCTGAAACGGGCGCTGGTCCCGCTCATGCCGAGGTGTCGGTCACCCAACCGACGCCCGAAGTCGGCCATGCACCATCCAGCACCAGACCCTTTTCAGGCAGACTGTGCCGCGGCGCGGCCGAACCGACCAGCCGCATCTGACAACGATGACACGCCCCCCGCCCGGCCGGTCAGGTCTGACCCAGCCACTGGCCGTCCGGGTCGGCCTGCTTGAAGGCCTCGCGGATGGCGCTCAGCGCCAGCGTCGGCAGCGGGCCCTTGGCGGCCAGTTGCAGGTTCTGACGCGCGTTGTCGGGGTTGGTCGTGCCGATAATCGCACAGTGCACCCCCGGCTGGCTCAGCGTAAACCGCAGCGCCATCTCCGGCCACGCCTGCTCATCCGGCCCGGGCACACCCACCTCCGCGGGCTTGAGCTTCATGGCCGCCAGGCGGTCGGTATAGGTCTTGGCATAGCTCTTATAGAGCCCCTTCTGCTGGGCGATGTCTTTCCACGCCGCGTTGGCAACCGGTCGCTTGGCGATGATGCCGACGTTGTTCTTGCGCGCCAGCGGCAGCACGCTGTCGATGTTCGCCTGATCGGCGATGTTCACCGAGGTTTCGATGACGGCAATGTCCGGCAGCTCGGCGGCATAGGCGGCCGCCTCGTTGTCGCCGCTGTAGCCGATGAACGCGATCTTGCCTGCGTCGCGGGCGTCGATCAGGGCGCCCAACGCTTCGCCGTTCTTGAGCGTGGCCAGGTCACACGAATGGAGCAGCATCACATCGATGCGGTCGGTCTTCATTCGCTCCAGCGCTTTGTCGACCGACCGGGCGATGAAGCCGGCCGACCATGGCTCGCCCTCCACCCCGTCGGCCTTGTTGCCACACTTATCGACCAGGATGAAATCGTCGCGCCGGTGCATAATCGTTTCACCGAGAAACGCATGGCTCCCCGGATAGGCGGCCGCGGTGTCGATGAGATTGACCCCGGCGTCGAGCAGGAGATGGATGACGCTCGCCGCCCGGTCGCGTTCGCTCCTGAGAAACGCCACGGGCGCCGCGCCAAAGCCGATTTGGGTCACTGAGAAGCCTGTTTTGCCGAAAGTGGTCTTGACCATGGCAGCATGATAGGCCGGCGGGGTCGGACGGGTGACCGCGTGAATTCGGGCAGCTTGGGCGGCCGCGGCCACACCCATCGCGGCCATCGACCCCACAATGCGCCGGGCGACGATGCACAAAACCTAGGCGATCGCCCGCGAGGTTGCCGATCGAGCATGCATGCCGGGCGAATCGATCCACCGATCGCCAACGACTTGCTCCAGCGATGCCGCCGGCGAAACCCGCGTTTTCGCCCGTGAAAACAGGGTTCGGACAAGAATTTCTGCGTCCCGTGATCGAGTGGCATTCGCTTCGCACTAGGGCTTTTCGTAATCGTCGCGGTGACGATTATGAGTCGCCCACAAGGCACTCAGATACATGGAGCGCGGTTGGTTCCCACGGGCAGTGTCGTCCGACCGGTGGTCGGTCGGACGACACGGCAGCCCGGGGGCCTCACGATGGCAAAGCAACACATCGCCCGCCATCGATCGCTCCGCCACTAAAACTGACACATGAATCACACGCTCGGGTGGCGGTTTCGGCCATCCGGGGGGATTGGCTGACCGCCCGCTTACTTACCTGCAAACCGGGACGGGATGAATTCAAGCGGATCACCGAAGGCCGATCTCAAACAGACCAAGACGTACAACGATCGGTAGGAATCGGGACCGAGCAGCTTCAGGGGCTGCTCGGTCTTGTTCTTGTTCCAGGGTGCGGCCGGCTCATCGCGCCGGCGGCGGCGTTCGATCGCGAGGGGCGGGTGAACTCGGAGAGGGCGACGTCGGATCAGGCGATACCGACCCGCCCGCGGCGGCGGGGCTTGCCGGGTCGTGTCGGGTCAGGTCGGGCTGAGCACCCTCGGCGGGCGGTGGCAGCGCATCGTCCGGCGAAGCAGCGGCCGCCTGGGCGCGCGAGCGACGGGGGCGGATCGATGCGGCTTTGCGGACAGTGCGCAGACCGATGCGGGCGGGGCTGGTCGCGACGCTGACCAGGTTGTTGTAGACGCTGCCCGTGACAAACATCAGCGCCGCAACCGCCGGCCGCGCCCTGGGCTCATGGATGCGCGGGATGAACACCACCACCGCCAGCAGCCGCAGCACCGCGCTGATCGCAAACAGCACTTCAAAGTAAGTGACGGTCTTGTATCCCTCGACATGCCATTGCCAGTCGCGCAGCGCGCTGGCGATGACGCCCGACATCAGCCCGCCGGCGCACCCGGCGATGTTGATCACCACGCTGTTGATGGCGACATAGCCGCTTCGGCTTCCGCGATGGCTGGTCGATGTCGAGCCGCGCCCGCCGGCCATGTCGATCACGAGGTTGAAGTTGGCGATCTCGACGGCCGCCCACATGGCGGCGCCCGCGATCGTCAGCAGGTAACACGCCCAGACGGTCTGCTCGGTCAGGAAGCACCATCCCAGCCCGACGGGTACCATGCCGATGCCGCCCAGCGCGAGCAGCGGCTTCTTGCCAAAGCGATCGCTGGCGCGTCCCCATGCCTGCAGCACCGCGGCCTGCGCCGCCATCGGGGCGACGAGCAGGATGAGCTGCGCCGCGGTGTTCTGAATGTGCAGCTTCTCGATCAGGTAGAGCGTGACGAAGTTGCCCATGAAGCTGAGCGCGAATGTGCTGGTGGCAACGAAGCCGGCAAACCAGAGGAACTCGCGATTGCGCAGCGGCTCGCTGAGCGATGTCCACCACCGCGCCGTCGGCGGCGCGGCGTGCGGCTTGTGGGGCACGAAGAAGAAGAACACGATGTCGGCGATTCCGAAGACCGCCGCGACGACGAAGACGATCGCGCACGTCCAGATCATGTCGCCCGGATCGCCGCTCTGCCGCGCGCGGTCGAGCATCCATCCCGCGATGATGGCCGCCGGAATGGCCGAGATCATGCCGACGCGACGCCTTCCCGAGAAATAGCGGCTGCGTGCCCGCGCCGGGATGATGTCGGCCATCCAGCTCACCCACGCGGGCGAGCCGATCGCCTGCCCGCAGTGCATGAAGAACATCATCACCAGAAACACCGCGGTGCCGTTCGGCCAGCCCTGGTAGTAGAAGAGCAGCGGCACGATCGCCAGCGGAATCCACAGCAGACGCTGCGAGAGCAGCGACCAGAGGAAGATCGTCTTGCGCTGGCCGCTGAAGTCGGTCAGGATGCTCGCCGGCAGCGACAGCAGCGAAGCGAGGAATGGCAGCGCCGACAACACGCCGAACTGAAACTCGGTTGCCCCCAGCAACCGCGCCATCTGCGTCAGCGGCGCGCCGGCGGTGAGATGAAGCCAGACCGACCCAAGTACCCATGCCAGCGTGATGCTGGTCATGTGACGTCGAAGCGCGTCGCCGCGCGGCGTCACGTCGGGCGTCACGCCAAGCGTCCCGCCGGGCGTCGGCGGCGGGTCGAGCCGGACCGCGGCCGACTGGTCGTGCGCACCCTCCTGTTTCCCCTCATCGCGAGCGCCCGACGATCCGTGCACACTGACTCCCGTTCCAAAAGCGTCGGATTGTAGAGCCTGCCAGAAGGCCCGCAACGATCGGGGTCGGATATGTCTGTTTCGGCCAAACCGTGCGGATGGCGCGGGGTTTGCGAACCTCCCCTTGAAGAAAACACGAAGTGCCCGCCGACCCGACGAGTCATTGACGCGCTGACCACCGCGCGGCCTCACCGGGGCGGCCGCAGTTACACCCGAAAGGAGTCACATGCGCAACACCACCGCAATCCTCACCGCCGCCCTGACCGTTGGCGGCCTCTCGATGGGCGTCATCGCCCAGGACAACACGCAGGGCTCGACCATGCAGCCCAACACCGCTTACGAGGCCGGCCGGTCGATGAGTCTCGATCACGGCTTGGTTAAGGCCAGGATCGCCGAACTGGTCCGCACCTCGACCAACCCGCAGCAGTTTGCCACCCTCACCACCCTGCTGACCCCGCAAGACCGCCAGCGCCTGGGCAACATCGAAACCACCAGCGAATTCGAGCAGAGCCTCCAGCGGCTCAACGAAGCCTGGCAGGACAAGTACGGCCAGCCCCTGACGATCGACAACCCCACCGAACTCTTCGGCGACGAGTTCATCCGCTTCTCCAGCGACGCCCAGACCGCGTCGATGCGCCAATCGCCGTCGAACCAGTCGACGCAAAACGGCGCGTCGATGGATGCGTCGTCAATGGATGGCTCAGACCGCCAGCCATCGGATCGGTCGGTTGATCACCAGGGCTCGACGCCCGAGGCTTCGATGCAGCGCCCGCAGAGCGCCGATGACGCGGGCGGCACGCTCTCGGCCAGCGAGAACCCCATCAACGACCGCTTCTCAAACAACAAGGATCGCGATCTGAAGAACCCGATCGATCCGCGAACCATTCCCGAGGGAGATCGCCCTGACATGGCTTCTCGCGACCTTGACCGCGCGGGCGACCGGCAAGAGGACAACGCCGGAACAGCCATGAATGGCGTCGATCGCGAGGGCCGAAGTGTGTCGCAGTCGGGCGGCAACGCTCGCAGCGACAGCAGCGCGGCCGGGCTCAAGTATCAGCCGCACCCCAACGACGGTGCGACGGCGCAGAGCGGCATCTCGATGCGCGAAGGCGCCGCCGACCCGCTCAATGTGAACGAGCCGGGGCGTCAGACCGTTGACGCCCGTGACATCAAGCCCTCGGTCCGCGTGGTCGATGGGTCGGTCGACAGCGATCTGCCGCTGCAGGGCCAGGCCACCAGCGAACCGACCGCGCCCGCCGCAGGCTCTGATTACGACCGCGCCCAGACGGCCTCGGCGCGCCAGAGCGCCGACGGCAATGCGACAAGGCAGGACGCGTCGGAAACCGCCAGCGACAGAACGGATCGCGCCAGCCTCGACGATGACCGCGACGTCTTCACCCGCAACGATCTCCGGTTCGACGGCCTGCGACACGACCCCGACAACCCGATCAACGCGCGCGTGCCCAACAACAAGGACCGCCCGCTGAAATACCCGATCGACCCGCGCACCATCCCCGACGGCAATCGCACCGTCGTCGGCGATACGCGTGGCACGACGCCGACCGCCGACTCGATGCAGACCGACGCCTCGACCAGCGTCGAGAGCAACCGCGCCGCCGGTGAGAATGCGGCACAGGGTCAATATGCCCAGCAGCGTGACCGCTCGATGCCCGGCAACACCGGTGCGCATTCTTCGGCTGAGCGGTCGGCCGAGCAGTCGGCTCGTCAGAGCGGCGGCATCTACGACCAGGCCCAGACGGCCGGCAGCGTCCAGCCGGCCGACCGCTCGATCAACCAGCGGCAGACCGGCGATCAGCTAACCGGCGATCAGCAGACCGGCGATCAGTCGCGCTTCGACCGCAACGATCAGTCGGGCAAGACGGTCACCGCCGTCATCCCAGCGTCGAACGGCCTGCCCCGCCTCGACCTCAAATTCGTCGCGGCGCCGGCGGCCGGCAACAACACAGCGAATGCGGCCACCGACCGGACAGACAGCAACCTCCTGCTCGACATCCCCGACTCGGTCTCGGCAAACAGCCTGACCACCAGCCTGACACAGCACATCAACCAGTTGGTGTCGAGTGTCGACCAGTGGCCGACCGAGCAGCAGCAAGCCCAGCGCATCGTCGCACACCACCTGCTCGCCGCGATGCACGGTCAATAACCGCCCCTCAGGCAGCGGGATGATGAGATCGACTCAGGGCCCGGACACCCGCCGAGGTGTCCGGGCCCGTCTATGCGCCGGTGCGATGGTTCGCCACGGATGGCCCCCCAACCGAGACGCACGCCGACCGAGACGCGCGCCACCCGCGACAAGCGCCAACCGAGAAGCTTGCCGAACGAAAACCTCGCCGATCCATCCGCTGCGTTTGCCGTCGCCGTGTTTCACGCTACGGCGGCGGGCAGGTAATCTGCCTCACATGGCTCTGGTTCATCTCCACTATCACAGTCACACGCTGGGCAAGAAGGTGGCGGCCGAGGTGCTTCTGCCGGAGGTCGGAAAGCCCCCGTTTGCGGTCTTCTACCTGCTCCACGGGCTGAGCGACGACCACACCATCTGGCTGCGCCACACGCGGCTCGAGGTCTATGCGGCCAAGCTGCCGCTGATCATCGTCATGCCCGACGGGTTTCGCGGCTTCTACACCGATCACCACAACGGCCCCGCCTACGGGCGATACATCGGGATCGAGTTGGTTGACCTGATCGACCGCCAGTTTCAGACCAGGGCCCGCCGCGAGGCCCGGGCGATCGGCGGGCTCTCGATGGGCGGCTATGGCGCGCTGCGACTGGCGCTGCGCTATCCCGACCGCTTCGCCTCGGCCAACAGCCACAGCGGCGCCGTCATGCACGGTCACGACGGTCACAAGACCGAGCGCGTCAAAAACATCCTCCCGGAGCGCAAGCTGATTTTCGGCCCTCGGCCGGCCGGGACGGAGCATGACCTGATCCACCTCGCCGGCGCGGTGTCGGCGCGGCGTCGCCCGAAGCTGATGATCGACTGCGGCACCGAGGATTTTCTGCTCGACGACAACCGCCGCTTCCATGCCCGGCTCGAGGCAATGGGTTACCCCCACGTGTATCACGAACACCCCGGCGCACACACCTGGGATTACTGGGACCTGCACATCAGGGAGGCGCTCGCCTTCCACGCACAGAACCTGCGGCTGCCGGTCGTCACCTGAGCGACAAGCCGCAAACTCGGTTGTGCAATCAATGCCGTTTGGTCCGAGTCGTGCTAGCATCGTCAGCAGCCGCATCCGTTCGGGCACGGGCCCGGGCAGTCGGCTGACCAAGTCATACCCGGGATCGGAGGACTCATGATCTCTCGCTTCAACCGAACGACCACATGGTCGATCGCCCTGCTCACCGCCGCCGCCCTGGCCGGCTGCGCGACGGCGCCCAAGACATCCAGCGACCGCGAGCAGCTCGTCGACGAAGCCCGCGTCGCGCTCAACACCATGCTCGAAGTCGATCCCTCGCTGGATCGATTCCTCGACAGCTCGACCGGGTATGTCATTTTCCCGTCGGTCGGCAAAGGCGGCCTCATCATCGGCGGCTCCTACGGCCGGGGCGTCGTCTATGCCAACGGGCAGATGATCGGCTATGCCGACATCACCCAGGCCACCGTCGGCCTGCAGGCGGGCGGGCAGACCTTCCGCGAACTGGTCGTCTTCCAGGACCAGACCGCGCTGGACACCTTCCGCCAGGGCGAGTTCCGCTTCACCGCCAATGCGTCGGCGGTCATCCTCAAGAGCGGCGTCGCCGCCGCCACCCCGTTCGAAAACGGCGTCGCCGTCTTCGTGCAGCCGATCGGCGGCGCGATGGCCGCGGCCACCGTCGGGGGTCAGTCGTTCAGCTTCGAGCCGGCCCGCTGATTCGGCGTGCCGACAGCGCGCCGGGCGCGACGCGCCTGTGACATTGTGCCGGTCGATCGGGTTGTTCCGATCGACCGGCTTTTTTTGATTGGAATCTCACCGACCACACGCAGTTATCGGCCCTTGGGCTTGCAACCCGGGCTGACCCAATCGTAAGCCTGATCTGTGCGGCGTATTCCGATTGGCAAAGACAGGCAACGAGACTGCGAGGTGTCTATGAAACGCGCCAACCCCAGCCGACGCGGGTTCACGCTCGTGGAGATCCTGATTGTGGTGGTCCTGCTGGGCATCCTGGCTTCGACCGTCATCGGCATGTTCAACGCCAACTCCGACGAAGCCCGGCGAAACGCCTTCATCAGCAACATCCGCTCGTTCGCCCAGGCAGCGCAGGTGTATGTCGAGATGACCGGCACTTATCTCGAAGACAGCAGCTCCGGCGTGTGTCCGCGCGGCTTCGAACGATTCATCCGCACCGAGGAATTCGAACGAATCACCCCCGTCGGCGGCGTCTGGGACAGCCAGTACAACGAAGACGGCATCACCAGCGCAGTCGGCGTTCATTTCAACGGCCAGGGCCAGTCCCGCGACGACACCTACATGACCGAGCTCGATTCGCTCTTCGACGACGGCACCCTCACCGGCGGGGCCTTTCGCAAGCTCGCCAACGGCCGGTTCTACTTCGTTATCGCCGAGTGATATTGCTCGATCATCGCCTCGAGTCGGGCCCGCGGCTGCATCGCATAAAACAGCTCACGATCAAACAGCGTCTGCTCTTCGCGCCAGCGGGCTTTGACATCGGCAAGCCGCCCGCGCCACGCGTCGAGCCGCGGATCGGCCTTGCGGGCGTCGGCCAGTTCGCGGTGCATGGTGGCAAACAGCTCGCGTCGCCGGGCGCTGCGGCGCGGCGCCGAGGCGATGGCGTCGACCAGCTCCGTCTTGCGCTGGCCGAGCAGGCGATGGCGAAGCTGATGCCCCTCCTGCATCACGCACGGCACGCACGCCCGTGTCCGCCCGACGGCTGCGGGGAAATAGAGCGTCGCGGTCGCCACGGAAAACGCGGGCGGCTGGATATCCCACAGCCGCCGGATCAGCAGATCGGTGACCTGGTCATAGCGTCCGCCGCCGATGCCGTGGACAAACTGGTCCGCCAGCATCAGGCGGATGAACATCGTCAGCGTGATGGCGCGGGGCGCGATGCGCAGCCCCGTCTGTCGGCAGAACCGGCGCAACTCGGCGACCGCGTCCTGGGCCGGCGTCGCCTCACGCAGCACGATCGCCTCGCCGGCATGTTCGAGCGACCAGCCCTCGGCAAGTCGAGTTACGCTGCCCCGCCGACGGACGCCGGTGCTTAGATCATCAAACCACAGCGGCGCCTCGACGCGCCCGAGTGTCGGCGAACGACCGGATGATGAAGCCGCGCCGGGTGAGCCTGGCTGATCGATTGAGTCTGGCCGATCGTCTAAGTCCGCCTGATCGGGCGAAACGTTCAGGTCAGGCATGGGTCGGCCGGGCGAGGAAATGCCGTTGATCCGGCGATAGTCCGCCAGCGCCGCGTTGTAGGCGCCCGCGACCTCACCCGCGCGCGACATGAGGTGATGCGCCAGCGCCAGCCATGCGTCGGTCTCCAGCATGGGCGACAGCAGCAGCGCGTCGTGTCGAAGCCCCAGCGACCAATCGAGCTGATGAACGGCATTGGTCGTGGCGGCCGGCAGGGGCGGCTCTTCCATGCTCAGCGTCCGCAGCGTCGCAAGCACCTGCCCCGCCATCGGCTCAAATCCCCACCCCGACGATGCCTCCAAAAACTGCGCCTCGAGCCGCTTCACATGCATGGGGCTCGGGCTGGCGAGTTGCCCACTCCAGGCCGCGGTCGTCAGCGCCGGATCGTCGGTCACCGCCAGCGAGACCTGTCCGCCCGCGACCGGCCAGCGCAGGTTGAGGTGCTTGGGCTCATCGGTGTCGACGGCGAAGTGAAACGCCCTGCCCCCCATCCGCCCGCCCAGCGCGTTGATCACCAGGTTCTTCACCCACACGCCGGCATGGTGAAGCTCGGCCTGATGCCCGGTCGCAACCAGCGGGGTCTGATCATCGACGCCCACGAAGCGGCGCGCCTCACGACGCCAATCCGAAAGCGGAACACCCTGCACCCGCGCTCCGGCCTTCGACAGCGACTTCTGATTCGCGAGGGTCTGCTCTATCAGGCGGACCGGCTCAGGCCACAGCAGCCATTGGCCGTCACCTTTGGGGGCTTTCCAGTCGGCGTACTGCGAGGCCAGCTCATTCCCGGTTGCCATGCTTGGTAGGCTCTGGTTCGGTTGATTCGATCGTCCGGGTCGCGGATCGACTGGCCCCCGTCAGCGACCGCACCAGCCTGCCGATCCCATCGGGTTGGTGTTGTCACGGGTCAGTCGTCGCAGCCGCAGCCGACGCAGCCGGAGTCGGCCGACTCGGTCACGTCGACCGACTGCTCATCGACCAGCTGATCCGCCAAGGGATCGGCCGACTGGTCTGTCAACCGATCGCCCGTGTCGCCCGTGCGCGCGGCAAGGGGGGCAAGCTCACGGTGAAACACACCCAGGTAATGTCGGAGCCGACGGTCGGGGTCGTCAAGCTGCCCGCCGAAGACGCGATTGGGGTCGTTGTAGATCCGCCTGACTGGGATCTCGATCACCCGAAGCCCCTCGAGCGCCACCCGCGGCCACAACTGCATCGGGAACGCATACCCCGTCTCGTCGAGCCGCAGCCGACGCATCGCCGACACACGGTGGGCCTTGAACCCGCAGAACGAATCGGTCAGCCCGAGGTGCAGCGTCTGGTTGATCAGCTCGGTCAACTGCATGTTGATCCGGCGGCGGTCGGTCGGCGCTGCGTCGCCGCTGAGCGCTTCGTCGAGGTAGCGCGAGCCGCTGACAATGTCGGCCTGATCGTCTTCGATCGCCGCGATGAACGCCGGTATGTGCCGCGGCTCGTGCTGCTCGTCGCAGTCCATGGTGATCACCCAGTCGTAGCCATGGGCGTCGGCATAGGCAAAGGCGTCGATCAGGCTCTGGCCATACCCCTCGTTGTCGCGGTGGCGAATCAGATGAATGTCGTGCCGCTGCTGGAGCAGGTCGGCGGTGCCGTCGGTCGAGCCGTCATCGACCACCAGGATGTCACCGTGATAGCTCTGAACCTCGCGGAGCACGCGATCGACATGCGCGGCTTCGTTGTAAACCGGGATCGCGATCAGGATTCGGCTGCTCACGCGTACTCCTTGGCAATTCACTCGTCTCCCACACCATTCGACGCCCGGCCGACATGACGCCCGCTCTGGCGACCACGTTCGCCACTTAGCACCGACTTTATACAGGGCCCTTCGTCAGGCCCGGGCTGGTCGGCCGCAAATTGTCCATATCTGCGTCATGCACGTCGCGGACCAGCACAACACCAACTTCGCATCGCCGACTCAATCGCCGGCAGTCCTTCGCATCAGCCGGCCCATCCACCGCCTGCCCTTCCGCACATCACTCCGCCTACATGCCGATCCACCCGCCTTTACATCAAGTTGCCAGGCATCGGCAAGGCGGGGTGCCAGCGACCGCCGGACGAGCGGGCCTTGCTCACTGTCGGGCGACGATCATTGTCGGGCGGTCATCATTGTCGGGCGGTGATCATTGCTGGGCGGTGGTCGGGCTCCTCTTGATTCGCGCACTCCCCGGGTCGGTTCGCGAGCGTCAGGCGGTTGGGCGTCCCCTGAGACGCCGCGATGCCGATGCTAGGAGTCACACGTAGGGCGGTCAAACCGACGCACCCTCGCGCCCGACCACGTTACCCCAAGCCCGCATTGCCCGAAGGCACGGGTAAACTTATCCTCTTGCGTAGATGGCTCAGCCCGACCCGCATTCCCCTGCTGTTTTCACACTCCCCTGCCGCCGACCATTCCTGCGCCTGCCGTGGCGGCTGGGAGGCTGCGTCGCCGCGCTTGCGGGCGGATTGTTGCTGTGGCCGGCGGGCTGCACCGCGCCCAGCCGAAGCGGCATCGCGCTGCCGAGAGGGGTCGACTCCTATGTCGAGGGTGTCGAAGCCAACCGCCGCGGTGATCGCCGGGCCGCGATCGGCCACCTCGAGACGGCCACCGAAGAGAATCCCAACCTGATCAACGCGCGCTCGCTGCTGGGCGATCTTTACCGCTTCGAGGGCGACTATGCCGAGGCGCTCCAGCAATACGAAGTGGTCGTCAAGCTCGACCCCTACACGGGCGCCAACTACACCCGCCTGGGGATCGCCTATCAGTTCCTCGACCGCCTGCGTGAGGCCGAGAGCGCCTACCTCAAGGCGCTGGAACTCGACGCCACCGATCTCGACGCGACGATGAACCTCGGGCTGGTCTACCTCACGCTGGGGCGTCTCGAAGACGCACGTCGGCTCACGCAGAAGGCGACCGAGATGGATCCGTCGTCGGGCCCGGCCTGGGCAAACCACGGCGTCGTCCTCGACGCATCGGGCGAGCATGCCGAGGCGGAGAGCGCGCTGCTCCGCTCACTCGAGCTCGCGCCCGACCGCCCTGCCACCCTGCTCAACCTGGGCAACGTGCTGGTGACCCGCGCCAAGGCGGGCGAGGCGATCGCGGTTCTCGAAAAGCTGCTGACGATCGCCGACTCCGTCCGCGCCCGCAAAAAGCTGGGCGACGCTTACGCGTTGGCGCGGCGGTACGCCGACGCGCTCAAGCAGTACGAGACCGCGCTCAAGACCGAGCCGGCGTTCTACCCCGCGCTCAACGACGCGGGCAGGGTGTTCATCACGCAGTATCGCGAGGGTCTCGAGCTCGACGAGAAGCTCCGCCAGTCGGCCCTGCAGGTCTGGCGCAAAAGCCTTTCGATCAACCCCAACCAGCCGCGCATCAGCGCGCTGGTCAGCGAATGGGACCGCGCGGGGTTCTAAGCGCGCCGGGTTCTAAATGCGCCGGGTTCTAAGCCCGATCGGCGCATCACCGGCGATGCTTAACGACGGCCGCAAACCGACCGCAACTCGGCCGCAACCTGGTCGCAAACCGGCCGCCCGGGTGGATGGCATCAGGCGTGGGCGCCGTCTCCGCCCGCGGGCCGCTGGAGCGCGGCCGGGATTTCCTGCAACTGCCCGTCTCGACCGACGCAGGCGATCGTCGTCGTCGCGTCGGCCAGCAGCGTCGAGCCCCGGCGCAGCTCATACGCATGGTCGTAACGCACGTGCGTCTGGCGGGTCACCCGCGTGACCAGTGTCAGCTCGTCGTCATAACGGGCGGGGGCTCGGTAGTTGATCTGCGCCTTGACCACGACAAAAAACACCCCCTGCCGCTCGAGATCCGCGTAGGCAAATCCCACGCTCCGGAGCAGCTCGACCCGCCCGATTTCGAAGTATTGCAGGTATCGGCTGTGATGCAGATACCCCATGGCGTCAACCTCGGGATACCGAACGCGAATCGTAATTGTATTTTCCATCGACACTTACACTGAAAACGACGCGACAAAACCTTCCGGCCCGGCCGGTCGGGTTGCGCTTGAATGCTGTACCGCTGCCGATACACTAACACGTCTCGACCCTGCGCCAGCCCTTTCGAGTCGGCGGGCGCCGGGGGTCGTTGTGTGCACAAACAGGTTCACTGTCAAC
>CAZBOE010000060.1:2626-5418 GCA_964493365.1 uncultured Tepidisphaeraceae bacterium | reverse complement strand
CACCAAGGACATCAAGCGCGTGGCCTACTACGAGAAGCCCAGTGAAAAGCGTCGTCGCCGGATCCGCTCCAAGCCCAAGATGCGCACGGGCGGCGGCCGGTAAGCATGCGGCAGCCCTGTTCGAGCCCGACGCTGTCGTCCATGTCGATCTCGTCCATTTGAGCCGACGACCCGCCTCGCTTGAGCCGGGTCGTCGCTGCGTCAATGCAATGAGCGGCCCCGATACCCGGTGATGTCTCGCGCGTCGGAGCCGACGAGGCCCGGGTTGCAGAGCCGGGCGTGCGAGCCAAGGCGGGCAAGTCTCGCAGCGCAAGGCTTGCGGGTTCGGGCAGACCGAAGCGGCCGTCGCCGGTCGGCACGACCAACTCGGCCAGCGCAATCCACCTTTTTCGCGACAGTGAATGCCCGCACCAGTGGTCAGAGCACGCCGGTTGCCATAAGCTATGCCACTACAGGCAGTATGTGACGTAGGGCTGCGTCATCTGACAGGTTGCGATGCGGGCCGAGGGTAGAGCGACGCGTCGAGCGGATGCCGAGGCGAGATGCCCCGCCTAGAGGGGCGAGGCTTCACGGACGTCGGTCGGCGGAGATGAATCAAGTCGGCGTCACCGGCGTCAGTCGGGCGGAACACGTGACGCGGCCCGACTCAGGCAGTGCAATTCAACCGGGGCGCGACAACCCACACGAGGCTTTTGGGCGATGAACGCTTCTGATCATGCCGTTTCCACCAACCGGCTCACCAAGATCTATCGCGACTTCTGGGGTCGGCCCAAGGTCACGGCCCTGTCCGATCTGGACCTGACCATCCACCGGGGCGAGGTCTTCGGACTTCTGGGCCCCAACGGCTCGGGCAAGTCGACGACGATCAAGCTGCTGCTGGGCCTGATCTTCCCCAGCCGCGGCAGCGCGAGCGTGCTGGGCCAGCCGGCCGGCTCGACCACGATCAACGAAAAAATCGGCTTCCTGCCCGAAGAGTCCTATCTCTACCGCTTCCTCAACGGCGAAGAGACGCTCTACTTCTATGGCCGGCTGTTCAAGATCCCCCGCAAGGAACTCAAGCGCCGTGTGCCCGCGCTGCTCGACACGGTCGGGCTCGACGCCAAGGCCCGCAAGCGAAAGCTGCGCGAGTATTCCAAGGGCATGGCACGCCGAATCGGCCTCGCCCAGGCGATGATCAACGACCCCGACCTGCTCATCCTCGACGAGCCCACCACCGGCCTCGACCCGATCGGCACGCGCGAGATGAAGGACCTGATCCTCTCGCTCAAGGCGCAGGGCAAGACCGTGCTGCTCTGCTCGCACCTGCTGGCGGACGTGCAGGACGTCTGCGACCGCATCACCATCCTCTTCCGCGGCAAGATGCAGACGCTCGGGCAGGTGCGTGACCTGCTGCAGGTCCGCGACATCACACAGGTCCAGGCGCGCGGGCTGAGCACGACGCAGATCGCCGAGATGCGCGAGTTCGTCGCGCGGATGGGCGTCAAGGATGTGGAGGTCACCCACCCCACGACCACGCTCGAAGACCTGTTTGTGCGGATCGTCCGCGACAACACCGTCAACGGCCAGTCTTACACCAGCAGCGACACCTGATCGGGCGCATGAGCCTCGGCGGGTCGTCGGCAACGACGCCGCCTGTTACGTGTCTATCCCACGGCTTGACCTGATATGAACACGGCCCTCTCCCAGTTTGCCGCCGGTCTTTTGCCCGCGACCGCCCTCGCGCAGGTGACGGCCGGCGACGACGTGTCGGCGGCGCTCACCTGGCTGATCCCGCTGCTGATCGTGATCGGCGGCCTCGCGCTGGGGTTTCGCGACGTGCTGCGCCTCAGCCTCACCCGGGTCGGCGCCATCTCGGGCGTCGTGTTCGATGAGTCGATCCGCCGAAAGGTGCTCTGGATCACCCCGCTGGCGATGATCGGCGTGTTGATCGTCTCGTCGTTCCAGCGCTCGCTCGACGAGCAGGACGCGGTGCGCCAGACGCTGAAGTTCTGCCTCTTCGCGACCGGCCTGGTCGTCACCACGACGCTGATCATCCTTGCCTGCACGAATCTGCCGCGCGAGATCGAAAACCGCGTGATCTACACCGTGGTCACCAAGCCCACGACCCGCCTCGAGCTGGTGCTGGGCAAGGTCTGGGGCTTTGCCAAGGTGTCGGCGCTGGTGCTGCTGATCATGGGCGTCTTCACCGCGTCGTTCCTCACGCTGCGGGCGTGGGGCCTGCAGCGGGAGATGAGCACCCGGCTCGAGCAAAACCTCGTGCCCGAGGCTTCGGTCAAGACCGTTGAACATTACGCCCGCTACGGGCTGCTCCAGGCGAAGGACATTGCCTATCCGCTTCGGCCGCAGGTGATCGCCCGCGACGCCGAGCGGTTCGCCCCGGGGCTGCTCATCCAGGGCAACAACCAGGTGACGGTGCTCCAGCCGCTGGAGATGGACGCCGCCGCGATGACCGTGCCCGGGGCGTCCAATCCCGCGCCGGGCGGCAACGGGCTGCTGCTTCAGCTTCGGATCGCGGGCATCTTCAACCCGCTGGCCGATCCGGAATCGTTTACCGACGGCCCAGTGGCCCCGGCGGGTTCTCCGCCGCAGGTGGAGCTCGAATTCGTCGACCAGACCGGCACGCTCGTGGTCGACCCGAGCTCGATCAACCAGGGCCTGCCCATCGTCGTACCCGAGCTTGATCCTGCCCGCCCGATCAACGCGGGCGACCTGGACGTGACGGCCAACGTCGTCATCGACGCCAACGCCGGTCAGCGCCTCGCCCGGTATGAAACGGTCTACGTCCAGATCCG
>CAZBOE010000060.1:0-2616 GCA_964493365.1 uncultured Tepidisphaeraceae bacterium | reverse complement strand
CTCGGCCAACCGGCTGTTCAACTACGTGACCGCGCCCGCGCCCGTCACCGCGCTCGTGCCGTCGGCCGACATGAGCAGCGCCGCGGTGCTGCCGCAGCCCGATGAACGCCAGCCGGTGACGATCGGGTCATCGGGGCGGTTCGGCCAGACGCTCCCCGGCGGGCCGTCCGCGCCGCAGGCGGTGTTCGCCTTCCGCGAAGTCGATGTGCCCTCGCGGGGTGAAGTGCCGTTCGAGCTTCGGCTGGGCATCGAGCGGTCGGAGGCGATCGTCGACAACCGCGAAGTGCTCACCGAGATGTCGCTCGAATTTGTCAATCGCGACAACCGCCAGGCGCATACCGTCTCGGGCGTCTTCCCCGAGAACAACCGCACGTTTTTCTTCAGCGTGCCGTCGTCGGTGCTGCAGGGCGGAAACTTCGACGTCATCGCCCGCGTCGTGACCCCCGATCACTGGGTGGGCGTCCAGCAGACGACGCTGGGCATGGTCGCCAGCACCGAGCCGTTCATCTTCAATCTCTTCAAGAGCCTGCTGGTGATGTGGCTGATGACGCTGCTGGTGGTGTCGATCTCGATCTTCTGCAGCGTGTTTCTGAGCTGGCCGATCGCGGTCGTCCTGACGATCGTGCTGCTGCTGGGCCGGTGGCTGGTGCTGCAGCTTCAGGATTCGATTCAGCCGGGCATGGGCGCCCAGGTGGCGACCGACCTGGGCTTCGCCAACCCCAACACCGCCAGGGCGGTCAGCGCGTCGGTCGATGCGTTGGCGCGAATGCTCAACACACTGGCCGGCATTCTGCCCGACATCAGCCGGTTCGCCGCGATCGACCAGATCGAAAAGGGCCTGGTCGTGCCGCTGGCGGTGATCGCCGGGTCGGGTGAAGTGCTGCTGGTGTTTGCGCTGCCGCTGGTCGTGCTGGCATACGTGGTGCTGCGATACAAGGAGGTCGCTCCGTGAGCGTCTCGACCCCTTCCTCAACTCCGCCAGCGAGCCGACCGGCTCCGACCCCTGTTCGCCCCGGGCGCACCGACTCCGGAGGCGGGCTCGGACGGGCCGCGCTCATCGGCGCGCTCGTCGTCGCCTTGGCCGCGTCGGCGGTCACCCGCGACCTGGCCATGTCGCTGCGCAGCAACAACACCACCGGCGTCGTCGGCGACCGCTCGTCGCTCGGTCGCCTCAACAGCTATGCCCTGGCCCTCCTCCTCGGCGGGCTCCGCGGGCCGCTGGTGATGTTGCTCTGGACCACCTCCGAAGCGCAGAAGAGCGAACGCAACCTCGACGACTTTGACACCAAGGTCGAGTGGATCCGCCGGCTCCAGCCCGAGTTCGATTCGGTCCACATCTTCCAGATCTGGAACAAGGCCTACAACATCTCCGTGCAGATGGCGTCGGTGAGGAACAAGTACACGACGATTCTCGACGCCCTCGATTACGCCTACGGCGTCGACGACGAGCGCCCGGCCAACATCAACATTCACGCTGCCATCGCGGGCGTCTACGCCGACAAGCTCGGCAACAGCACCGAGGCCCCGCTCTATAAGCGGTGGCTCCGCGAGGAATCGCTGCCCCACCCGGTGCGCCAGACGCTCAACCGCAATGACCCGGGATGGAGCCGGCTCGAGTTCGACGCCCGGCTCGACAGAGACGGCAACATCCTCCCCGAGTTTCTCACGCCTTCGCGCGAGCGGCCCCGCGGCGTGCCTGCGGATGTCCCCTATGTCAACGGCTCGGAACTGCAGTTCCTCGAGCCTTACCAGCCGTTCCCTTACGGCATCTCGCCCTTCGCGATGGGCTACAACTTCTATCGAGGCGCGCAACTGCTTCAGAAGCATGAGAACCAGGTCCACGCCCAGCTGTCCGACCTGGTCATCGACAGCCGTCCGGCGCTCACGCTCAAGCAGTGGTCGGAAGACGAGTGGGATTTCGCCCGCAGGTCCGAGATCGAGGCGTTCGGGCTGAAAGTCCCGGTCGACAAGCTCATGCTCGAAGAGCCGACCGCGGCCCTGCCGCTCGACGCCCAGGGCGACGCCGCCCTGATCGATCGCGCCATCTTCGGATACGACCGCGCCGCCCGGCTGGCCGGCGATTCGCTCGCCGACTACGACCGCCATCTGCGCGTCGAAGGCTTCCTCAACAACTTCAACACCTATCAATCCCACATCGACACGCTCAACGGGTTGCGCGAGATCGTGCTGGGCGATTCGGCTTACCTCAAGGCGATGCGGGCCCGGGGCGACGAGCGCACGGCGCTGCTGCGGTCGGCCGCCCAGCACTACAGCCGGTCACGCTACATCCACGGGCGGATGATCATCCGCTACTTCACCGACGACGCGATCATCGCGCAGCTGGCGCCCAACATGGCGCGCGAGTCGCTCCGCGAGATGCCCGACGAGCAGGTGCTCCCGATGCTTCAGGGGGTGTTGGCGCTGGTGCAGCGGGTTGAGTTTGACACCTATGCCGAAGACCGGCAGGAGTTTTTGAATTACATCATCCGCGCTTCGGAACGCATCGACCTGATCGCGAGGGAGACGAGCCTCGACTCGATCAGGCGGTATCCAGACCTGCGCGATCCGCCCGTTGTGCCGGTCATACCCGGCGTCACGCCGCAGCCGCCGCTGCCT
>CAZBOE010000059.1:21684-21907 GCA_964493365.1 uncultured Tepidisphaeraceae bacterium | reverse complement strand
CCCAGGCCCTGCGCGAGTTCCGGGCGGCGGTCAGGGGGAGCGGGGCCCTGGCGAGAGAAGCCCACGCGACGGGGGTCGGGAGGGCGGCGGATTCGGCGGCCCGCGCGGCGGGCCCGAAGGGTTGGGGCTTCCTCCGGGAGCCCGCGGCCTCGACGGCCACGTCATGCGCAATCGGCCGGGCGCGGCACAGGTTGAGTTGCTGCGGGGGTACATCGATCTCGTC
>CAZBOE010000059.1:13753-21674 GCA_964493365.1 uncultured Tepidisphaeraceae bacterium | reverse complement strand
GTGCGGCGATGAGCGCCGACCCGGACATGGCCGGCGTGAGCGCGGTCATCACCGCGGCCGATTTGCTGCGTCCGCAGGGCCCCAAGGCCGCGATCGCCTATTTCGAGCAGGCGCTGGGTGAAGTCGCGAGCCCCACCGTTGCCCGGGCCATTCGACTCCAGCTCATCGATCTCTATCGACTGGACGGCCAGACCGACAAAGCCCTGGAGCAGGCGAAGCTGCTCATGCAGGCGGCCGCGGCCGACCCCGCTTCGAGCACGGCCGACTCTCCCGCACAGCCCTGACCGTCGCGGCCGGCGCGGCGGAACATCAAGGTCAGCGGTCAGACCCGGAAGATCGCGCCCATCTTGCGTCCCAGGAAGCTGCTGGCGGTCAGGATCGTCAGCGCCAGGAGGAGCATCGCCCAGACGCCCAGCGCGCTGGCGACATAGATGCCGTCGCCCAGCCGCTGGAAGAGCTCGAAGATGGTCTTGGTGATCGGGTAAAACTGGCTCTGCTGCGCGAGGATCAGCGAGTCGCTGACCTCGAGCATGGCGAAGGCAAACGCCAGCAGCGCCCCGGCGATGAGGTTGGCCAGGATCAGGGGGATGGTGATCTTGCGCAAGACCGTCCAGCGGCTGGCGCCGAGGTTTCCGGCAGCGAGCTCGAGGTCTTCGGGGGTTTGCTGCAGCCCCGCGACGGCCGAGCGGACGACATACGGCAACCGGCGGGCGGCATACGCCAGCACGAGCAACACGACGGGAAACTCCTGCACATTGAGGAAGACCAGCCAGCCGTCTGACCCGGTGGCCTCGGGAAACAGCCGCCTTGCCCAGACGCTGATGCTGAGATAGCCGAAGGCGAGCACCAGCCCCGGCACCGCGAGCGGGAGCATCGCCAGCGAATCGACAAACGTCTTGCCGGGGATGTTGGAGCGGACCAGCAGGATCGCGACGCCGAGCCCCACCACGCAGGCGACGAGCGTAGCCAGCGAGGCGTAATAGAGGCTGTTGGCCACCGACCCGATCACCAGTTGGTCTTTGAGGGCGTTGACGTAATGGCGGATCGTGTAATCGCTGGGCAGGATCGCGTCATACCACGCGCCGATGCCGCTGAAGCTGGTGAGGATGACCGACAGGTGGGGCAGCATCGCCACGAAAAAGACGCCCGCGAAGAGCGCCGTGACCGCCCAGCCCTTGACGCCCGTAAGCTTGCGCGGCGTGGCGGCCACCGATGCCTTGGTGGTGGCCGACGAAAAGCCGCGACCGAGAATGACCTTGCCCACCAGGTAGAGCAGCGACGACGCCGCGAGCATCACCACCACCAGCGCATAGGGCAGCGGGTTGGCCGCCACGTCGGTGATCTGCTTGAACACCTGGACGGGCGTAACGGTGTAAAAATCGAACAGCAGGGGCGTCCCCAGCTCGGTAAAGCTCCAGATCAGCACGAGGGTCGAGCCGGCAAAGACGCCCGGCCGCATCAGCGGCAGCGTGACGCGTGTGAAGACGCGCTTGCCCCGAGGTTCGACGCGGCCTGCTCCATGGCCGGGTCGATGTTGGCCAGCGCCGCCTGCACGTTGAGCAGCATGATCGGATAGAGGCTGAGCGTCTCGACGAGGATGACCCCGAGCATTCGCAGCATGCCCAGCCAGTCGATGCCGGTCGGCCCGCCCAGCCCGAACCACTCGGCCACCTGGGTCAACGGCCCCATGCGCGAGAGCACCAGCTTCATCCCGATCGCCCCCACAA
The DNA here is from genome assembly GCA_964493365.1 of uncultured Tepidisphaeraceae bacterium. Classification (GTDB taxonomy): domain Bacteria; phylum Planctomycetota; class Phycisphaerae; order Tepidisphaerales; family Tepidisphaeraceae; genus CAZBOE01. The sequence goes on along the minus strand of CAZBOE010000059.1, from coordinate 19,947 downwards.
AAGGCGGCAGGATCAGCGGCACCAGCAGCAGCCCCGAGAACAGTCCGCGCAGGGGGAAGGTGTATCTCACCGAAAAGACCGCCAGCGGCAGCGCCAGGAGCAGCGAAAGAGCGGTCACGCTGACGGCGATGATCAGCGAATTGAGCAGGCCGCGGAGCAGGTTGGGGTCGGCAAGGATCAGCCCGAGATACTTAAGCGTGAAGCCGCCGCTCTCGTCGCGGAAGCCCGTCGCCACGATCATGACGATCGGCAGGATGAGGAATACCGCGAAAAACGCATACACGCCCGCGAGCAGCAGCCAGTGCATCGGCCGAACCCGCCCGCCCTCGCGCGGGCCGAACCACCCGAGCCCCCTCGCCCGTGTCGGCGCCGCCTCAATACCCGCGTCAACCGTGGTCATAGGCCGGGAAACCTACCAGCCCGGACCGCCGGAGGCCATATCGCGGGGCGAGGGGCGATCACGCAAAGCGCAGATCCACCACGCGAACGGTCAGGTGCGCACGCGGCCGACGCGCTGATGCATGCCGGGGACACTGTCCGACCGTTCCCGCCTCACCCCATCACGCATTAAGCACCACGCACTAAGTGCCACGCATCACTTCTCACCCGTCAGAGCCGATGCCCCATCTTCTCCCGCTTGGTGGCGAGATAGGCGGCGTTGTGTTCGCCGGCCTCGACACGGATCGGCACTTCCTCCACCACGCGCAGGCCGAAGCCGTCGATGCCGTAAATCTTCTTGGGGTTGTTGGTCATGATGCGGATGTCGCGCAGGCCCAGGTCGCGGAGGATCTGGCTCCCGATGCCGTAGTCGCGCTTGTCCGCCGGCAGGCCCAGCTTGAGATTGGCTTCGACGGTGTCGAGGCCTTTTTCCTGAAGGGCATAAGCGTGGAGTTTGTTTGCCAGCCCGATGCCCCGGCCCTCCTGGCGCAGGTAGACCAGCACGCCTTTGCCCGCGCGTTCGATCATCTGCATGGCGCTGGCGAGCTGTGGGCCACAGTCGCAGCGGCCGCTGCCGAAGACGTCGCCGGTGAGGCATTCGCTGTGGACCCTCACCAGCACGGGCTCCTGTTGCACCGGCGCCTTGCCGTCGGGGCCATAGTCGCCCACGCCGCCTTTGCACAGCGCCAGGTGAGGCTGGGCATCGACGACCGACTGATAGGCGTGCAGGGTGAAATCGCCCCAGTTCGTCGGAAGCTGCACCGTCTCGATGCGCTTGACGAATTGTTCACGCTTGAGGCGGTAGCTGATCAGGTCGGCCACCGTGCACATCTTCATATCCCACTTGCGGCAAAACGCTTCGAGCTCAGGCCGGCGGGCCATCTCGCCGTCGTCGCGCATGATCTCGCAGATCACGCCGGCCGGCTTGAGCCCCGCGAGGCGGGCGAGGTCGATCGAGCCTTCGGTCTGCCCCGCGCGCACGAGCACGCCGCCGTCTCGGCCGCGCAGCGGGTTGATGTGCCCGGGGCGGAGCAGGTCTGCGGGCGCGGCGTCGTCGGCAATGGCAACTTGGATCGTCTTGGCGCGGTCCTTGGCGCTGACGCCGGTCGAGACGCCGAACTTGGGATGGGCGTCGACGGTGACGGTGAAGGCCGTGCCGAGCTGCGCGGTGATCTGCTCGGTCTGCATATGAAGCTGGAGCCGATCGCACTGTTCGGCGGTGAGCGCCAGGCAGACCACGCCCCGGGCGTGGGTGACCATGAAATTGATCGCCTCGGGGGTGATCTTCTCGGCCGCGATGACCAGGTCTCCCTCGTTTTCGCGGTCTTCGTCGTCGACCAGCACGACCATCTTGCCGGCCGCGATGTCTTCGAGAACTTCGGGAATCGATGCAAACGCCATAGGGGGTGATACCTCAGCCAAGCTGCCGATAAACGGAAAGTCAGGTATAATACACGCAGTGCGTCGGTCAGACGAACGGCCGGACGCGGGCGATCACCCGGGAGCGGCAACGATTCATGGAGACAATCACTTCCAAGCTGGCCGCCGAGCATTTTGACGAGCTGCTCGATCGTGTGTCGAAGGGGGAGACCATTGTGATCACCCGCGATGGCCGACAGGTCGGGTCCCTGGTTCCTGCGGTCGATGCGACCGAATCGGAGGGTGATCCTGTTGCTTCTGGCCCGTCCGTGCAGCCTACCTCGGCAGGCCGGCAGGCGGCCCTCGCCCGGCTGCTCACGCAACGCGGCAAATCGCCGGCGATGACGCTCGACGAAGTTCTGTCGTTCAAGAACGAAGGCCGTCGGTACTAAGCATTGGGGCAGACCCGCGGGCTTCCTCCCGCCCCGCAGACAAACGCCACACCGATGCTCCTCGTGATCGATATTTCTGCGGTCCTTGCGCTGAGGCTGCCTGACGAAGACAGCCGATACGCCGATCAGGTGCTACGCCTTGCAGCGAGCGAACAGACCCTCGTCCCGGCGCTATTCTGGTACGAACTTCAAAACGGGCTGCTGATGGCCCATCGGCGGGGGCGCATCTCGCTGCCGGAGTGCGAGAGCCTGATCACAGACATGAAGCATTTGATCGATGTTGTTGAAGACAACTCGCTCAAGCCGGAAACAATGACGCTTGCCGTCAAGCATCGTCTGACGGTCTACGACGCGAGTTACCTTGAGCTGTGCCAGCGGTATGGGGGTGCGTTGGCAACACTCGACCGAGCCCTGAGGACGGCTGCGGAGGCCGAGGGTGTCAACGTCATCGCGGCGGCTGCCGACCCTCTATAGCCTGTCGATCTCAACCCATGCCTCTTTCCCGCCGATACGCCCGTTAGCCGTGCGGGTGTGGCTGCGCGGTCAGGCCGGGAGCACGGGCATGGATGCGGCAGGGCAGCAGGAACAGTCGACCTCACCTCTGAGTCCGCCGGGCGATCACCGCGCCGGCGAGGCCACGCCCGGTCCGCAGGACACCCCACATCGCCCACAGGTTGGCGGACATCGCCCACCCGGCGGCGGAGCCCGGCCCATCGGCCTGCATCGTCAACAGCATGCCTTGCCCGGGAACCGACCGCTCGGGAAAGCATCGACACGCGATGCAACGATGGGCGACGCATCGATCGGTGACGCATCGACCGCAGACCCATCAACGGGCGATAGATCGTCTTCAGACGGGTCGAGCCGGCCCGGGTCAGCCAGACAGGCTGGCCGAGCCGGCGCGGTCGGTGTCGATATCGCGGCCGGGATCTTCTTCACACAACAGGGCACGTTCATCACGCCCAAGGTTCCCTCTGCGTCAGGTGCCCTTACCTGTGCCGATCCGGTCATACGGCTCGGCCGACGCCCGTGGGCAATGCACTTGGGGTTTTGCGTCAAGCGGGCGCTGCGCAGCGCGGCGCGGTCCGCCGAGCGCATGGCAGGCGGCCGGACCGCACAACAGCAGGGCGGGATTGTGTCTTTCTCATATCCGCTGCCCAAATGGGCGGGCATCATCGATGCGGCGCAGTGCGTCGTTGTTGCCCCGAGCGGCGCGGTGATGTCGGTCACGCCGCAGTACAAGAACGCGGCCGGCGCGTTTCACCCGCTGGGCGAACTTTCGCTGGTCTGCCCGTCGGGCTCGCTTTCGCTCGGCCGATCGATCCTGACGGCGCTGTCTCACTGCCCCCACCCGCAGCGCCGCGGCAAGCCCGACATCGATGACGCCGAGCCTTCCGAGCCGCTGCCCTTCGGGCCCGATTCGTCTTGGCTGGCGCTGGCGACCGACGACATCGACGCGGTGGCCGATGTGCTGGGGCTGGTGGCGCGGCACCCGTGTTCCTGGTCTCGCGCGCTGCGGCTGGCCTGCGGCACCGGGCCCGATGTCGTGGTCACGCCGCCCCTGCCGACGCCCCACGGCCCGTTCACGCTGGTCGCCCCGCTGCGCCATCTCGACCCTTCGGAAGACCGGTTCTTCAGCTATCTGGAAGAGCTTTCCCGCGAGTTTAAGACGGCGCTGTTCTTCGCCACCCACGCTCAGGCGGGCTATCACGCGTGGGCCAAAGCCGTCGGCGGCGAGATGCAACGGGCCTTCGCGGTCGACACACTCCACAACGAAACCCTGATCGACCTGGGCGCCGCCGACGAAGCCGAACGACAGATCATCGCCGCCGGCATGGGCGATGCGGCCGTCCTGGCGATGGCCGGGCTGTGGTCGGTCGACCCCTCCAAACTCCCCGCCCTGAGCCTTCCCCCCACCCTCGCCACCGCCGCACGACTGGCGGCGTGATTTTTCGCTTGATGCCGGCATAGCGGGATGGCAAACTCTGTCTACGAACAAGAAATCACTGGGGGCGTCCTTTGCGCCTCCGCGGTGAACCTGTTCTCCCGTTGCGTTTTGCCCACCACACGCGACACTCGGGGATGATGTCGGCCAGAGATGTTGCGGTTGAGGTGATCGGGCGGCTGCGGGCCGCGGGGCATGAGGCCCTGCTGGCGGGGGGGTGTGTGCGCGACGAGCTGCTCGGGCTGGTTCCCAAGGACTACGACGTCGCGACCGACGCGCCGCCCGAGCGGGTGCGCGAGCTGTTCCCCAATTCTCAGGCGGTTGGTGCAGCGTTCGGCGTCATGCTCGTGCGGCTGCGCCGGCAACAAGTCGAGGTCGCGACCTTCCGCGCCGACATGGCTTATGTCGATGGCCGACGCCCCAGCGGTGTTCGGTTTACCAACGCCCGCGAAGACGCCCGGCGTCGAGACTTCACCATCAACGGCCTCTTCGCCGACCCGCTCGCCGGGCAGGGCGGTACCACAGATCACTCGGGTCGCGATCCATCCGAGACCGGCACGTCTGCTAACCCGCCGGCGTCACGCGACGGCTCGGCCGATGGTTCGTCGGGCGTCGCCGCCGGCGGCCCGGCGTTCGCGGGCGTTGGCCGGGTCATCGACTACGTCGGCGGGCAGGACGACCTGCGCAACGGTGTGCTCCGCGCCATCGGCAACGCCGACGAGCGGTTTGCCGAAGACCACCTTCGGCTGCTTCGCGCGGTGCGATTCGCGGCGCGGTTCGGGCTCACGATCGAGCCGGCGACAGCCGACGCGATCCTCCGACATGCGCCGCAGATTCGCCGCATCGCGCCAGAGCGTGTGGCCGATGAGCTTCGTCGCATGCTCACCGCACCGACGCGGGTCATGGCGTGGACACTGCTCAGGCGTTTTCGGCTGGTCGAAGAGATTTTCCGCTTCCTGCCGGCCGCGGAGGTGCGGGCGGGAGACCTGTTCACCCACTTCGCCGCGCCGGGCGAGTTGTCGTTCGGGCTGGCGCTGGCGGCCGCCACGCTGGAAGACCGCTGGGAACGCGGCAGCGATCTGCGTCTGCTGCTCGGCAAGGCGAGCGCCGCCGAGACGGTGCGGGCGCTGCGCGCGGCGCTGAAGATCAGCAACGAAGAGTCGGACGAGGTCGAGGGCGTGCTGTCGTGGGCCGAGCCGATGCTGGCGGCCGACTATCCGCGGGTGGCGGTGCTCAAGCGGTTTCTGGCTTCACCTGTTGCGGGCTCCACGCGGCAGTTGCTCGATGCGGTCGCGCGGGCGGGCGTTTTTGTCGAGCGGGTGGCGCGGCTGTCGGCCGACTGGGCGACCCTTTCACAAGGCGAGGTGGCGCCACCGCCGCTGATCTCGGGCGACGACCTGACCGCCCAGGGCATGAAGCCGGGGCCCGTGTTCAAGCGGATTCTCGACGAAACCTACGACGCCCAGCTCGAAGGCCGCGTGACCACGCGCGACGAGGCAATGGCGTTGGCTCGCAAGGTCGAGCAGGGCGCGGCGGACTGACCCCCGCCATGGCACACGCAGACCACCGCCGAAAAACCGCCGAAGGCCGCCGTGCGCGGCCCAAGCTGGCCGGGTGAGATCGGCGGGGTGAGTGGCTTCAGCGGCTAAGGGAATCAACCGGGCTAACCCGCCAGCGCGCGGATCGTCGCCTTCACGTCGCCGATCTTGCTGATGCGCAGGCCGAAGTTTTCGCCCACCTTGACGGTTTCGCCCGCGCCGATGGTCTTGTTGTTGATCATCAGCTCGAGCGGCTCGTCAGAGCTTTTGGAAAACTCGATGATCGCCCCGACGCCCAGCCGCATCACTTCTGAAAGCGAGATCTTGCGTTCGGCCAGCTTGACGATGACCGGCACCTCGAGCGACAGGATGCGGTTGAGCTCGCCCTTGCCGGGTCCGGCGGGGGTCGGTGAGGCGGGGCTGGTCGAGTGGAGAACGGGCATTTCTTTCACATCGCGGGCG
>CAZBOE010000059.1:0-13728 GCA_964493365.1 uncultured Tepidisphaeraceae bacterium | reverse complement strand
GGCGTCAAGCGCCATCCACGCCAAATCGACCTGCGGGCAGCCGATCCGGGCGCGTCGAACGGCGCAACCGCTTCGTACTGCCGCCGCGGGTGCGGATTGTCGGCACTCGACCCTCTTATCGGCAGCCGGCCGGGCTTTGCATGAGGGGGGCCGTCGGCGGACGGCGGGCGGCAGATGTAGGCGGGCGGCACGCCGGCACGGGGTATCGGGGTTGAGGGCGGCGGGTGCCGCGCGGTCGTGTGACTGCGGTCGTCCGGAATTTGCTACCGCCGTCCGATGATGCAGGAGCGGGACCCGGGACACCACGACATCCACGGACAAGACAACAAGCAAAAAGGCGGTGGGGCTGGCGCCGGCGGATCCGGCATGAGCGCTTCGGGCGGCGGTCCGTCGAGCCATGGCCGTCACGGTCGGGCGGTCGAGACATCAACCCCGGCAGGCCGGGCGATATCGCCGGATGGTGGAAAAGACCGGGGGGTCGCCGGTCGCCCGCCGACCGACCGCGCCGTCACCTGGCGGGCCGTGCTGATGGGGCTGGTGTGGGTGGCGCTCGTCTCGGGCATCGCGCCTTACAACGATCACGTCCTGGGCAACACCTTTCTCATCGGCAGCAACCTCCCGCTGGCGGCGATCGTGCCGCTGTTCGTGGTGGTGGCGGCGGTCAATCCGCTGCTGGCGCTGGTCCGGCGCGGGTGGGCGCTCAGCTCGGGCGAACTGGCGGTGCTCTTTGCGGTCGTGCTTGTGGGATGCGCTGTGCCGGGCTCGGGGCTGATGCGTTATTGGCCGGGGTCGTTGGCCGGGCCGCTTCAGCTGGCGCGGGAGGGCGGAGATCGCCTGGCGCTGATCGGCTGGCTCGATCTGCCGTCATGGATCTGGCCTGACCTTCCGGGCACCACCGCCCGCGAGCGCTCGCTGTCGCCGGTGATCGGGGCGCTCTATTCGCGGTGGATGGCCGACAGCAACCCGGCGTGGGCATGGGTCGTGCCGGTGCTCGCGTGGGGTGTGTTCCTGGGCGCGCTGGCGACGGCGCTGCTGTGCATGGCGGTGATCTTCAGGCGGCAGTGGGTCGAAAACGAGCGGCTCGCCTTTCCGCTGGCGCAGATTCCGCTGGCGCTGATCGAGCCGCCGGCCGACGGCTCTGCCTGGAACGCCACCCTGCGTCGACGCGGCTTCTGGGTGGCGCTGTCGGCGGTCTTCACGCTCCACCTCTGGAACGGGCTGGCGCGCTACCTGCCCGACCGCGTGCCGGTGATTCCCGTCTATTACGACCTCTGGAACCTGATGAGCGAGCCGCCGCTGTCGTATGCCAGCTACAAGCTCAAAGACGCGGCCGTCTTCTTCAGCGTGGTCGGCGTGACGTTCTTCGTGACCACGCGCGTCGCAATGAGCCTGTGGGCGTTTTTTCTACTCAGCCAGGTCTATCGCATGGTCAGCGGGTCGGCCACCGGTGTGCCCGCGGTGGCAGGCATGGGCGATCAACATGCCGGCGCCGTGCTCGCCTTCGCGGCGGCAACCGTCTGGATCGCGCGGCGGCATCTGGGTCAGGTCATCCTGGCCGCGATCGGGCGCGGAAGCCTCCGCAGCAGGGCGCTTGCCGATGCCTCGCCTACGCCAGCAACCGCCCGCGCATCGACCACCTCAGCCTCGACTACCTCACCACCGACCACCTCAGCACCCACCGCCCCGGCATCAACTGCCCCCACATCAACCGCCCCCGCATCGACCATCTCCGCACCCACCGCCCCGCAGCGGCCGTCGGCGTCATTGCAACTGGCATCTAGCCCCTTTCAACTCGCATCGACCGCGTCGGTCTCGCCGCGTTATCTGGGATACGGGCCGGCGGCATGGGGGCTGATCGCGTCGGTGGCGATAATGATCGGGTGGCTCGTGCTCGCGGGGGTTTCATTTCTCGCGGCCACGGTTTGCGTGGGGCTGCTGCTGGTGCTGTTCCTGGTAATCACGCGGGTGGTGGCCGAGACGGGGTTGCTGTATGGCCAGTTGCTGTTTCCGCTGTTTCGTCCATGGCAGTGGCTTGCGTCGGCGGGCTGGCCGCGGGCGGTGTCGGGAGAGTCGTTTTTCCTGACCGCGGTGGTCAATGCGCACCACTTCGATTTTCGCGAGCCGCTGCCGGTGTATGCCGTCCACGGGCTCCGGGTGACCGACGAAACCGCGATGGCGGCCGGCCGCGGAGCGCGGCGCGCCAGCCAATGGCGCGGCCTGGCCATCGTCGGCGCGATGGGGCTGGCGCTGATGGTGGCATACGGGGTGAGTGTGAGCTCGACGCTGTGGGTGCAATACAACCACGCCGTCACACGGACCGACCCGCCCCTCACGCCCGTCAACCGCTGGGGGATGGAGATTGTCCCGGAGTATCAGATCGTTGGGCCGACACTGGCTCACGAGGCGGGCGTCTATCGCGCCGCGGGGGCCTCATCGGCCTATAACCCGATGCTGCACCTGGGCATCGGCGCCGGCCTGACCGGCGGGCTCTGGTGGTTGACGCTCCGCTATGCCTGGTGGCCGCTGCACCCGGTCGGATACCTCATGCTTGGCACCTACCCCAGCGACCACCTCTGGCTCAGCGTCTTGGTCGGGTGGGCGTGCAAAGTGCTCATCCTGCGGTTCGGCGGGGCCAAGGCCTATACCTGGGCGAGGCCGGTCTTCATGGGCCTGATCGTCGGTGAATCGCTCGCGGCCATGGGGTGGCTGGTGGTGGCGCTGGTCATGACCGGCATGGGCTGGGGGTATCGCGCGGTCAATGTCCTGCCGGGATAGCCCGAAGGAACCCGCCTGGCAGCAAGATAACGATGTGCTCCGTTTTTGGGCGCATCGCTATGTTATCGCGATGTGGGGATGGGATTTTCTTTGCGTTAGGCTTGGGCCGAGGCAAGATAGCGAGGTCAACCGGAGGAGATCATGCAAAAACAGACAGCGGCGGCGGTGTGTCTTGCCTTGGGCGCGATGAACCTGGCGGAGCTGGCGAGCGGGCAGGACATGCCCAGCCTCTCGATCGCCTCGGGATTCGAAGCCACCACCCCCCAGCGCGGGTGGAAGCCGATCGACTGGCATGAGCCGATCACCTGGGAGGCCGACGGCTTTCGCGCCACCGCCAGGCCGACCGTGGTCACCTCCAACAACGGACCCGCCGGCGGGGGCAATGTGCTGATGCCGACCGCCACCGACCCGGCCGTGATCACCGTCAACTTTGGCGGCGGTGTGAGCGCATCGCTCAACCTCGACGGCGTGGGCGAGCTGTTCATCGACACCGACCCCAACCCCTTCGCCGGCGCGCAATGCACCGCCAGTCTGCTCTCGACCGGGCGGCACGTGTTGCTGGCGGCACACTGTGTCACCGACTCGGCCGGGCAGAAAGACATCATCGACGGCGCGGACGGCAACCGGATCTTTTTCGACGTCCCCGGCGGCTTCATCACCGTGCCCTTCACTTCATCGCAGGTGACCGTCCACCCGCTCTACAACGGCGACACCCGCAGCGGATTCGACGTGGCCGTCATCACCCTGAGCGAAGAAGTCGACCCGATCGTGCCCCGGTATCAGATCAACACCACCATGAGCAACGAGGCGAGCGTGCACCTGGTGGCCGGCTATGGCAGCACCGGCTTCGGCGCCACCGGCGCGACCGCTCTCGGCGGGCTCAAGCGCGTGGGCCTCAACCAGTTTGAGCAGATCGGCCTCCCCATCGGCGGCATCACCAACAACGCCACCCAGCTCACCGCCGACTTCGACTCGGGCAGCGCCCTCAACGACGCGTTCTCGACCTTTTTCGGCGGCCCTGCCTTCACCGGCTTCGGCACCGCCGAGGTCGGCACCGCCCCGGGCGACAGCGGCGGCCCGAGCTTCATCTTCAACGGCACCGACTGGCTCATCGCGGGCGTCCACTCCTATGGCCTGCGGCTGGCGCTGCTCGATAACCCGACCACCCCGGCCAACGAGTCGCTGATCAACAGCGACGTCGACGGCCTGCTCAACAGCAGCTGGGGCGAGTTTTACGTCGACGCCCGCGTCGCCCACCCGCAAGTCGCCTCGTTCATCACCAGCTTCATCGTCCCCGAACCGGGGGCTGGGGTGATCGTGCTGGCGGCGGCGTTCGGGGCGCTGCGGCGGCGTCGGTGAGGCGTGATTCGTGATTCGTGACGAGTGACAAGTGGACCGTGATGCGTGGGGCGGCGGGATGATGGGGAAGGGGTGGTGGCATGTGGGCGGGGGGTTTGGGGGAGGGGTGGGTGGGCGCGCACTGGGGCCTCCTTGTTTGGTGGGGAGGCAAGGGGGAAATGGCCGGGGTGGGGGAGTGGGGATGGTGGGGTGAAGGGGGCGGTGAGGGTGGGTGTGGGGGGGGGGTGGCCGGGCGGTGGGTAACATGGGCCGCGTGATGAGGAATGCGACGATACAGGATCGCCCGTATGCTGATCGGGGCGGGGTGGCGGGGCTGAGAGCTTGACGGATGATGAGGTGTGCACCATGAGCGGTGACGAGGAAGGGCGAGAGGTGGTGATGAGGGATTTTGGCGGGAATGAGCGGGTCGCCGGCGCGGCAGGGCCGGGCGAGAAGTGGGCTGCGTCGACGCTGGATCAAGGTCTTCCGATAGTGTTAACTCTGAAATATCAACGGCCGGATCGTCCCAAGGTGACGCTGCTGTCGAGAATGGTGTTCGCCGCCCATTTTCTCCTGATGACGATGTTCAGGCCATACGTCATCATTAAACTGATCGATTCGAATGAACTCCTGCGCTGGAAAGTTGAAGTGAATGCGTGGAGTGACGCTCCGCTGCCCAATCTGGTCCTTGGGGGAACTGCCATTCTGTCGTTATTCATTTGTATGATTGAGGTGTTGTTAGTGATCCACCTGTTGGCTTTCAAGTCGGGCTTGATGTCCAATGATCGCGCCCTGGTGAAGTTCAGAGCCGTGCTCGATCGTGTGCTGTGTATGATTCTGGCATTGTCTCTGTGCTATAAGATCTGGTTCGACGTCGTCGACATGGACGTCGTCTGGATCGCCGCAGGTTATGTGATGCTGGCGGTTTCGTCTCAAGCGAGCTTGGCGATCTTCTCATCACGCTACACTTTCGTGCTGCCGGGAAATGCAGAGGGGACGTCCGCTCCAATCCGCTCGCGCAGGCAGGGGGTTGCTGACTAGGGTTTCCATGAGCGACCTATTACGACGAATGGATGTGGTGCGAGCGAGGCGACGCCGATTTGGACGCAATCGTCCCGCCGTTACATGCTGGCAGCTTCGGTTTCGCATGCGATCTGCGAGGAGGGCGCAGTTCCGAGCGATTGTCTCTGACCAGTTGGGTCGACGGGCCGATGATCAGATCGCGAAATCCTGGGAGAATGCTGGGGTATCGTCAGTGACGCTTGATCTGGTCAAAGAGGTATTCAGTGAGTGCCTCGGTTGGTCACGGTTCGCGATGCTGCCCGACGACGACGCTGGAGTATTAACAATTTTATGTAATGAGCCGCTGAGTGCGGCGGATGCCTCGCTTGTCTTGTATTCGAAAATAAAGAGAAGCATTGCGTTCTCATCACTCGTTCGAGGAACGATGCGGGAACTGGTGGTTGCCCTAGAGCAGGACAACGCAACGGCGGTGCCTGTTGGCCCGCCGACAACGACGAGTGGATCAGGGGCATCGAGGCGGGAATGATCTCCTACGAGTTGACGACACCGAATCGGGTCATCGACTTCGGGACGCGGAGCCCGCTCGTGCGCGAGCGTGAAGCATATTTGTACGGCGGTTTTCGGCTGTTCCTTTACGCCAACGGTGATGTCGCACGTGTGAGGGGTTATTGAGGAAGAAAACAAAGCGTTGGTGCGGCGCTGTTGCGACCCTCGAAGTCGAACCTGTTGCTCATCGGGGGAATGGTAAGGGCAAGTCGCTCTATCTGTCGGTGGCGACTCAACGGTCCCGCGGAGGCGGGTGTTTCAAGAGCCGGAGCCGCGGTGTACTCTGTGTGGCGACGCTGCATCGGAGGACCGCGATGGCTGCAGGCGCAGGTAAAGAGCTACGTCCTACGTCCCGTTTGGTCCCGCCCGGCTCTGTCACCGGTAATGCGTTACTTCCGCTGGCGGGCAAAAGTCAGCTCGATTGAGCCGACAAAAGCTTCTTCTCCAGCCACGATCTTTAATGACGTCTCCCCTGATCTGATCATGGAGTTTTGCGCAGGAAGCTGTGACCGATCAACCATCTCCTGCTGGAAATACTGCTCAACCTGAGGAGAACCCGCTTCCGCGGAAATGATCATATACTGGTGGACATCAGAATCCGTCGCCAGTGCACGAAAGACCTCTTGTGCTGAATTCTTGAGAATCGATACAGGGATTTCGATCTTCACACCGTTGTCATCCGCTCGCCACACGGAGACGATCATCTCGGCTGGTTGAGAGAACTTGAGCCCGACACGTTTGATCCTGCCTGCGATTACCCGAGGAACACCCCGGTCCTCCGCCCAGGTGAACTCGGTAATTTGCGGTCGACCTGCGAGCGTCACCTCCTCTACAACGACTCGCACCGCACGTTCGTTGCTGCAAGGCCCGAGGATGACAAACCGCCGCTCCGGCGATTCGGCTTGGAACACCGTAACCTCGGCCGGCACGCCGCTGTCGATCGTCACCGTCAGTTCACGCGTGTGACCGAGGCTCGACCGGCAATCACCCAATAACACAAGCGCGACGAGGATATAACAGAATATCGGATTGAAAATGGTTGCCATAATAGGGGTTAGTTGAAGAGGGTACAAGGTCGCGACGGGTGCCTGATCATTGATCAGTCCCTCGGCGTACTGCCACGCCGTCTCGCGGTCGGTGGGGTTTGTCTCAGTGACCGCGTCTTCGAGTGCCGCGTCGATTTGCACGTCGCTGAACCCTCCGACGTTTTCCGATCCGCCGGTGACGAACGTGGGGTAGAGCCAGTCTTCGGCATGTTGGCCGTCGAGGCAGCGGGCGGCGGTGCTGGCGGACAGCGTTGTCATCGTGAACCCGATGATACCGCGCGCGCGGGCAGGCCGGCGGGTGGGTGCGCGAACGGGGCGGTGGGTGCTCTCCCACCGCGGTTGTAGGTGATTTTGCTTCGACCGCGGGTTTGGTCTAGATTGCGGGGCCCGGCGGATGGCCGGGGGAGCAGGATGCGGCGGGTCTGCGAGGGACCGGCCGGCCTGCGGTTGAGACGTTTTTGGAAACAAGGCACCGCGTAAGGAAACACGCACATGGCGACCCCGCTGAAGATGATTTATGGCAACGACGCACCGCTCACCGGCCTGCAGGGCAAGACGGTGGCGATTCTGGGCTTCGGCTCGCAGGGCCATGCCCACGGGCAGAATCTGCGCGAGTCGGGCGTGCGGGTGATCGTCGCCAACCGCAAGGAAAGCCCCAACGGCAAGCTGGCCCTCGAAAAGGGGTTTGAGCTGTTCTCGGTCGAAGACGCGGTGAAGCAGGCCGACCTGTCGATCGTCACGCTGCCCGACGAGGTGCAGCCCGAGGTTTACACCAAGTCGATCGCGCCGTCGCTGTCGGCCGGCAAGGTGCTGGGCTTTACGCACGGGTTCAACGTCCACTTCAAGACCATCGTTCCGCCGACCCATGTTGACGTGGTGATGGTGGCGCCCAAGGGCCCCGGCCACCTCGTGCGCAGCGAGTTCGAAAAGGGCGGGGGCGTGCCGTGCCTGATGGCGGTGCACCAGAACGCGACCGGCAAGGCCCGCGATGTGGCGCTCGCCTGGGCGAACGGCGTCGGCGGCGCGCGGTCGGGCATCATCGAGACGACCTTCAAGGACGAGTGCGAGACCGACCTGTTCGGCGAACAGGCCGTGCTCTGCGGGGGGCTGGCTTCCCTGATCAAGGCGGGCTTCGAGACGCTGACCGAGGCGGGGTATCCGCCGGAGATGGCGTATTTCGAGTGCGTGCACGAGGTGAAGCTGATCGTCGACCTGATCTACCAGGGCGGGCTCGACTACATGCGTTATTCCATCAGCAACACCGCCGAATATGGCGATCTGACGCGCGGCCCGCGGGTGGTCGATGAGCGGACCAAGGCGGAGATGAAGAAGATTCTCAGCGAGATCCAGTCCGGCCAGTTCGCCCGCGAGTGGCGCGCCGAATACGAAGGCGGCCTGAAGAACTTCAAGCGGCTGTACGAAGCCGACAACAGCCACCCGGTCGAAGTGACCGGACGCCACCTGCGCAAGATGATGCCCTGGCTCAAGGCCAAAGAGCCGCCCAAGGCGTCTTGAGTGAAAGCGCTGAGGCGGCGGGCAGCCGGCAGAAGATGTCGGCCGTGGGCAGTGAATAGCTTAAACCTTTGGCCGGTGGAGCTGGGCTTCACCGGCCTTCTTGTTTTGGTGCCGGGCAAGAGTTGTCCCGGTGAAAGTCATGCCGGGTGAAACTTGTGGTGGGATTGGGTCTGTGCAAACCGGGCGGGATAAGGTGTGAGGCGATGGGCCGACACATCGTCATCGCGGGCGGGAGCGGGTTTCTCGGGCGGGCGCTGGCGCGGCAGGGTGTGGCGCGGGGGGATCGTGTGACGGTATTGACCCGGCAGACCGCGATCAGGGGGCAGGCGGGGCGACGCGACGCAGTGGACTACGTGACCTGGGACGCCCGCACCCTCGGGCCCTGGGCTGCCGCGGTCGATGGGGCGGATGTGCTGGTCAACTATGTCGGGCGCTCGGTCGATTGCCGCAAGACGCCGGCAAACAAGCGGGAGATTCTTGAGTCGCGGGTCGAGTCGGTGCGCGTTCTGGGCGAGGCGGTCGGGCAGGCGCGGCGCCGCCCGGCGGTGTGGGTGCAGCAGTCGACGGCGCACATCTATGGCGATACGTGGGATGAAGTGCTCGATGAGTCGTCGCCCATCGGCAAGGGACTGGCCCCGGAAGTGGGCACAGCCTGGGAGGCGGCGCTCGACGCGGTCGGGCTGCCCGATGTGAGGAAGGTGGTTTTCCGCACGAGCTTCGTGCTCGGCCGCGACGGAGGGGCACTGCTGGTGTTAGCAAGGCTGGCACGCTGGGGTCTCGGCGGCACCATCGGCTCGGGGCGGCAATACATCTCGTGGATTCACATCGACGACGTCAACGCGGCGGTCTTGAGAGCGATCGAAGACCGCTCGATGAGCGGGGTCTATGTGTTGACCGGGCCCAGCCCGGTGACCAATCGCGAGTTTATGGCGGAGCTGAGGCGAGCGGTGGGCAGGCCCTGGTCGCCGCCGGCGCCGGGGTTGATGGTGCGGCTGGGGAGCTTTGTGATGAACTCCGACCCCGAGCTGGCGCTGCTGGGTCGACGGTGTGTGCCGAGGCGGCTGCTGGCCGAGGGGTTTGTGTTTGGTTTTCCCGAATTGCGGGGGGCGCTGCGTGACCTGCTGAGCTAGGCGCGGGCGGCCTTGCGGTTTCGAGCGGGCAAGGTCGTTGGGGTAAACTAGCCGGGCATGGAGAAGACGACCGCTCCTGATCCCCATTTCATCACGTTTGTCGCTGGCCGGGATGTGCCGTGCCCGGTGTGTGAATACAACCTCCGCGATCTGACGCTCGACCGGTGTCCGGAGTGCGGCGAGCGCCTGGTGCTGCAGTTGACCAGGGCCGAGCCGATGCTGGGGCTTTTCCTGGCGTTCGTGCTGCCCCTGCTGGGGGCGGCGGGGCTCGGGCTGATCTTTGTGATGCTGTGGGCGACCAACGGCGGCCCGGGCCCCGACCAGGTGCTGCCGATTGCCGCGTTTATCGCGTGTATTCCCGTCGCGGCGGTCGCGGTGATGATCAGAAAATGGTTCATGCGCGCTCCGCTGACCGCCCGGGTGGGGCTGGTCGTCGCGTCGTTCGCACTGGTGGCCCTGCTGTTTGGGCTCATTTTCCTCACGTTCCATTGACGCCCTCGGCAGACAATCCGCTGTCTCGACGGCGTCGGCCGCGGTAGAGTTGGACGGATCATGTCCATCGATCGCGTCGCTGAATATCGTGTCAAACCGGGGATTCGGGTGAAGATGTCGGATTTCGATCCGGCCTACTCCGGGCGGGAGAAGCTCAAGCGACTGTCAAAAGACGAGCTCAAGGAGCGAGCCCAGGCTGTGCTGGCTGAGACGCTTGCGCAACTGGCCGACGCCCAGGAACTGCTCTACGCCGACAACACGCACAGCGTGCTGGTGATCCTTCAGGCGATGGACGCGGCCGGCAAGGACGGCACGATCAAGCATGTGATGTCGGGCGTCAATCCGCAGGGATGTCGGGTGGTGAGCTTCAAGCAGCCGTCACTCGAAGAACTCGACCACAACTTTCTATGGCGCGTGTGGAAGCAGGTGCCCGCCAAGGGCGAGATCTGCATCTTCAATCGCTCACACTATGAAGACGTGCTGGTGGTGCGCGTTCACCCGAAGCTGCTGCGTCGGCGGATCGAGCCGGATGAGCCGCCGGCCTTGAAGTTCTGGCGCAAGCGCTATCAGGACATCAACGCCTTCGAACGCCACCTGGCGCGCAACGGCACGCTGATCCTCAAGTTCTTCCTCAACGTCTCGCGCGAGGAGCAGAAGAGGCGTTTTTACGAGCGGCTGGATAACCCCGAGAAACACTGGAAATTCAGCCCCAGCGACATCGCCGAGCGCCAGCACTGGGATGCCTACACCAAGGCCTATGAAGACGCCATCTCCGCCACGAGCACGAAGTGGGCGCCGTGGTACATCGTGCCGGCCGACCACAAATGGGTGTGCCGCGCGATCGTTGCGACGATCCTGTCGAAACAGATCAGCAAACTCAAGCTCAAGCACCCGACCGTGACCGAAGAGCAGAAAGAGGGATTGCTGATGGCCAGGAAGATGCTGGAGGAGGAGGGGTAAGTGGGGAGGAGAGGGGGGAGAAGGCGGAAGAGGCAGAAGAAGGGAGAAGAGGCAGAAGAGGCAGGAGTGGCAGGAGTGGGGGATGAGGTTAGCGAGAGATGGGAGAGGTGGTTTGATCCGGACGCATCGAGATTTGGTGGCTTGGCAGTTGGGGATGAAGCTGGCGCGGGAGGTCTACCGCGCGACCAAGCAGATGCCGGCGGAGGAGCGGTATGGGTTGACACAGCAGATGCGGCGGGCGGCGGTGTCGGTGCCTTCCAACATCGCAGAGGGTTATGCGCGGCAGAGCACGGACGACTACGTTCGATTCCTGCGAATCGCGCGAGGGTCGCTGGCGGAACTGGCGACGCAGGTGGAACTGGCGAGCGATTTGGTATATCTCGCGTCGGACACCGCTCTGGCCGACCTGCTCGACGAAACCGACCGCGTCCTGCTGGGCCTGATCCGCAGCCTTTCCGCCTCCCCCTGAATCTCGTCCGCATCCCTCGCGTGCGCTTCTGCCTCTTGTGCCTCTTCTCCCTCTTCTCCCTGTTCTCCCTCTTCTGCCTCCGACCCGCCTCCACCTTCCCCTCTCCCTTCCGACGTGATACTTTCCCGGCTTTCGCCCATTTTGAGACCATATGCGAATCTTGTTGATCGGTAGCGGCGGACGGGAGCATGCATTGGCTTGGCGGTTGTCGACGTGTCCGAGCGTCGATGAGCTGTTGATCGCGCCGGGGAATCCCGGCACGGCGCAATGCGGCACCAACGTGGCGGTCAATGTCGATGACCACAAGGCGGTCGTCGCGCTGGCGAAGCAGCGTGGCGTCGATCTGGTGGTGGTTGGGCCCGAAGACCCGCTGGCCGCGGGGATCGTCGATGCGCTCTCGGCGGCGGGGCTGACCTGTTTCGGGCCCACGCGCGAGGCGGCGCGGCTCGAGGCCGACAAGGCCTGGGCGAAAGAGCTCATGCGACAGCAGGCGGTGCCGACCGCCGAGGCGCGGGTGTTCACCGACGCGAGGGCGGCCGACGAATATGTCAAGGTGCGCGACGAGCCGCTGGTGATCAAGGCGGCGGGCCTCGCCAAGGGAAAGGGCGTCAGCGTCTGCTTCCGGACCGAAGACCAGCTCGACGTGATCGACCGAATCATGCGCAAGCGTGAGTTCGGGTCGGCCGGGGCGAAGGTGGTGATCGAAGAGCGGCTGACCGGGCCGGAGTGTTCGATCCTGGCGCTGGTCAGCGGGCGGGATATTTTCGTGCTCGATCCCTGCCAGGATCACAAGCCGGTCGATGACGGCGACACCGGGCCGATGACCGGCGGCATGGGCGCGTATTGCCCGACGCCGGTGGTGACGCCGGCGATGCTGGCGCAGATCGAGCGGGATGTGCTTGTGCCGATCGTCGACGGGCTCGTGCGCGAAGACATCGAATACAAGGGCGTGCTCTATGCGGGCCTGATGCTCACGCCCAACGGGCCCAAGGTGCTCGAGTTCAACTGCCGCTTCGGCGACCCCGAGACCCAGCCGCTGATGATGCGTCTCAAGGGCGATATCGCCCAGGCCATGATGGCGACCGCGACGGGCAAGCTGGCGGACGTCGAGTTGTCTTTTGACCCGCGGCCGGCGGTGTGCGTGGTGGCGACCAGCCGCGGATACCCGGGAAAGTATCCGACCGGAATCGAGATCACCGGGCTCGACGACGCCGACGCGATGGCCGATGTCAAAGTGTTCCACAGCGGCACGGCATGGCAGGGCGACAAGGTCGTCACCGCCGGCGGCCGCGTGCTGGGCGTGACCGCGCTGGGGGAAACCGTTCGCGACGCCCAGGCGCGGGCGTATGAGGCGATCAAGCGCGTGGGCTTCGACGGGATGCACTTTCGGCGGGATATCGCTCATCAGGCGATTCGGTGACGCGTCACCTGCGGGGGGAGACCGACGAAGGCGGTCATCGGTGCGGCGACATCGGCGTCACCGCACCGGGCGGGGGCGGCTGAATCTCGGTAACTATATTATTTAAATGTACTTACGCCGGATGCCTCGTGTGCTTGAGGCTCCGGGTCGGAATTATTTTAGGTTTCCGTTCGTGCCTAACCGATACCGATCTTGTCGTTTGGATTGGTGTTTGTTTGGTATCGAAAGGAGCCACGAATGATTGCGATGGGTGCACCGGTGTCGGCGGGGTTTCGGCAGGGTTGGGATCGTCGGCCGGTGATGCGGTATGTGCCGGCGCCGGGGTCGGCCGAGGGGCGCGGGGCGGGGGCGGCGTGGGATCGTCCGTCGGCCGTGGTGTCGCTGTCGGTGGCGGTCGGCGCTGCGGTCACGGGTCGCGTCGATTGGCACGAAGAGGAAGACCCCGAGCGGTGGGACGGCCTGGCGTAAACACGCGGGCATGTGACGACGCCGCCCGGCGTTCGACCGCCGGTCTGGCGGTTCGATCCCCCCCACGCGGTTCGATCGCCCCCAAACGCGGTTCGACCGCCCCACATGCGGGGAAGGTTCGACGCGGGCAGGGGGTGGGCTCAGGAGGCGGGTTCGGCGTGTGGGTTCAGCGTGTGGAGGAGTCGGTTGAGGGTGTCTCCGGAGGACGTGCGGGAGAATGCGATGGAGCGTATTCGGGCGCCAGGGAGGGCGCCGTGGCGGGCGCCTGCGACGTTGGGGGGCGGGGCGCTGTTGCCGGGCGGGGTGATGTTGTGGGTGGCGGCGCTGTTGCGGGCGCCGGCGACGTCGCGGGTGGCGGCGGGTTTGACGGCGGTGGCGGGGCGAGGCGCGACATGAGCATCGGCAGGCCGAAGAAAACAGGTAGCGCGACCAGCGCGACGATCAGGGCGAAGGTGAAGTTACGCTCGCGCGCGTCGTCGGCGGGCGGCGGATCGGGCAGCGTGTCAGCCACGGCGGGACTCCAGTTTCTCCCACTTGTCCATCAGG
>CAZBOE010000058.1:19504-21909 GCA_964493365.1 uncultured Tepidisphaeraceae bacterium | reverse complement strand
CGCCGCTGCCGCCACCGCCGCCCGATGACTTCTCTGTCTGCTGGGGTTCTTCGCTTTCCACGCCGGCTCCAAGTAGGTTGAGAACTTCCTCCCTGACTTCTTCGAGCTTGAGCCCCAGGTTCATCAGGACCTGGGCCGCCACCCCGTCGTGTTCGCGGAGCAGTCCGAGCAGGAGGTGTTCCGTGCCGACGTAGTTGTGGTTGAGGTTGCGGGCCTCTTCGATGGCGTACTCGATGACCTTCTTGGCCCGCGGGGTCTGGGGCAGTTTGCCCATGGTGACCATGTCCGGGCCGGACTTGACCAGCTTTTCGACTTCCAGGCGGACCTTGCGGAGGTCGACGTCGAGGTTCTTCAGGACATTGGCGCCGACGCCCGAGCCTTCCTTGACCAGGCCCAGCAGGATGTGTTCGGTGCCGATGTATTCGTGGTTGAAGCGCTGCGCCTCCTGGTTGGCCAGCGCCATGACTTTTCGAGCCCTATCCGTAAAGCGTTCGAACATGTCCATCTCCAGTCAGCCCCGGGGCGGTGTGCCGCGAGGCTCCTCTTGTTAGGCCCCTTCGAAAAAGACAGGCGAAGCGGGCGAAGGTGGGGGGCAACGTGCCGGACGCGGCGACGGGTCGGCCAATCGGCATAACCCTTTCGCCAGATGACACATGCTTCCGAGCCGCCGACTGCCGACCTGGTGGAAGGTGCCGGGAATTGTAGGTCAGCCGGCCGCACGATCAAGGAATCGTCAAGCCTGTGGCCGTGACCGTCGCGTGCCGAGTGGAACAATCATACGTCGGCTGGTTCTACATCGTTCCGATCGGCGCGTCGGGTGAGCGCGACGACGGGGAATGCGATACCCCGTTACCGGAGCGCAGCGCG
The DNA here is from genome assembly GCA_964493365.1 of uncultured Tepidisphaeraceae bacterium. Taxonomy (GTDB): domain Bacteria; phylum Planctomycetota; class Phycisphaerae; order Tepidisphaerales; family Tepidisphaeraceae; genus CAZBOE01. The sequence continues at coordinate 21,042 of CAZBOE010000058.1, read as the reverse complement.
AAGGTTGCGCCCCGGCGGGTGCGAGGTTGCCAAATCGGACGTCCGCCCGATGATGCTGCCCGCCGGGCGGGTGTGCCGCCCGACCCGCCACGCGCCCGAGCCCGGCGTGTCAGCCGACTGACGCCTGATCTTATGGACACCCTCTCTTATCGACCTCCCGAGTCGCCCCGGCATGACAGACTCAGCAGCCTGCTCCAGGAGGCGCTCGCCCACGCCGACGGCAAGCCGGTCACCCTCGACGCCCTGATGAGCCAGATGGGCCAGCGGGGATATGCACTGATCATGATGCTCATCACCGTGCCGTTCGTACTGGTCGGCCCGCTGCCGACGATGGGGCTGTCGGCGCCCTTCGGCATGGCGATCGGACTCTACGGGCTGTCGGTGGCGCTGGGCTTTACGCCCTGGCTGCCCCGCTTTATCGGCAACCGCGAGATCAGCTACGAGTCGTTCCGCAAGATGGCCGGCGGCATCGAGGCGGTGAGCCGGCGGGTCGAGAAATTCGTCAAGCCCCGGCTGGGCTTCATGATGTGGCCGGGAGTGAACATCCCGATCGGGCTGGCGCTGGCGTTTTTAGGGTTCTTCCTCGCCCTGCCGCTGCCGATCCCGTTCACCAACTCCGTCCCGGCGGTGGGCATCCTGCTGCTGCTGCTGGGCATGCTCGAGCGCGACGGGCTGATGGTCATCCTGGGGCTGGCGGTCGCTCTGGGCATGATCGTGCTGATCGTCGTGCTCTGGGCGACGGTGGTGGCGATGTTCGAGAAGATCTACGACCGGCTCAGCGGCGGCGGAGGAGCCCCTGTCCCCACGGGCGCCCCGACCGACCTCCCGACCACCGCGCCGACTACCGCGCCGACGACCGCGCCGACGACCGCGCCAATGACCTTGTCACCGGAGGGTTGAGCGAAGAGCCGCTGCCTGCCGACGTCCCGCAGGCGTTCTTCGACAGAGCGAGCCGCAAGCGGGTGTGCGACAGGCGTTACTTCGAACACCTGATTAAGCGCTATTTCCACGCGCATCGCGGTCCCGCGTGGCATGAATCTACGCATCCCCGATAGCCGCGGGGCGACGCCCCCGCGCAACGCCCCCGCGCGACGCGGAACTTGGAGATCGTCGAACCCAACGCAGCTTACGGATACAGCGCGACCTGCTCGAGCCCGGCGGTTTCGGGCAACCCGCAGATCAGGTTGGCGTTCTGCACGGCCTGCCCTGCCGCGCCCTTGCCGAGGTTGTCGCAAGCGCCGATCGCCATGACCAGATTTCGCGACGGATCGCAGGCGTAGCTGACGAACGCAAGGTTGGTGCCGGTCGCCCACTTGGTCTGGGGCGACTTATCGACCACCCGGACGAAGGGGCGGTCTTTGTAGAACGCCCGGGCGGCGTCGAGGCACTGCTGCGCGGTCGCGGTTCCGCGGGCATAGCAGGTGGCGAGAATGCCCCGGGTCATCGGGACAATATGGGGCGTGAAAACCATGTTGACCGCGTTGGCCTTGTCATGCGCCAGAGCGGTCAGGGCCTTGTTCATCTCGGGAAGGTGGGTG
>CAZBOE010000058.1:12714-19412 GCA_964493365.1 uncultured Tepidisphaeraceae bacterium | reverse complement strand
TGTCGATCAGCCCGGCCGTCAGCAGCGGCGCCAGGGCCGTGATGGTGGCGGCGGGAAAGCAGCCGGGGTTGGCGACGCGGGTCTGAGCCTTGATCCGCTCGGGCCAGATGTCGGCCAGCCCGTAGACCCAGCCATCGACGAAGCGGTGGTCGCCGCCGATGTCGACGATCCGGGTTCGAGCGGGCACCCGTGCCAAGGCGTCTTTCGATTCACCGGTCGGCAGCGAGGCAAAGAGCACATCGAGGTCGGCCGGCAGCGAGGCGGGATCCCATTTCTCGATGGTCACCTCGCCCAGCGGCCCGGCCAGCCCGGGAAACCGCTCGACCAGGCGCGTCCCGGCGCTGGATTCACCGGCGGCGTAGGTCAACCGAAAATGCGGGTGCGCCGCGATATAGCGGAGGGCTTCGCCGCCGCCGTAACCACTGACCCCGACAATGCCGACGTTGAAAGACATAGGACGCGATAACATGCGTGCTGGGGAGGGAGAAGGCAAGGGGGTAGGAGGGAGAGGAAGGCAGAAGAGGCAGAAGAGGCACGAAGGCACGAAGGGACGGAGGAAGAAGGCAAAGAAGGCAGAAGAGGCACGAAGGCACGGAAGGATGCACGGCAGAAGTCGGGCGGCGGCGCATCCGACTACTCGGGCATTCGCAGCGTCTGACCGACGGCTTCTGCGTTTGTGCCTTTGTGCGTTTGTGCCTTCGTGCCTCTTCTGCCTCTTATGCCTCTTGTGCCTTCTGCCTCTTCTGCCTTCTTCTGCCCCCTGCCTGCTCTCGCTTAGAAGTTCCAGCCGACGTTGGCGATGTAGCGGACGTCGGTCTTCTCCGCGTCTTCGGCCGGCTCGGAATCGTGCTTGACCTGCACCTTGAACTCGAGGAACAACTGATCCGACATCGCCACCCTCACCCCCGCATCGGCGTTGAGGTTGAACTCGGACGGGTCTTCGACACTGGGGAGGTATTCGAAGTTGTGGACGAACTTGACGTTCTCGCGCAGCACCCGGTCGTAGTGATAAGCGAACCGGGCGGCGACGTATTCGTTGTCCTGGTCGTCCTCGAACGACTCATACACCCAGCCCAGGCCGGCTTCTGTGTTGAAGTTCCAGACCGGGCCTTCGACCCACTGATAACCGAGACCGACCGAGGGGCTGAGCCGCAGCTCAAGGTCGGCGATGTTGTCGCGCTCGGCCTTGACCAGCCCGAAGAAGTAGAGCTTCTTGCTCAGGAAGTAGTCGTATTTCGCCGACGCGGTCCAGTTGTCGGTGGTGGTTTGCTTTTCGCCGGTGTCGGGGTCTTCGGTGCGGCCCAGCAGGTATTGCCCGGCCAGCAGGATGCGGTCGTCGATGCCGCGGCGGACGGCGTCGGCCTCGATGTTGACCTGGTCGGTGTCGGTGTTGCCGCGGGCGAATTCGGCGCCGGCGCGGATCGAGCCGGTCCACTTGATCTCGGGCTTGGGAGGATTGATGGCCGCCACCTGCTCGAGGGGAACCGTCTGGGGTGCCACGGCGCCGCCCGACGTCGCGATCTGGCCCGCCTCGGCGGGCGCGACCTGCTGCTTGAGCGTCGAGCCGTCTTTGAGCTGAATCTCCACCGGCTCGTCGGTGGAGAACGTGGCGACGTTGCCGATATCGACCGTGACCTTGCCCGCGACGGCCGACTCGATCACGAGCTTGCCGCCGTCGAGTTGGGTGACCTTGCCGGTGAGACGGTCGCCGTTTTTGAAGACAACTTCGCCGCCGAAGGCCATCGTGCCCAGTGTTATCGAGACCGCGACCGCCAGCGCCGAAGCGCGCATCATCCGACTCATTTCACTCCTCATCGCCTGATCAGCCACACCCGAAAAACACCCTCGCCAAAGCGCACCACCCCGCGCGGCCCGCAATTTACTTCAACCCCTTCACTGACCGCCGCGCGAGCCTCGACCGCCAGGCCGTCGTTGGCCGGCGCGCTGCCTTTGGCCGCCCTTCCGCGGTGACCGGCCGAGCGCCGCTGTCTTGAGCGCCGTGATCTTGAGCGCTGTTGTCTTCAGCGCTGTTGTATTTGGCACTGTTGGCTCGGGCGCCGCTGTCCGCCGCGACTGTGTCGACGGGCCCGCCCGGCATCGGTTGCCGGCCGCGAAGGCGCGTCGGCCGCCGGAAGTGCCGCCTGCTCGCCCGCCTCGCGCTATCGCTGCCCTTGGGCGCGGATGGCGTCGCGGATCTCGGCCAGCAGGAGTTCTTCCTTGGTCGGCGCCGGCGGGGGCGGAGGCGGGGCCGCCTCGGCTTCCTTCCTCCGCAGGTTCATCACCCAGCCGAGGAACTTGACGATAAAGATGAACAGCACCAGCGCGACGATCAGGAAGTTGATCACCACCGCCAGGAAGTTGCCGTAGCGGATGTCGGTGCCGTTGATCGTCCAGACAAGGTCTTTGACGTCGGAAACGTTGGGCACGACCAGTGCGATCATCGGCATGAAGATGTCATCAACGAGCGACTTGGTGATCGCACCAAAGGCCGCACCGATGATGACACCGACCGCAAGATCGATCACATTGCCCTTGAGCGCGAAATTACGGAATTCGCTGATGAGCGAGAACGCTTTGATCGCCATGAAGTCTCCCTGCCCGTTTCCGGGAATCGGTCACGGGGCGGGGAGTTAATCAGAACCGCGACAGGCTGTCAATGTTGAGCTCGCTTGATGACAGTTTGCCGCGTCAGGCTCATTCCGTGGGCAGCAAGGCCTCATAGTCAGCGACGGTGCCGCGGTCGAGGCAGCACTGGATGATCCGGCGGCCCAGCGGGTCGAGATCGGGCTCGGTGAACTTCCGCAGCTGCGTCTCGAAAAACGCCTGAAGCTGGGCCGCGCCCGCGTCGTAGGCCTCGTCGCCCACCTCGGGCTGCGTGTTGACCTGCAGAAACCACCGCGGAATCATCCGGCCCTCGACCTGCAGCTGGAACAGAGCCCACCCCAGAAGCGGACACCGCGCCGGCTGGATTTGATCCGACTTGAACCGGGCATGTCCCCGGCGGGCCAGGTATTCGCGGGCAATCCACTGCGGCATAAAGCCGGTCTCCCACGCTCCCACGTGCTGGTTGGGGCACAGGATGTATCTCACCTTGAGCGTCTGGGTGATCTGCCGCAGCAGGAGGTTGGCCTGATCGACCCGGCGGCCGGTGGCGAACGGCCAGTAGCTGCCGACGCCCTCTGAGCCCATCGCGTCTGTCTCGACGACGCTGGGGTTGGCGTGCCCGCGGGGCGCCACCAGCCGCCACAGCCAGCCCAGCGCCGGGGGCAGGATGTGAAACAGCCCGAGGATTCCATAGGTGGGGTTCTGCCGGGTGCACGGGGGTGTGCGGACGCCGAAGCTGCGGATATCGACGGTCACGGCTCCATCGACCACGCCCGGGACGACCCGCCTCGGCAGGATCACCCTGGGGTTGGGACAAGGCTTGCCCGGGGCGTCGAGGGTGTGTTCCCAGATCATGGCGCGGCTGCCGGGCACGGCATCGATGCTCAGAAACAGCAGCGGTTCGGGCGGCTGGGCGCACAGCTTCTCGAGGAACGGGTCTGTCCCGTAGCCGGTGATGTGGTTGACGCGGACAAACCATGCGTCTTCCGCGTCGATCAGCGCCAGCCGCTTGTCGTCTTTCTGCAGCGACGGATGGCACATGGCCATGTCGTCGGTCACCGGGTTGAGTTCGCAGGCGCGGGAAATCTCGAGGTATCGTTTTTCGCCCGTCACCACGTTGCGACCCAGCAGCAGCCGGCCGTCGGGCTCTCGGTGGACCTGCTCGAGCATCTCGCTCTTGCCGCCCCCGCTGGCGCCCTCGTGCATGATGGTTACGACGTTGTCATAGGGCGTGACCACCTGCACGGTCGAGCAGTGGGCGGTCACCCAGCCCTCTTCTTCGCCGAGGTTGATCAGCACGCCATAGATACCCTTCTTGGCGCTGGGGCCGGGGTAGAGGTTGTAGGCGTACATCTCGTGGATGTCGTTTCGGTGATGCACCACCACCTGCCGCCCCGCGAAGTGGGTATGGCGGAAAGGCGGCGCCACATAGATCACCACCCGCGGCTCGAACGATTCTTCGAGCTCGCTCAGCGGCGTGATCCCCTGGAGAAGCGCCAGGCCCAGCGCGAAGAAACCCGCGTTGGCCGGGGCGACAACGACCGCATCGACGCCCATCGCCGATCGCCCGGCGCGGAATGCGAACGCGGCCAGCGGCTGTGTCTTGAGCCAGTCGGAGGTCTCGCCGCGGAGCTTGTCGAAGTCATAGCCGAAGCGGTCTTTGAAGCGCACCTTGTTGGTCGGACGGTCGTCGGCGATGAACATGCAATCGGGGTCGCGGCGTCGCATGTAAGGCTCGACGTAGTTGGCCGCGATCCCGTTGCGCACGCGCGAGACGGTGACCTCGAGCACGCGCCCCTTGCCGGGCACGTCGTAGGCGACTTCGAAAGAGTCGCTGCCGGGGCCGCCGCATGCGGCCTCGATCAACTCGGCGCTCGTCGAAAACCATGTCACCGACGGCGCCTGTTCGAATATGTCACGGAGCGCCGGGGGCAGACGCAGCGATTTCCAGGACACCGGTTGGTCCGCAATGGTCATTCTCAACTCCCGTGGCACAACATCGGACCCGCGTACCCTGTCACGCACAAACGGACAGTCTCGCCGCGGCCACGGCAGTGTGTATCCGCAATCCGACGTTTTGTGCAACCCGCCGCGCCTGCCTGCGTCGAAACTTCACAGCGTGCCGGGGCGATGGCAATGGCCATCCGAAACAGGATCGCCGGGTGAGCACGGCCCCCCTGCCGCCCCCCTTTTGGCGGTGCCGACACGGAGGATTCAGGCTGCCCCCAAAAGTACAACCCGCCGCGCCGCGGGCGCCAGACGCTGTCGGCCCGGCACGGGAAAACACTCCGGTTCGCGTGAGATTACAGCGATTGACCTGACTCAGCGCAGTCTGGCCGGCCGGCCCCTAACCGCCTCCGACCGCCGTCACCCCACCACCGGGAGCGACCTGCCCTTTTCGCGCTGGATCTTTTCCCAGCCGCTGCCGAGTTCGCCGATCGGGTCGGGGGGGAGGATATCGACTTTCTTCTCGCCCAGCTTCGCTTCGCCGCGGACGACTTTCTCCTGAAAGGCGCGGCATTCTTCGAGCAGGCGGTCGAGGATCTGCTCCTCGGGCACGTTGGCCACCTTCTCGCCCTGAACATAGATGATGCCCCGGCGGTCGCCGGCGAAGATGGCGACGTCGGCGCCCTCGGCTTCGCCCGGGCCGTTGACCACGCAGCCCATCACCGCCACCTTGATCGGCACGGTGATCTGCTCCTCAAGCTTCTTTCGCACATCCTGCGTCAGCTTGAACAGATCGACCTGGATGCGCCCGCAGGTCGGGCAGGCGATCAGTTCGGCCCCTTTGCGCGTGCGCAGGCCCAGCACATAGAGCAGTTCGAGCCCGTCGTGCACTTCATAGACCGGGTCGCTGGCGTAGCTGATGCGGATGGTGTCGCCGATGCCCATCGAGAGCAGGTGGCCCAGGGGCACGACGCTGCGGATGGTCCCGGTTTCGCGCGGGCCGGCGTGGGTCACGCCCAGGTGCAGCGGGTAGTCAAACCGCTCGCTGATGGCGGTGTAGGCGTCGATCACCAGCAGCGGGTCGATGCTTTTGGCGCTGATCGCGATGTCGTGAAAGTCCTGCTCGTGGAAGATCTCGAGGTATTCCTCGAGCTTGGTGATCATGATCGCCAGGAGGTGGCCGTGCTTCTTGTCGGAGAAGACGCCGCCCAGTTCCTTCATGCGCTTCTGTTTGTCTTTGCGCTCGACGATCGACCCTTCGTTGACCCCGACGCGGATCGGGATCTTCCGGGCCTTGCAGGCCTGGATGACGTCGATCACCTGTTCGCGGTCGTTGATGTTGCCGGGGTTGAGGCGGATCTTGTGCACGCCGGCGTCGATCGCCTCGAGCGCCCGCTGGAAGTGGAAATGCACGTCGGCCACGATCGGCACGCTCACCTGCGGCAGGATCTCGCGCAGGGCGGCGGTGTCTTTCTTCTCGGGCACCGCCACGCGGACGATATCTGCCCCGGCGGCCGCGAGCTTGTGGATCTCGGCGACGCACTTGTCGATCTCATGCGTATACCCGGCCGTCATCGTCTGCACGCTCACCGGCGCATCGCCGCCGACTTTGACGTAGCCGTGCTGGGCGTCGCCCAGGGTGATCTGCCTTGTCTTGCGCCGCTGAATCAATGTGTGCTCCGGGAAAGAAGACCTCGCGCCAATAGTAGCCGATTGCAGACGCGGCGGCACTGGAGCCGCGCAGGGGATCGGCCGCCGACTCGGCAGCCGAGCCGCCCGGCCCACCTCTGGGTCACCGCCATCCAGCGGATCAGCCGCCCATTTGGGTGAGCCATCCCTTGAGGCGCACGGTTCGCGGGTGGTCTTCGCCGTGGAATCGGCGGGTGATGTCGATGGCGCGGAGGCAGCGGGCCTTGGCGGCGGCGGTGTTGCCGCTCTGGGCGTCGAGGGCCGCGAGATCGGCGAGGTCTCGCGCCACGCTGGGGTGATGGTGGCCGAACGCTTTCTCGTCGATCTCCAGTGCGCGCTCGAGGTGCTTGCGCGCGTCGGCGAGGTCGCCGGTCGAGCGCAGGCACGACCCGAGGTTGTGCAGCACGGTCGCCACGGTGGGGTGCATCGGGCCGTAATGCTCTTCGACCACGTCGAGC
>CAZBOE010000058.1:1862-12704 GCA_964493365.1 uncultured Tepidisphaeraceae bacterium | reverse complement strand
TGCGGAAATGGCGGAGCGCCGCGGCGTGATCGCCCATCTGCCCGGCCACGTAGCCCACGTTGTTCATCAGGGCGGCGGTGCGGGGGTGACGGTCGCCGAAGTTGAACTCGAACACCTGAAGCGCCCATTCGAACTGCTCGCGGGCCGCCCGGGTGTCGCCCTCGGCATGAAGGACGACGCCGAAATTGTTGGCCACGCCCGCGACGTGCGGGTCGTTGTTGCCGTAGGTCGCCTCGTCGATCTTGAGGGCGGTCTCGAGCTGCTGGCGGGCTGAGGTGGCGTCGCCCAGGTCTTTGAGCACGCGGGCGAGGTTGTTGGAGACATTGGCGACGCGCGGGCTGGCATAGCCGTAGAGCTGCTCGGTGAGCTCGAGGGCCTCTTTGAGCACATCCCGCGCCGCGTCGAACTGGGCGCGCTTGTGCAGGTATCGCCCCACGTCGTTGAGCAGTTCGGAACACTCTTCGAGATCGACATCCCTTGATCTGCAGTGGTCGGCCACCGCCAGCACATGCGCCACCGCGCCGGCCGAGGCGTGCCACGAGGCGATGTTGGTGCTGTCGAAGGTGAACGACGCGGCCGCGGTGCGCCGGGCGATGGCGCAGTATTTCTTCCCGCCTCCTTCGCCGAGCCGGTCGCGGACGACCGCCGCCAGCAGCGGGTGGACGCGCAGGCTCTTCTCGCCCACCTCGGCCAGCGAAAAACGATCGAGCGTGGAGAGCGCGCGCTCGAGCTTGACCGGATCGGTCACCACCGCCGACACCGGGTGGGCCATGGCCGCGGCGCCGGTCCGAAGCAGTTCGAAGCGGATTTCGCCGGGGGCGAGAAACGAGACCAGCCCGAGCAGGTTGGTGGCCGAGGTCGAGAGTTTTTCGACCTCCCGCACCGACAGCTCCAGCGCCATGGCGACGGAATCGGGGTATTCACTCGACCCGCTTCGCCCGCGCTGGAGCAGCTCGGCCCAGTGGCTTTCGAAGGTGCGGAGATAGGTGGCGTAGTCGATCTTCGCCTGTTCGCAGCAGGCGGCCGCCTGCTCGAGCGCCAGGGGCAGATCGCCCAGCGCCTGTGCGAGCCGGTCGGCTTCGATTTCCGGGTCGAAGCCGCCGGCGCGGGACTTGGCGCCCTTGCCGCCGTCACGCGACATCAGAAACCGCACCGACTCCGACCGCTTCATCGGCGTGATCTGCAGCATCGCGTAGGACGAGCTCCAGACCGGGTTGCGCGAGGTGATGATGACGCACCCCTGGCGGCTCGGCGGGAGATAATCGCGCACCGCCACCTGCCCGCCCGGGTCGTCGAAGATCAGCAGCCACCCGCTCCGCCGGCCCAGCGCCGCGCGAAGATGATGTCTGACCGAATCGAGCGAGGCGTTTTCCGGCACGCTCAATCCCAGCTCGCGCGCGAGCTGCGCGTATTGCATCGCCAGCGAGGTCGGATCGCCGGCGGCGAAATGCCAGATCAGGGCGAAGTCGTTGCGTCGTCGATAGGCATACTCGACCGCGAGCTCGCTCTTGCCCACGCCGCCCAGCCCGGTGAGCACGAGCACGCGGTTTCGCCGCTCGGAATCACGCAGGTGTTTGTCGATCAGCGCCAGGTCGTCTTCGCGGCCGGTGAACCGGGAGTTGCGCTCGTGTGGGAGGTGGAACAGCCGCGTGGTTAGCGGCGTCGTCGGCACGGCCGGCGGGGCGGGCTCGCCGGCAGCGGCGGCGTCGTCGTCCTTGAAATGCAGCAGATTGTCCGACTCGGCGTCTGCCGACTCGGGGCGTTCATCGATGTTCATCGCGGCACCTCCCTTTTAGTAACCAGTTGCCGCGATGACATCATAACGAGGTTGACCCGCCGGGCCCACTGCCCCAGGCCCATTGATCGAGCTCGATCCGCCCGTCGGGCCAGAGCCGATAACGCGCCCCCAGCGGCAGCGGTGCGTGGTTGGGCCCGTGGCCGACGGGCATGCCGCTGACCACCGTCACGCCCAGCGGCGCCAGCGTCTGGCGGATGATCTGCTCGATCGCCTCGTCGACATCATATGAACGCCTGACCGGCCCGCGCTGCTCCGGCTCGCCGGGGGTGGGCGTCTTGCGGAGAACATCGCTGACCACGTCGCGGCAGTCGGTGAAATCACCCAGGATCACCGCCCGGACGCCGCGCAGCGCGCCGGCCTGGACGATCTGCGTGAGCATGCGGTCGATGCGGTAAGGGGGTTCGCCGACGTCTTCGATAAACAGCAGCCGCCCGCCGCTGCTGGCCGGCTGGAACGGCGTTCCACACAAGGCCGCGATCACGGCGAGGTTGCCGCCGGTCAGCATGCCCTCGATCGGTTCGGCGGGCGCGTTGACGCGCAGGCTCAGGCGCTGGCCGTGCCATCGTGGCAGACGCCGCGCAGCGCCGCCGCGGATCATCTCGACGGTGTCGTCGAAGTCGCGGGCGCTATATGAGGCGAAGGTCGTGCCCGCGGGCATGTGTGCGTGCAGGGCAGCCCAGCCCCAGCGGCTCATGACAAACTCGGCCAGCGCCGTCACATCGGAAAACCCCGCGAGCAGCTTTCGCGGGGGCGTGCCGCGTTCGAGCGTCAGGCGCTCGAGTTCGCCGAGGATACGGGTGGCGCCGTATCCACCGCGGGCGCACCAGATGACGTCGGTCTGTGGGTCGTTGGCGGCTTCCCAGAACGCGCCCGTCCGCTCGGCGTCGTCGCCCGCGAAGGTGAACGCCTGGGCCGCACACTGGCGGTGAACCCGCACCGCCAGCCCGGCCGACCGCAGCCGCACCACGCCCATGCCCAGCTCGACCAGCGGCACGACCGACGACGGCGCCACCACCGTCACCCGCGGAAAAACCGCGGACGGCTCGGCCGGCTGCTGTTCGGTCGCGACATCGGGCTGCATGCACGACAGCCTCGCACGATGGAGGGCCGCCAGCAAGCCGGCCCGACCCTGCCCCGCCCCGCTCGCATCGATAACCTCAGGCCCGCCCAACCAACCCCAGCGGCAGCCGCTATAATCAGTAAACGCGGAAAGCCTTGCCAAACTGCCGTTACGGTTTGACCCGCCGCCCGCGCAATTGTGATGTTAGTTGTCGAACGCCGCCGTTATTGGACGACCCGCTGCCCGAGTCGTCGTGCCTCGCGCGGCTCCGGACACCCGAGAGAACCCAACCATGAAGACCACCTTGAACAATTGCGTGATGAGCCGTCGAAGCGACCTTGCCGTCGGTCGCGCCGTCGTCGACACCCTCGAGCCCCGTAGGCTCTTTGCCGACATCGGCGGCTTCCTGGGCGACCTTTCCGGCCTGAGCAGCGAAAACGGCGGGACGCTCGTGCCCAATGACCGCATCAAGGTGCCGGTCTATGTCACCAACGCGGACACCCAGCGGGCGCGGGGGCAGATCCGCGTCGAGTTTTATCTCTCGACCGACCTGGAGCTCGACGAATCCGACACGCTTGTCGGATCGGCCGAACGCCGCGTCAGGCTCGACGGCGTCGAAGTTGACGACGATGACGATGACGATGACGACCAGTCGTTCGAAGAGGAGTTTGACGACTTCGCCCCCGTCGCACTGCGCACGGAAGACGACGATGACGACGACGACGATGACGACGATTCGCTCGACGAAGAAGACGACGACCTGCCCACGATGCGCTTCGACGCCAGCTTCCGCCTGGGCTCGAATCTCGACGCGGGCACCTACTATCTTCTCGCCCGCTTCGACACCACGAGCATTGCCGACAACCTGGGGGCAGACAGCTTTGTGGTGACCGCCTCCGACGACAACGGCACGCCGCTGACGTTCGAATACGGCTACCTGTTCGGCCGCGTCGGCTCGCGATACATCAAGTCGATCACCATCACCAACGACGTGGGCGACCGCGCCACCTTTTCGATGCGCGGGAACGGGCGGGGCAGCGTCGAGCTCGACAACAACGGCTATTTCGCCGTCAGCGTCGCCGACACTAGCGACCGCTCGACGCTGATGGTCCGTGCCAACCGCGGCACATTCCCCGTGCTTGCGGGCGTCACCGGGGGCGACCTCCGCTCACTCGACGCCGCGGGCATCACGCTGCGGGGCAACATCAACCTGAGCTCGGTCGATAACCTCACCCTCGGCAACGTCGAGGGCGCGGTCATGAGCTTCGCCAGCGACGGCGCCCGGCTCAGCTTCAGGCAGGTCGATGCCGCTGCCATCACCGTCGACGGCGGCGTGCGGCAGTTCACCGCCAACAACTTCGTCGGCTCGGTCCTGGGTGAATCGAGCCTGTCGGCCGACACGCTCGACCGCATGAACATCGTCGGCAACCGCCGCGCCGGCATCCGCGGCGACCTCTCTGCCGACATCCGCATCACCGGCCTGGGCGGCGGATCCGATATCGGAAACCTCAGCGTCAGCGGAGCCATCAGCGGCGCGACCCTCTTTGCACAGGGCGGGTTCGGCACGGTCACCGCCGGCGCCGTCGTCAACTCGCGCCTCTTCGCGGGCGTCGACCCTGCCCTGGTTAGCGGCCGCCCGACCGAGGTCGTCGCGGGCGCCGACATCCGCCGATTCACCGTCACCGGCCGCGGCGTCGGGCTGGATCAACTGCTCGCCACCTCGGGCGTCTTCAGCAACAGCCTCGTCGTGGCCGACGTGATCGATCAGGTTCGCCTCGGCCAGCCGTTCCTCGCAACCGAGACCGACGCCGGGTTTGTCGCCACGCTCATCGGCAACTACCGCCGAACCGGCGCGACCGACTCAGGCCGCTTCGACGAGCCGGGCGTGTATGACCAGAACGCGGGTTACCAGGTGACGATCGTGTAAAGACGCTGCGTGCAGCCGATAGCACAGCGCGGCCGGCGGGGGTAACCCGTCGGCCGCCTTTCGTTGCCGGCGAAGGGCGCACACCTGCTACCGCGGGCGACGGCTTTGCGATTGCTTCGACGGCGGCAGCCCCCAAAACAAAAAGCCCAGGGACCGCCGCCTTCGCGTGCGGTCCCTGAGCCGGATCAGGTGGTCCATGCCACCCCTTCGCGACCCCAATGCTCGGCCGCGGTCGCTGCCCTGTCTCCAACTGGCCGACATGCGACCCGGCCGTGGGCAACTCGTCCTTGAGATTCGAATGACAAGGCGCTACTTCGCCTTGCCTCCGGGGCGGCGGTCGGGGTCGACCTTCCGCGCCGATCGCTGCCGCTCGCGCCGTTGTCCGCCCGGCGGCGCTGTGTAAACCGTCTCCGACGGACGATAGGGATTGCTCATCGCCGGCCTCCTTCCGCGTCAGTCGAATCCGACTGAGCCGCACGCAGCGGGGTGACATCCATCTGGGTCACGCCCAGTTCCTCTTCCGACACATCCGCCTCGGGCTTGTCGCCGGCCTTTGACGACCCGCCCCTGGCGACGCCGATCGACTCGACATGGCTGCCGCGAAGCTTGGCGGCGCCCAGCGCCTCGCGATCTGCCTCGCCCGGGTGCGACGAACCGGCCGCACCGGGGCTGCCCCGTACCCCTCCCTGCCGAGCCGACTCGAGCCGCGCTGCCTCAAGCCTCGCCGACTCCAGCCTTGCCGTCTCGGCCAGACGCTTGGGATCACCCGCGCCCGCCAGCGTGCTGCGCTCATGCCGCGCGGCATTCCGGCCGTCGTTGGTGCTCTCATACTTGATGCCGATCGTCTGCTCCGGCTCGCCCAGCAGCAGCCGGTTGATCAGCTCCACGCCCTGCATCAGCGTGTGGTCGGTGTTGGCCACCTCATACTTCCACATGCCAAACCGCCCGCGGCTGTAAATGTCATGCTGCTCGAGGAACGGGATCGCCCGGCTCAGGATCTCGTCGCGGTCGATGGTGGGCGTCGGATAGCTGTATTCGGCGTGATACGTCCACGTGTCGACGATGTCGGCGCGGTCTTCTTCCTTAAGCAGCCCGGCGTTGATCAGGCCCTGGATCGTGTCTTCGACGATCCGACCCGCGTCGACCGGCTTGAACTCGCTGTAGCTCGTCTCGCACAGCAGCGAGTAATACCTGTCCTTGTCGGGTGTCATGTACGGGCTGTAATTGCTCAGGTAGGTCACCCGATAAAACGGGCAGTTGTCTTCGGGGAAATACATCCAGCTCTTGGTGCTCGGGCAGGGCTGCTTGATGCCGATGCCCACCATGTATCCGCCGCTGTGCTTGAGGCCCCGTGTCGCCTGCTTGATCTCGCGCGGCACTTCGCCATTGAGCACATCGTTGCACAGCTTGTCGAGCGGCATCGTGGTGATCAGGATGTCGTAGTTGACCACGTCGCCGTCGCTGAAGCGGATCTCCTTGCGGGCGAGGTTGATGAAATCGACCTTCTTTTCCAGCGTGATGTGCCCGTCGAGCGCCGGCCCAAACCGCCGGTAGAACTCGCCCGTGCCGCCGAAGAGGGGGAACTTGAACTGATTGTTGGGCCCCCAGCCGAAGTCATCGGTCTCCAGCACGACGTTCTTCAAAGCGCGGTAGATGTCCAGCACAGCCACGCGCTCGCCGATCCACTCCTTGTTCATCATCTCCGCGGGATGCGCCCAGACCTTGAAGTTGTAGGGCTTCATGAAGTGACGGGCGATGCCGTCGCCGAAGACGGCATCGATGAACTCGTCGAAGTTGCGCGCCTTTTTATGGTTACGCTTGGTCTGCGCCTCGATCAGCCCCGAGAGGCACTCGAGGGTCACCTGCTTCGGCAGGTGGCGGATGTTGTTCTGAAACGGGTACGGCACCCAACTGTCGAACATCCGCACCCAGCACTCGCGGTTGTTGAGCTGAAAGTCATCGCCCATCAGCTTCTCAAAGCACTCGTCGTAGTACTTATAGTGCGAGAACATGACGTGTCCGCCGATGTCCCACGTAAAGCCCGCCGAGTCGGTGAAGCTGCTGGCCAGCCCGCCGATGTAGGGGTTGCGGTCATAGATGTGGAAATTGCGATATCCCAGTTCCTTCAGCCGATAGCCGGCGCCAAGGCCCGTCGGCCCCGCCCCAAGAATGACGATCTTCTTCTCCATGGTACAACTCCGTTTCTAAAGTTTGACGCCCGCCACCCATCGCCGCCGGGCCGTTTCCTGTTTTGACGAATCACGATCCCTCAGCCAACCGACTGTTCTTCCGCCCTACGAGCCCTGGGTGTGTCGGTACTGGTATTCCAGTTCCGCCATGTTCATGGGCTCGATTTTGCCGCCGCTGGGGCGGTCGGGTTTTCCGATCGCGTCGCGGATCAGCTCGGCCATGCGCTTGACCGTGTTTTCCCACGAGCAGGTCTGCGCCAGCTCCAGCCCGCGTTTGACGCGCGGGTCGTTGCCGCGCTGGCCGAGCGCCTCGTCGCAAGCCGCGAGGAACTCGTCGAGGTTCTTTGCGATCCGCACGATGTCGCTCCACTGGCGCACGACGTCGCGCACCGGCGTGCCCACGATCGGCCGGCCCGTCGCCATGTATTCCAGCCCCTTGGTCGGGTTGATGAACTGCGTGGCCGAGTTCATCGCGAAGGGCATCATGCAGACGTCGAACGCGGCGCAGTAATTGGGCAGTTGCTGGTAATCGCGCCCGCCCATCCAGAAGAGATTGGGCGCGTGCGGCAGCAGGTTCGGATCGACCTTGACCACCGGGCCCACCATCGCGAACGACCATTGCGGCCTCGCCCGCGCCATCTCACCGACCATCGCGTAATCAACGCGCTCGTCGACCACGCCGAACCAGCCGATGATCGGCCTGACCATGAAGTCGATGTCGGGCGGGATGGTGGTGTCGCTCTGCGCCGCCTTGTTGAAGTGCGAGAACTCGACGCCGCAGCCGAATGTGTGGACGTTGCCGTGCTGCTGCCGCTTCTTCTCGCCAAGCTCATAGCCGCCGGTGAAGACGATGTCGGCGTGCTTCATCAGCCGGGCTTCGTTGCCGACCAGTTGCCTGGGCGCGCCGGTGAACTGCGAGAGCTCGTCCATGCAGTCATAGACCACGCCCCGGTTGACGAACCACCCCAGCGACCAGCTCGAATCCATCGGGCTGTAGTACCACAGCAGCGGGCGGTCGAACGCGCCGTCGTCGTTCATTCGCTCGATCGCCTGCTGCGTCCAGTCGCGCATCATCTGTGGCAGTTTCGGGTCGCGGTTGAGCGACGCGCTGACGTGCGGACACATCACCGTCACATTGGGCATCACCCGGTGAAACTGCAGGTCAGGCTCGGCGCCGTCGGGCTTGTCGAAGAACGGCTCTTCGATGAACAAGATCCGGTGCCGCTTGGCAAAGCGCGACAGGAACTGCTGCGGCCGCTGCCACACAAAGCCCCACCGCAAATGACTGAATACCACGATGCCATACCGGCCGGTGTCGCGCATCGCCGACGCGTCGCGCGCTCCCGCGGTCGATGACGCCGCGCCGCTGAGCCCGCCGGGCGTCACATCGATTCCCGCACCCCGCGCCACGCTTGCCGTCACCGCTTCACCCATCCCCGGCTCGGCCGAAAGGCCCGGCGCAGGATCCGCCAGGCGACCTTGTGCGCCGGCCGACCCGTTCGATCCGCCGTTTGCACCGCCATTCGATCCGCCATTCAACGCCGCGTCATGGCCGTTTCCGTTGGCCTGCTGCGTCGATGTCACCTGCTCGGCCGCTTCGCTCACCACTTCCGCCGACATGGTCGACTGAATCCACTGCCCCACCGGCGGCAGCTGTTCGTCGTCAACCTCGGGCGAGGCATAGCTGATCTGCTCGAGCCTGCCGACCGGCTCCTCGCCCGCCGCCGCCGTCGCACGAAGCTGCTCGACCAGCGGCGTCGGCTTGCGCAGCAGCGTTCCGTCGGCCTGTCGCGACAGGTGCCACAGGCCCACCTCATGCACCTTGCCCACCCGGTGCGTCAGCGCGCCGTCCCAGTCGACCTGGTCGATCATCGGCCACCAGAACATCCCCAGCATCGGCACGCCGTCTTCGCGCAGCCGCCTGATCTCTTCGATGTTGCTTTCCAGCCAGATCTCGCGGTTGATCGGCTGCCCCTCCACGCTCGTCTCGGTCAGCATCATCGGCACCGAGTAACGCGCCCAGTAAGCGCTCGCCACGCCATGGAGCCCGGTCGGGTTGTCGGCGCGACGCTGGCGAACATTGCCGCCGTAGGTCTCGAGTTCCCAGTCGCTGTGCGGGTAGTAATCGAGCCCCAGCACGTCGGGCCGCTGCGGGTTGCTGCGGAACCACGCCAGGTCGATCTCGCTCAGGCCATAGCTCACCAGCCACGAATACAGCGCGTGGTGCTTGTCGACCCGGCCCGTAAGCAGATCCATCACCACGAAACGCCGCAGGTTGCGCCGGGCCACTTCCGCCTTCAGCTCCGGCACCCGCGTCTTGTAAGCCTCGGCCGCATCGCACAGCAGGATCGTCGCCTTCGGATCGGTCTCGCGGATCGCCCTGATCCCCCGGCTCACCGCCTGCACAATCCGGCTCAGCACCGGCATGTAACCGCGCCACTTCCGCGAATGAGGCGGCCAAAACCCGAAGTCGCCGCTGAACAGCGCGCTCACCAGCGGCTCGTTAAACGGACACCACATCGCCACCGGCCCGGTGCGATAGCGATCGACGATGGCCGCCGAATAACGCTCGAGCGCCTCGGGAAACTCCGGGTCGCCCACCGCCTGCTTGAGCCACAGCGGCGTGCCGAAATGCATCACATCCAGCAGCAGCTTGATCCCCAGCTTCTCACACTCGGCCAGCCGCTCGTCGGCCATCGACCAGTCGAACTGCCCCTTGCTCGTCTCGATCTGGTGCCAGGGCAGGCTGTATCGCAGATAGGTCATCCCCAGCTCTTCGCGAAACCGCTTGAAGTCGTCGCGCCAGAACCGGTCGTGCTGAGTCCACTTGAACTGATCGACATTGAGATGCGGGATGAACGAGCACTCGATCCCCGCGCCCCACATAAACTGCTTCACCGGCAGGCGGTCGACCGCCTCGGTCGCGCCGTCGGCGCGGGTCCGCCGACCGGCCTGCGGCACATCGGCAGGCGACGCTCCCGTCGTACGTGCCCCTGAATGCACCGCTGATTGCACCGCTGGTTGCACTGTCGGCCGCACCTCGCCCAGCTTGTCGACGCCCTGCTGTTCGCCCCGCTCGAGCCCCAGCGGGCTCTGGCCGCCCGCGGGCCTCGCCTTGATGCCCGCGCCCGATTCCGCCACCGCCGCGCCCGGGTTGGTCGCCGCACCGGCAGTCACCGCCGCCGGATCACCCGGAATCACACCATGGGTCGTCGTCGTCTTCATGCGCAAAGCATCTCCGTCAATGGCGCGCCGCTGCCGGCAGGCCTTGGGTCGTTGTCAGTTGAAGCAGTCTGCCGCGACCGTCGCGACACACCGCCGCGCCAGGCCCGCCTCGCGGTCACCCGACGCCACTCACGTTTAAGGCCGGGCACACGCCCGGCACGCCACACTCACGCCCCCTTCGCACATGCAGCCCCCCGGCTATCCGCTCCCACACACCGCATCCCCGCGGCCGCTCGATTCAGCAAGCCGCCTGCGCCTGCCAGTTCCGCGGATCGATCCCGCAGGGCTGAGTTTTTGTTAATGCGAAAGTTGCATTAACCATCATTTTGGACTCGCCGCAGATACGCGCTTCGACGACGCCGACTGGAACGATTACAGCGGCGCCGGCAGCGCGGACGAAGACGGCGATTACGCGCAGGGGGCCGTCACTGGCGCCAGCCTGCGCGAGCACCTGCTCAACCAGCTCATCGTCAGCCCGCTCGGCGCACGCGACCGCACCCTGGTCGCGGCGCTGATCGACGATCTCGACGACGCCGGCTTCCTCACCCAGCCGCTGGCCGACATTACTGCCAGCCTTGCCGGGGAACTCGAAGAGCTCGAGCCCGAAGAAGTCGAAACCGCGCTGAAACACCTGCAGAACATG
>CAZBOE010000058.1:867-1794 GCA_964493365.1 uncultured Tepidisphaeraceae bacterium | reverse complement strand
CGCCACCGCCATGCGGCTCCCCGCGCACTACCTCGGTCTGCTCGCCGCACGCGACGTCGGCAAGCTGAAGAAAATGCTCGGCATCGACGACGCCATGCTGCGCGCCGCGCGCGCCCTCATCCTGTCGCTCAACCCGCGCCCCGGCTCGGCGTTCAGCGCGGACGAAACCCATTCCGTCATCCCCGACGTCCACGTGCGCCCGGTCAAGGGCCTGTGGATCGCCAGCCTCAACGCCGACGCCATGCCCAAGCTGCGCGTCAACCGCGTGTACGCCGACATCCTCGCGCGCCACCGCGAATCCGGCGGCAGCCAGCTCGCCAGCCAGTTGCAGGAAGCGCGCTGGCTGATCAAGAACGTGCAGCAGCGCTTCGACACCATCCTGCGCGTCTCGCAGGCCATCGTCGACCGCCAGAAGCACTTCTTCGAACACGGCGAAGTCGCGATGCGTCCGCTGGTGCTGCGCGAAATCGCCGACGCGGTCGAACTGCACGAATCGACCATCTCGCGCGTCACCACGCAAAAATTCATGATGACGCCGCGCGGGCTCTACGAACTCAAGTATTTCTTCGGCAGCCACGTCGCCACCGACAACGGCGGCGCCTGCTCGTCCACCGCGATCCGCGCCCTGATCAAGCAGCTGATCGCCGCCGAAAACGGCAAGAAACCGCTGTCCGACGGCCAGCTTGCCGAAGTGCTGGGCCAGCAGGGCATCGTCGTCGCCCGCCGCACTGTCGCCAAGTACCGCGAATCGCTGCAAATCCCGCCGGCCAACATGCGGCGCACCCTCTGACCGCCCAGGCATTTGGGACCGCTCGCTTGAATGTCCCCCGCTTTCGTCCCACAATGAAATCGAGCGTGACGAAACGCTCCCGGAGGCGGGTCTGCAACCGTTCCTCCGGCTTACCGCAGCAGACTTTGGCGGCTCCA
>CAZBOE010000058.1:606-823 GCA_964493365.1 uncultured Tepidisphaeraceae bacterium | reverse complement strand
TGACCCCTGCCATTCGCGCTTACGTTGCCGAGAAACTCGAACGCGTCAAACGCCACTTCGACCATGTCATCAACGTCACGGTCATCATGCAGGTGGAAAAGCTGGTGCACAAAGTGGAAGCCACCCTGCACGTCAAAGGCCACGATTTTCACGCACACAGCGAAGACGGCAACATGTACGCCGCCATCGACCTTCTGGCCGACAAACTGGACCGACA
>CAZBOE010000058.1:290-568 GCA_964493365.1 uncultured Tepidisphaeraceae bacterium | reverse complement strand
ACCGCCGACGTCCACCAGGACAGCGGCGGCATCCAGCATCCATCGGCGGAAAGCGCCGCCTGAGCGCGTTGTAAGCGCGCCACGCCCGGGGCGCCCCCGCGTTCCCGGGCGTATAATCCGCCCGCGCCGGCCCCCTGAGCCGGCCCCTTACCGGCATGAACCTCATCGCTCCCCTTGTCACCACGGACACCACCCTGCTGGATCTCAGCTTCACCAGCAAGAAAAAACTGTTCGAACACGCCGCCGACCTGTTTGCCGGGGCCTACGGCCTGAAATCG
>CAZBOE010000058.1:0-251 GCA_964493365.1 uncultured Tepidisphaeraceae bacterium | reverse complement strand
GTTCGAGCGCGAACGCCTCGGTGCCACGGCGCTCGGCTGCGGCATCGCCATTCCGCACGGCCGCATCAAGGGCCTGAAGGAGGCGCGCGGCGCGTTCTACCGCCTGCAGACGCCGCTCGAATTCGACGCCCCGGACAACCAGCCCGTGACCCTGGCCTTCGTGCTCCTGGTGCCCAAGGACGCCAACGAGCAGCACCTGCAAATCCTGGGCGAACTGGCGCAGATGTTCGGCGACGAGACCATGCGCGACA
>CAZBOE010000057.1:0-22220 GCA_964493365.1 uncultured Tepidisphaeraceae bacterium | reverse complement strand
TGTGGAGCGTGCTGAAGACGAGGTGACCGGTGAGGGCGGCCTGAATCGCCACCTCGGCCACCTCGATGTCGCGGATTTCGCCGACCAGGATGATGTTGGGCGCCTGGCGGAGCATCGCACGAAGGATGTTGGCAAACTTGAGCCCGATCGCCTCTCTCACCTGACACTGGTTGATGCCGGTGAAGTTGTATTCGACCGGGTCTTCGGCCGTGATGATCTTGCGGTCGGGGCGGTTGAGCTCGTTGAGCGCGCCGTAGAGCGTCGTGGTCTTGCCCGAGCCGGTCGGGCCGGTCACCAGGAAGATGCCGTTTGGCCGGCGGATGATCTTCTGAAACGCCCGGTAGTCTTCCTCTTCGAAGCCGAGGTTCTGAATGCCGATGCGCACGCTGTCGGGGCGCAGAATACGCAGCACGACCGATTCGCCGTGGTAGGCCGGCAGCGAGCTCACGCGGAAGTCGATCTGCTGCTTGTCGACCTGCATCTTGATTCGGCCGTCCTGCGGGAGTCGCTTCTCGGCGATGTCGATACCCGCCATGATCTTGACGCGGGAGATCAGCGGGTTTTTCATCCGCAGCGGGATTCGGTCGCGCTCCACGCACTCCCCGTCGATGCGGTAGCGCACGCGGACGCGGTCCTTCATCGGCTCGATGTGGATATCGCTCGCGCGGTTCCTCACCGCCTCGGCGATCATCGCGTGGACGAGCTTGATGATCGGGGCCTGCGTGGGGTCGGCCGACCCGTCGTCTTCGCCGACGCCGGCGACGTCGATCGACTTGTCGATCGAACGGTCTACCGATTTATCGAGCGACTTGTCGAGGCTGTTGCGCAGGCGGTCGATGGTCTTGTCCATCGTGCCTGGGGCGCCGCCGCCGGCCGCGCCGCCGCTGCCCAGCACTTCGTCAATCACGCTCTTGATCCGCGTCTTGGGAGAGAGAACCGTCTTGATGTCTTTGTTGAGGCGGAACCGCAGGATGTCGAGCATCTCGAGGTTGAGCGGGTCGTGTATCGCGAGGCGGATGCGCCCGCCGTCGACGCCGAGCGGAATGATGGTGTATTTGCGCATCAACTCTTCGGGAACAAGCTGAGCGGCGTTGGCGGGAACGATCTTGCGGTCGAGCTCGACATATTCCATGCCGTGCTGGGCGGCCAGGGCCTTGTAGACGTTGGCTTCGGTGGCGAGCTTGAGGTCGATCAGGGCCTCGCCGATCCGCTGGTTCTTCTGCTTGGCGACCTCGAGCGCCTTGGCCACCTCTTTCTGCTGGAGAATGCCAAGGTCAACCAGGATCTCGCCGAGTTTCTTTTGCTGTCGTGCCATCCGCTACCTCAACAGAATTGTACGCCCGTCGGCCGTCGGTGCCGCAGCGTGTCGACGCATGCAACGCGACCCACCTAGTCATACACCCTACGCGGGCAACAGGTTCGGGCAACGCCCGCTACGGTCAACGCCGGCTCAACCGACACAGCCTGAGCAGCACCGCTGCCCGACACCGCCTCGGCCGGTTTTGTCGACGCCGATGTGGGCACCGTCGACACCATCACGCGCGCCGCCGAAAACGCCCACCAACCGGCGAGGCGCGGCGACACCCTGCCAGATCACCTGAACCCCCGACCAACCTCGCCCCCCCTCACGCACGCTCCCGACCACCACCCCAACCCCGGAATGAGCCGCTGCACAACCCAATGCCCGCTCGCACCGTCACTTATGAAGCGCCAGCGACAGCCCTGACGGGCGCAGGTCCGAGCCAGACGAGTTGGACGGCCGACCGGAAGTAAACCGGCAGGCTAACCTGCGCCAGCCTGTTCGAGCCACGTGACGCCCGCCGAAGCGGTGAGGGGAATGTACCCATGCCCTCACCGCCCCGACAAGCCCAAAGCGCGACTTTCCGTGCCGTGCGACGCGGGGCAGAAGATAAATCCTCTTTAGCTTTGCGCTCGTGCCCGGTAAACTCACTGAAGTCTGACGGCGGGGGCAAAGCCAGACCCACGCAGAATCCTGCTAGACGAAAGCCCACCCGCCGAACATTGCGCGGCGTGCCGGCCGACGCTGCGGTTCTGCGACATCCCCCGCTGAAACAATTTGTTCCAATGATCGCGAGCCTCGGGCCGCGTGGCCGCCTCGAAGCCCCCGGCGCCCCAAAGCCCGATGACTCGACATGAGAAGGAGAAGCACCGATGAATGCCACCCACTGTTCGACCAGCGGAGCGCCCGCTACCCCGCAGGAAGGTCTTGTGAGCCGTGCCTCACGTACAGCTGCGCTCGCCCTCGCGGCGATGCCGTTGACTGCGGTGCTCTGCGCTCTTGTGTCGCCAGATGACGCCGCCGCTGCACCCCGCGTGCTCGTGCAGGCGGGTATGACGCTTCCGGGATTGGGGGATCGTCCACTGACCGAGATCGTTCGTCCAACCATTGCTGATGACGGGCGGATCGGGTTCAGTGGAGTGGCTCGACAAATGACCGCTCCCTTCACTAGCGTGTCTGGCGCATGGCTGTTTCAGGAAGACGCTTTTCAACCCATTCGCACATCCCTCGACACGCCCGATCCCATTCTGTTCCCGCCCAGTCGCGGCCGACCCGCCACCTACACTGGATTCGACATCAGGATGAATAACAAGGGAACAACCGCCGTCGTATTTGGCACGAGTGTCGGGCCCGGTATAGAAACGTTCTCAGCAAGTGGTGAGCTCCTGGCAGAAAGCACCGTATCGTCTGCTGGTTACAATAGCAGCACTCTTACTGAGGTATCGCGGTTTGACACGCTTCTGTGGACCGCCATAACCCCGAGCAGCTACAACGTGCTGCTTCGATCAACGATCGAAGCCCCAGGCGACAGGCAACCATTATTCGATCCAAGAGCTGTCGACCCTGACGCGGGCATAACGATACGACGCGACGGGCTGCTGTCACCGTCTCCCACTTTTGTCCATCTGGGCCCGGAGACGATTCTATTCCAGGCTCGTACCCTACAACCGGACACTTATCATCATGTCGTCTGGGACCACGGCAGGAATCGGCTTCTGCCGGACGTTGATGCTGCCGGAAATCGTTTCACGTTTGAGGGGCAGCAATACGGCTTCAGCGATCAATATGGAGCGATTCAGGTTCAGAGGAGCGGGTTGGAGGGGTTTATCACAGCGATCACGGAAAGCGGTCCCTAACCGATCATCTCGTTGTCGACTCTTGCGTCTTCAGCCAACGTATCAGGGCTCTCCGATCGTAATGGCATTGCGTCCAGCGACAGCGGTCGATTTTCCGCGGCCGCACTTTCTGGGCCAGAAGGAAAACGTTATGTAATGGCATTGAGACCCGATGGTCTGTCGCTCTTAGACATCGGCTTGGGCAGGGCGCACACTCTACTTGCGGTGACGGATTCCGGATATGCGTTGCTGTCGGAGACGCGCCCCACCGGCAGTTTGATCTCCGCACTCAATCTGCTCAGTGGCGAGTTGACGACGTTGATCAGCGCGGGCGACATGATCGCCATGCCGGACGGTTCATTCGCGCCGGTTCCGGACCTCAGTCTGTTCCTAGCTAGTTTTCGACTGCCAGAGTTCTTCGACTACAACAACCTCGGCCAGATCGTTCTTGCCACCACGATCAACGGTCTAAACACCATCATCGTGACCGATCCCCTCGTCGCCATCCCCGAGCCGTGGGCGGTCGGGTGGGTTGCGCCGGCGGCATTGCTGCTTCGTCGGCGGCGCGACTGATCGCCCGCTTCAACCGTTCCGTCCGGCGAGCGTCTTCACCGCGTCGGTCTGCTCCAGCAGCAGCTGCAGGTGCGGGAAGGGGATCGCGATGCCCGCGGCGTCGAGGGCTTTCTTCGCCCTTTCGAGGAACTCCCACTCGCGGAGGTTCTGCTCGCTCTCGTCCTTGATCCAGAACCGCAGAACCAGATCGACGCTGCTGCTGCCCAGCGCCACCACGTGCACGCGGGGGGGCGGGTCTTTTTCGATGCTCGGGTCGTCCTTCACCAGCCCCAGCAGCACCTGCCGTGCCTTGTCGATGTCGGCCGAGTAGGCGATGCCCACCGCCACGTTGACCCGCTGGATGGGGTGGGTGGTGTGGTTGGTCAGCCGGCTGGAAAGCATCGTCACGTTGGGCAGCACGACGACCTCGCCGTCGAGGTTGAGGATGCGGGTCGAGCGGAAGGTCACCCGCTGCACTTCTCCAAAGGTGTCTTCGATGGCGATCCAGTCGCCCACCTTGAAGGGCCTGTCCCAGATGATCACGACCGCGGCGATGAGGTTGCTGATGGTTTCCTGCGCGGCAAAGCCGATCGCCAGCCCGATGAGCGAGACACCGGCGAGCAGCGCCGTGATCGGCAGGCCGACCTGGTTGAATGCGATCACCAGCCCGAAGCCCATGATGACCCACTTGAGCACAACCGTCACCAGCTCACGGATCGACGAATCGACGCTGACGCGCGAGAGCGAGCCGACGACCACCCGCCGGGCGGCCCGGTAGGCGACATACGCGATGATCAGGAAGACGATCGCCACCATCACCCGCGGCACCAGCGCGATCAGGGCGACGGCCAGTTCACGGATGCTGTCGGCCCAGAACCCGATCGTGAGCAGTTCGTCCAGCGTCACCACCCGCTCCCCGCGCGCGACCTGGGCAAAGCGGGTGTCTTCGAGCCCGCCCGCGTCTGGGTCAGGAACATTCACAATGACCGTCGGCGGCGCCGGTTGCGGCGGATTGGCTTGCGCGGCGTCGGAGGCGGCCGCAGAATTGGCGGGTGTCGCGCTCGCCGGAGGGGTGGCGGTGGGCTCGGCCGGTGGCGGCGCGGCTTGAGTTGGCGGGGTTTGAGTTGGCGGCGGGTTCACCGGTGCCGCGTCCGCGGGCGAGGCTGGATCAGCGGCCGGCCCCGGCGTCTGGCCGAGGGCTGCCGCGCCGCCGAGGCAGCAGAGGGTGAGCCCGGCCAGCGCGAACCCGATCAGAGCGAGCCGGATCAGTGCCAGCTTGGCGAGGACGAGCCGAGTCAGTTTGAGTCGAATAGGGGTGAGCTGAATCGGGATGAGTTGTATCGGGGTGAGTTGAATCAGGCCGACTTGAATTGCGGCGATTCCGAAGGCGGCGACGCCGGCATGGGCGATCCCGGGGCTCGGGCGTCCGCTCGGCGCAAGGCTGCTGCGGGCAGCGCCCGTCGCAGCGGTCCCACTGAGGGCGCTGCAGGCGGAGACGGGTTGACGGCAGGGGCGGGGGTACGGGGAGAGTTTGGCGGTCATGCTCTGCTTTCAAAATCGGCGACAACCGGCGTAGCACCCGCGGCCTGTTGCCGCACCGCCGCGCCAGCCCGCGGAACGGCCCCTATCATCCCCGGTCGGCAGCGAATGTCGATCAGCCGCGAGACGCGAGCCGACGATGATCGTTCGGCCCGTTTCGTTCGAGCCGTTTCATTCGCCCCGTTTCGTTCGAGCCGTTTAGTCCGCTGGCTCACCTCGGCCGGCGCGACGGGTGAGGCAGGCGTTTCGCCCACAGCGGGCGGCTCGGGTGCGATTGGCGGATCGCAGCGAGATCGCCCTGCTCGTTTGAACCATGACACACCGACCGGCCAACCCGCTTTGCCCCGCCCGCCCGAGCCGACGCGGCTTTTCGCTGGTCGAGTTGCTCGTGGTGATTGGCATCATCGGGGTGCTGATCGCGCTGCTTCTGCCTGCCCTGGGTCGGGCCCGGGCTCAGGCACGGGCCACCACCTGCAAGGCCCAGATGCAGCAGATCGGGCAGGCGATTCAGATGTATTTGAACGAGAACGCGGGGCGGTATCCGTGGTCGCCCGGACTGCCGTCGGTCAACTCGGGGCATTACATCGCGCTGCCGGTGCTGCTGGCGCCGCACCTTGCCGGGCAGCAGCGTGTCTTCCAGTGCCCGGGCGACACGGGCGACGAGCAATCGCTCTTCGCCGTTCAGGAGGCCGCCTATGCGGCGCAGATCCCGCCGGGTGCGTCAGCCCCGCGCGGCCCGGGCGGGGGAACGAGCTATTACTATTATGAAGAGCTGGCCACCACGCCGCTCAAGCAGACGGTCTTGTGGAAGGTGTTTAAGTCGCCGACGCAAGTGCCGATCTTGTGGGACGCCGACCGGCGGTTTCATTACGGCGAGGTGCCGCTGAACTGGCTTTTCGTCGACGGTCACGTCGAAGACTTTCTCGGGCGAAACGCCCCGACCGACAGTCTCTCCGAACCGTGAACCCTCAAGGAGTGGATATGTCATCTTCCACGCCCGACAACCCGCGGTCGAGTCGCCGCAAGCTCATCCTCCGCATCGTCGGTGGCACGCTGGGCGCGGCCATGGCTGTCGCGCTGTCGTGGGCGATTTATGTCTGGGCGACCTACCCCAAGGTGCCCGATGCGTCGCAGCTCGCGTTTAACGAGGCGCTGGAATACATCGGCACAGACGACTTCGACCGCCTCATGCCCTGGGACAAGTCGGCGTATGTCCGGGTCGTGCAGCAGAGGCTCGAGAGCAAGACCTTCGAAGAGCTGATCGCCATCCTGATGAACGAAACGCCCGCGTCGCGGCGGATCGACGACAATCTCCGCAAGATGCCCGAGTATCAGCAGATCACCGGCAGCTTGTTCCAGACTTTTCTGACCAAATTCTACGAGCAGTCGGAGTTGAAGCGTACCGGCTATCTCTCGACGCTGGTGCTGATCGAGCAGGGGCAGAAGAGGATTAATCCCGGCGCATTCAAGCTGCCCGGGCCCGACGAATTCAAACGCGAGATCAGGAGGTTCGTGTCGAAGCAGTCGCCCGAGGTGCAGGCACGGACCGGCCAGTTCCTGATCGACCTGCGCAAGCGCCGCCGGGAGATGGGCTTCCCCGATCCCTTCTGAAACAAGACCGCCGGCCGACGACGCTACCGCTCTTCGACGATTCGCAGGACATTGCCGTCGGGATCGCGGACATCGATGTAGCGACGCCCGCCTTGCGAGGTCAGCACCCCACCGGCCACCACCGCGCCCCAGCCGGCAGCACGGGCCGACACCGTTTCGAGATCGTGTGCCGAGAGCTCGAACGCCAGTCGGCCGCCCACGGGCTCGGCGGGATCGATCAACACCAGCTCGACCCGCTGGTCGCCTGCGATCATGCGCACCCGGCCGTCGTCGATGCCTGCGGGCGAATCGAAGTGAAGCACGTCGCGGTAAAACGCAACCGCCCGATCGAGATCACGCACCCCGACACGGACAAGGCTGATGCGATACTGCGGCAGCGCCACGGCCTCGTCGGCCGGGAGCGACGCGGGTCGCCTCCCCGGGGCAACGGGCTTGGGGCCCGCAGCTGGCGCGAGGGCTGAGTCGGGTGTGACGGGAGTCGGCGCGGCGGAACCGGTCGCACCGGCAGACTGTGCTGGGGCACCGGCAGACTGTGCGGGGGCACCGGCAGCCCGGGCGGGGTCACTCGTCTGGGATGGACGCTGGTCCGGCGGCAAGACCTCGGCAGCCTGAACCCCGCTCGCGTCGGTGTCGAGTCGGCCGGATGGCGCGGCGCCGGTCGGGCCGCGCCGCGCGGCACACCCGCTGATCGCAAGCAGGATTGCCAGCAGGCAAAGACCGCGCGTCTTCCGACGCCGGCGTGCGATTGCAGATGCTGGCGTGGTGGGTGGGCCCATGGTCTTTTCCGTCACCGGTGCCGCGCGGGTTTGTCTGTCGGCGGAGCCTGACCGTCGATCCGCTGCTTGAGGAGTTGGTAGAACAGATCGTCGTCGATGGGTATATCGACCCAATCGCCCGTCCACTGCGACAAGAGCATGGCGTTGCCAAGCATCAGGCCCCACAGCCCGTCGGCCCCCGGGCTCAGCAGCGGCTCGCCGTGACGGATGGCGTTGACAAAGTTGGTGGTGATCCCGACATGATGCGCGCCGCCCGTGACGGTCAGGTCGTGCACGGTGGTCTTGAGATCGGTGACCCGCATCACGTTTTGATTGAGCACTTCGTGGATCGACTTATCGGTCTCGACGAAGGTGAGCTTTTCGTCATCGAGCACGACGCGCCCGCGCTCGCCGACGATCTCGAGCCGGTTGACACCCGGGATCTCGGCGGTCGACGTGTGGAATGTGCCGGTCGCGCCGGAGGGGTATTCGAGAAAGGCCGTCACCTCGTCTTCGACCTCGATGCGATGATGTCGGCCAAACCCGCAAAACGCCCTGACGCGCGAGGGCATGCCGCAGACCCACTGGATCAGGTCGAGGTTGTGCGGGCACTGGTTGATCAGCACGCCGCCGCCCTCTCCCGCCCATGTGCCGCGCCAGGCATCCTGTGCGAAATAGGCATGGGTGCGGACCCAGTGGGTGACGGTGTAGTGGGTTCGCCGGATGGAGCCCAGCCGGCCCGAGCGGACAAGCTCGCGCAGACGCTGGTGGACCGCGAGGGTTCGCTGGTTGTAGTTGACGGCAAAGACCCTGCCGCTTCGGGCGGCGGCGTCGAGCATCTGCCTGACCTGGCGCGTGTGCACGCCCAGCGGCTTTTCGCTCAGCACATGCAGCCCGGCGGCGAAGGCCTCGGCCGCGATGCCAGGGTGATCGTAATGCTGCGTGGCGATCAGCACGCCGTCGCACTCGCCGCTGGCGATCAGCGCGCCGGCGCTATCGAAATAGCGAACGCGGTCGCCCATCGTCGCTTTGGCGGCTTGAATGCGCCTGGGGTCAATATCGCTGACGGCGGTGAGCACCGCCCCGGGCACCTCGCCGGCCGCGAGGTATGCGACGTGCTTGGTTCCCTGGTAACCGACACCGATGACACCGAGCCGAACTGGCTTTTGACTGGACACCTCAGAGGTCATGTTTGAACCGGGATCATCGTCATGCCGCGCCGCCCGACATGCAAGGGCGGGCGTTGGTTACTTGCGACGCACCCCTGAGCGGTGGTGTGGGAAAGTCGGCGCGATAGGCTGATGAGCGTGCAGCCAGCGACTCCAGCGCCGCCCGCATCAGCCAGCCCGGCAGAGGACAGGCCACCGGCCATGCCCGCCCCGCTGCTGCCCGCGGCGCTGCTGATGTGCACCGGGATCGCGCTGCATCAGGCGATACCGATCGTGCCGGTTGTATGGACTGTATTGACACTCCTCCTCGCGGCGGCGGCGCTGGCCGCGGGCAGAATCGGCACGACATTCGGCACGACACTCGGGGCGGCGTCGGCGACCCGGGCCGCTCGGCTTTTCGGCGCGGCATGCCTGGCGCTGGCGATCGTGTCAGCCGGGCTGGCGCTGGCTCAGGCCGAGCGGTTTGCCTTCCCGGCCGATCATGTCGGCCGCCTGATGGGCCCCGATCCGGCGATGGCGACCGTCGATGTGGTGATCGTCGAACCGGTGCGGGTGACCCAACGCGAGCAGTTTGGCAGGCCCTCGACCCGCCAGAGCGCCCTCGCGCGGGTGACGGCGGTCGAAACCGCAGGCGGGCGTCGGTCGTGCAGCGGTACGGTGCTGCTGTCGGTCGGATCAGGGTTGCCTCCGCTGTCGCAGGGAATGACTGTCCGCGTGACCGGCAGGCTCACGCGATTTGAGCCCCCCGACAACCCCGGCGGCTATGACTGGGCCGAGCACTACGCCCGTCGCCGCGTGGCGGGCCGGCTGACCGCCTCGCATGCCAGCGCGGTGGAGGTTGTCGAGATCGGCCGGCGCTCGCTGCTCGACGGCGCGAGGCGCGCCTTTCAGGCCGTGCTGAGCGCCGGCCAGGCCGATCCGCAGCGCCCGGCGTCGATGCTGCTGGGCGCGCTGCTGACAGGCCAGCGCGATATCACCGGGGCCGCGTTCGAAGAAGACTTCCGCACCATCGGTGCCAGCCACCACTTGAGCATCAGCGGCATGCACATCGGCGTGCTGGCGGGCGTGGTCTATGGGCTGGGGCGCCTGCTGCGGCTGCACCCGCGGGTTGTGACGGCGGGCACACTGGGCTTTGTGGTTATCTACGGTCTGCTGGTGGTTCCGTCGGCGCCGGTGGGACGCTCGGTGCTGCTGGCGGCGGTCATCGCGGCGGGCGTGCTGATGCGACGCGAGGTCGGGCTGGTTAACCTGCTGAGCGCCTGCCTGATCGCGATGCTGGCCGTCGCACCGCTGGCGCTCCATTCCCCCGGGTTTCAGTTGACGTTCCTGACCGTGCTCGGGCTGGTGACGCTGACGCCGCGCGTGACGGCTTGGTGGAGCCGCTTCGACGACGTCGATCTCGCGGTGGCCGACCATTTCAAGCCTTTCACCCGCGGTGCGGTGGCGCGCCGCTGGATGCGGTGGATACGGGTGCCGATCGCAGGGGCGGCGGTGGCATGGGCGGTCTCGGCGCCGGTCGTGGCGGCCCACTTCGGACAGATCAACCCATGGGCGGTCTGGGCGAGCGTGCTGCTGTCTCCGCTGGTCTATCTCACCCTGGTCGCGGCGCTGGCCAAGGTGGCGCTGACGATCGTGGTCTGGCCGCTCGCGGGCGCATGGGCATGGCTGGCAAACCTCCCCGCCGAGGCGACGATCACCGCCGCACGGTGGCTGGCCCGCCTGCCCGCGAGCGATGTCGCCAGCGGCGCGATCCCGGCATGGCTGGTGGTGGCCTACGCGGCGCTGCTGCTTTGGCCGGCCTACGGTCGGAGCATCGGGGCGGCGATCCGCCCCGCGGCCGGTCGAGCGGCATCGACAGTCTGGGCGAGATTGCCGTTTCGAGCGCGGCCGACGATCCGATCGGCGTCAGCCCTCGCCGCCGCGCCTGCCGACGATGGCCGCGCCGCTGCTGGCGATCAGCGGTCTGCTGGCGTGGCCTTATCTCTGGCCGCGCGACACATCCGACACCACCATCACGCTGCTGTCGGTCGGCGCGGGGCAGTGTGCGGTGATCGAAACACCCGGTGGCGTGACCGTCATCGACGCAGGGTCATCGACACAGGCCGACGTCTATCGCACCACCATCGAACCGTTCCTGCGGCACCGTCGCATCGCCCGTATCGATCGGCTGATCCTGACCCATGGCGATTTTGACCATCTCACCGCGGCCGAGCCGCTGGTGAGGCGGTTTGCCGTGAGAGAGCTGACGGTCGGCGAACACTTCGCGCGGCACCAGAAGCGGGCGTATGAGCAGATCGAAGCCGTGTGTCGCTCGAACGGAACCACGCTCACCCTCACCGCGGAGGGAGGCGAGATCGACCTGCCTGGCCTGAGCGGCGCGGCCGGCATGGGGGCTGCCGGTGTTGGGGCTGGCGGTGTGGGGGCTGGCGGTGCGATGTCGGTGGGCACAATGTCGGTGCTGTGGCCCGGCTTCGACCCGCCTCCCACGGCCAACGACGCCAGCCTGGTTCTTCGACTGAGCGTCCACGGCCGGCAGGTGCTCTTCACCGGCGACATCGAGGAACACGCGCTCTCGGCGATCCTGCGCGGACATCGGTCGATCGATTGCGATGTGCTGGTCGCGCCCCACCACGGAAGCGCCGAAAGCTCGACGCGGCGGTTCATCGATCAGGCTTCGCCCGAGGTCATCGTGGCGAGCGACGACCAGACGCCCAGCGGGTCTCAGCAGACCTTCGCGGCCATTGCACGGGCCGCGGGCGTGCCGCTGATTCGAACGGGCGAACATGGCGCGGTCAGGATCGAAATTCACCCTGACGGTGTCATCCGCGTGAGCGGCCACCGCAGCGGACACACTCTGGTCCTGCAACCGGGGAGCCGGCCTACGGGGCGCCTGCTGACAGGGATACTACCCCCGGGCGAAGGCGATCAGCGGTAGGAGCTGAGGTTATAGCGTGGGCTGTCGACCTGCCTTCGCAGCGACGCGTCGATGCTGAATCGGCCGGGCCCGGTGAACATAAACATCACCGCGGGGATGAAGAACAGCAGCGCGTATTCCTTGTTGGGCGGCGGGCCAAACAGCGGCGCATCGGCGTGGACGACGAACGCCGCGATGAACATCGTGATCGCCACGAAGAGCGCCGACGGGCGGGTGAACAGCCCCAGCGCCAGGAGCAATCCGCCGAGTAGCTCTGACAGCGAGGCCGACCAGGCGAAGAACGTCGGCAGCGGAAATCCCATCGCGCGCACGCCGCTGATCATCTGTTCGTCCGGGCCGAAGCCGCCGGGCGGAAAGACCTTGCCCCAGCCGTGTCCGAGCGCCGTGAACAGCCCGATCGACACACGGGCGATCAGCAGGCCCAGATCGGCGGTGACGCCGGCGCCGCCTTTGCCGCCCATGAGAAGGGTGGCCAGGCGATGAACCGTTTTCTGCTTCATGGGCCGCGAGTGTAGGGGCAAGCGCGGCACACGTCACGGTGAACCGGTTTTCGCAACAGCGCCCGGGCCCGTCGATGGCGATGCGATAGCATCGGATGGTGCACGCAACGCGCCGCGACCCATCGATGTCTTCAGCCGCCGGCGCCCTGCTCGGGCGAGGCGGGCAGTGCAACAAAACCCTGCGGGCCGTCCTCGCCTTCGAGAACATTTCTGACCCGCGGGAACATCAGCGCCGCCTCGACGATCATCCAGAGCTCGAGCAGCAGCGTCGCGACGGCCACGCCCACGAGCACCCACCGTTGCCGGTCGATCCAGACAGGCAATTCGCTGAGCATCGCCCAGGCGGGCATCACCAGCATGAACGCCATCGGCACAACGAGGAACCAGATGATCCCGCCGCGACGCCAGAGGTAAAACAGGATGACCATGAATGCCAGCCCGCCCAGCAACTGGTTGGTGGCGCCAAACAGCGGCCACAGGAGCATGCCGCCCTTGCCCGCCCCCGCGAGCGACCAGGCCTCCCCCGCGGGCGGAATGGCCGCCATCGCACCGGCGGTGACGATGGCAAAGAGGCTCGCACCGTGGGCGTTGCGCAACCACGACACCATCGGCGCCCCCGCCCGAGGCGAGCCGTCAGGGGCGGTGGCGATGGCCGAGGCGAGTTCCTGAATGACATACCGCTGGAGCCGACAGGCGGTGTCCATCGTCGTGCCCGCGAAGCTGGCAACGAGCACGCCCATCAGCGCCGTGGCCACCGAGGCGGGAATGCCCAGCGCCGCCACGAAGTTGCCCGCGCCGTTGACGAACGCGCCGACGGTGTGCCTCAGGCCGGCTGCGGATTGCCACGTGGTGTACTGCAGCTCGAAGGCCTGTCGACCGACGATGGGCTCTGCGGGGGCAACAGCCAGCATGGCAGGGGATGGATTGCCCAACCCCAGCCCCGCAGTGCAGGCGAGGATCACCAGCACCGCCAGAAATCCCTCGGTCATCATCGCACCATAGCCGACGAAGCGGGCGTCGGATTCGCTCCGCAACTGCTTGGAGCTCGTGCCGCTGCTGACCAGGCAGTGAAAGCCGCTGATGGCGCCGCAGGCAATCGTGATAAACAGAAACGGCAGCATGGCCGGCGCCCCACTCGGGCTCCAGTTCACCACGGGCGCGACGATCTCCAGCGGTGGCCGCGCGGCGCCCTCGACAGGCGGCGCGCCGCCCACGAAAGCAGCCGCGATCAACCCCACCAGGATCAGCCCCAGTGCGCTGATCAGCTGGAGCGAGTTGATGTAATCCCTCGGCTGGAGCAGCACCCACACCGGCAGCACGCTGGCGATGTAGCTGTAGAGCAGCAGCAAGACCACCCACACCCACAGCGGCCAGCGAGCCATGGCGGCGTTGACGGTGCCGAGTATCCCCACATCGCCGAAGACGACGGTGAGATACATCAGCACCAGTGCGATCAGCGACGGCACCAGCAGGCTCTGTCCGCGCCGGTGGAGCCACCAGCCGATCGCCACGGCGATGGGGATCTGCACCGTGCACGGGAAAATCGCGCTGGGGTAAAACTGAAACACGCTGGCGATCACCAGCCCGAAGACCGCCAGCACGATCGTCAGGCACAGGAAAAGCACGCACAGGAACAGGATTCTCACCCGCCCGTTCATCACCCGCCCGGCGATGTCTCCGACGGTCTGGCCGCGGTTGCGCAGGCTCACCACCAGCGCGCCCAGGTCGTGCACCGCGCCGATGAAGATCGAGCCGAAGATCACCCACAGCAGCGCCGGCAGCCACCCCCACATCACCGCGATGGCCGGGCCGACGATCGGGCCCGTGCCGGCGATGCTGGTGAAGTGATGGCCGAACACCACCGAGCGGGGCGTGGGGACAAAGTCTTTGCCGTCGTTGAACGCCACCGACGGGCAGATCGCCTCGGCCGAGAGGCGGAAAATCCGCGAGCCGAGCCACCGGCCATAGGTGTGATACGCGACAAGAAACGCCACCGCCGAGAGGACGGCCACGAGAAGTGCCTGCATACCCGGGATTCTGCCAGAGGCCACCGGCAAAGGACAGATCGGCAGAAGACGGGTCGGCAGAAGACGGGTCGGCAGAGCCCAGCTCCACCGGCGAGAGATCGGCAGACGATGGATCGCCGGCCGACGGGCAGATCATGCCGCCCCGGCGTCGGTAGCCGATCGCGACGATCGGCGTGCGGGCTGGTAAGCTCGCAGGCAACCATGACACCGCTGCCCCAACTCCGCGTCGCGTCCAGCCGCCGACACCTTGAGACGGTGTCGGGTGAGCCGTTTTTCTATCTCGCCGACACCGCATGGGAGCTGTTCCACCGGCTCGACCGTGACGAGGCGGCCCACTATCTCGCGGTGCGGGCGCGGCAGGGGTTCAACGCCGTGCAGGCGGTGGCGCTGGCCGAGATGGACGGCCTGCGCGTGCCCAACCGGTATGGCGAGCTCCCCTTCATCGACCTCGATCCGACCCGGCCCAACGAGGAATACTTTGCCCATGTCGACTGGATCATCACCGAGGCCGCGCGGCTGGGCATCTACACCGCCCTGCTGCCGACCTGGGGAGACAAATTCAACATGGCGCGCTGGGGAAAGGGCCCCGAGGTCTTCACGCCCGAGAACAGCGACGCCTTTGCCACGTTTCTCGCGCGGCGCTATCGCGATCTGCCGATCATCTGGGTCACCGGCGGCGACCGCACCCTCGATACGCCGCTGCATTACGCGGTGGTCGATGCCATGGGTCGGGCGCTGCGGCGCGAATGCCCGCATCAGCTCATCACGTTTCACCCGCCGGGCGGGCAGGGGTCGGCCAAGTTTGTGCACGACTTCGACTGGCTCGATTTCAACATGAACCAGTCGGGCCACAGCGGGCGCGATGTGCCCAACTGGCGCATGATTGCCCACGACCGCACGCTCACGCCCGTCAAGCCCACCATCGACGGCGAGCCGGGCTATGAAGACCACGGCGCGATGAGTCCCAACTGGCGGGGCATCGCGGGCTATCTCGACGATTATGACACGCGCAAAGCGGCATGGCGCGCCGTCTTCGCGGGCGCCGCGGGGCACACCTACGGCTGTCATCCCGTCTGGCAGATGTGCGTGCCGGGCGACCCCGACCGCGAGCCGATCAACCGCGCAAGGCGCAG
The DNA here is from genome assembly GCA_964493365.1 of uncultured Tepidisphaeraceae bacterium. GTDB lineage: Bacteria > Planctomycetota > Phycisphaerae > Tepidisphaerales > Tepidisphaeraceae > CAZBOE01. The sequence goes on along the minus strand of CAZBOE010000057.1, from coordinate 6,864 downwards.
CTGGCGCGACGCGATCGAGCTGCCCGGGGCATGGCAGGTGCAGCATGTCAGGCGTTTGTGGCAGACACACCGACTCTGCGAAGCCTCGCCCAGCGAGCAATGGCTGCGGACAGACGCCACGGTGACGCACGAGCAGCTTGCCTTCGTGCACAAGGCGATGTTCCGCCGGGGCCGGATCGGCGTGGCCTACCTCCCGGTGTGGCTGTCGGTGCAGATCGACTGGATCGTGCTGGGCATCGACCCGGCCCGCGCGCTGGTCGAGTGGATCAACCCGGCTTCGGGCGCGGTGGTGCAGAGCGTGACCGGGGCCGCACTGGGGTCGCCCGCATCGGCCTCGCTCGCGCCGCCCATCGACGACACCGCGCCCGACTGGGTGCTCGTGATCCGGCCGGCTTAGCCGGAGGATTATTGGGGCGCCCGATCGCGGTGTGACGTCGCTCGTCCCGATCTATAATGTCGGTATGACCACCACCGCCGCTCCCAACGTTGCCGCCGCCGGTTCGGCCGCAAATCCGCTCGAGCAGTTCAACTGGTCTCCCCAGCCCGACGCCGAGCGGCTGCTCATGCGCCTGCTCGACGACGTCCTCTCGCGCAACAGCGCCGCGCGGGCGCTCAAGTCCGCCATGCACGACGTCGCGGGCACACGGCTCTTCGACTGGCTCGACTCGATCCACGTACACGACACGCCGACGATCCGCGCCGAGCTGGCCACGACCGGGTTCGTGCCCGACCGCGATCGCTCGGGCCCGATCGAAGGTGTCGTCGTACATCCCGGCGCGATGTTCCCCCGCGTGAGGCTGTCGACCGAGGCAGGCAGCGCGATCTACGTCAAGGTCGATTCGGTGGCCGACTACATCGCCGCCCACCGGCTCGAAGGCACCTGCATCGAAGGTCAGCCGCTGGGCCTCACGCGCCGCGCCCGAATCAGCGTCGAAAACGAGGCGGGCCTGTGGGTGATCGAGCGTCACGGCTACAAGGGCTTTGATGTGCCCGTGGTCTCCCCGCGCGAAGCGGCACATGTGCTGATGCACGCCGAGATCTTCCGCCTCAGGCGGCGCGACTTCGCCGATGACGCCGAGGGCTTTGCCCATGCCAACAAGCTCATCGATGCGGCCATCGCCGACCTGGGCGTCGACCGCACCTGCGATCTGTGGTTCGAAGCCGAACGCCGCTTCTGGATGGCCCGCAACCGGGCGGCCCAGGTGCAATACGCCCGGCAAAACCGCCTCGGCCTCGGCTGGGCCAATCACGATCACCACACCTACCGCTGCTCGCGCCGCAATTTTGTGTCGCTGATCGCGGTGTGGGAGAAGCTCGGCTTCGTCTGTCGCGAGCGCTACCATGCCGGCGCGCAGGCGGGCTGGGGCGCGCAGATCCTGGAGCAGCCGATCACGGGCATCATCACGTTTAACGACGTCGACCTGGCGCCCGAAGAGCTGTTTGCCGACTTCGCCCACGAGCCGCTTCCGCCGCGGGACCAGCTCGCCACCGTCGGGCTGTGGTGCGCCCTGCACGGCGACAGCTTTCTCCAGGCGGGCATGCACCACCTCGAATGCATGTTCGATTTCGACTCGCTCCGCACCCAGCTCGAATCGGAAGCGAGCATCAAGATGATGAAGCCCTTCACCGATTTCCCCCACCTGCGACAAGCCTTTACCGAAGGCGAGCGGTGGAAGGTCAACCCCGACCGGCTGTCCGCCCTGCTCGAGCGCGGGCAGATCAACCAGGAACAGGCGACCCAGTTCCGGCAGAGCGGCGCCCTGGGCTCTCATCTTGAAAACCTCGAGCGCAATGCCGGCTTCAAGGGCTTCAACCAGAAAGGCGTGAGCGAGATCATCGCCGCCACCGACGCGCGGAAACATGCGTGACCGGTCGCCCCGGGCGCCCTCCTCGCCGGGCGCACCTCGGCACTTGGCGCGCCCCTCCGCCCTGGCCGCCCTGATATCAAGGCCCCGTGCAGCCCGGCCCGGGCATGTCGCCCGACCGGTTTGAGCGTCGACCGCCGCAGGCTAGATTGAGTATCCCCGCGCTGGCCGCGGGCACGTGCCCCTTCGCTCTCGATTGATACCCATGGCGCTTTCGCTTCACGTCGCCGGCAACCCTTCGCCCTCACCTGCGGCCCACATCAACCTCGACCGCGCGCGGATCGAGGCCGACCTGCGCAAGCTGGTCAAGGGCGAGGTCTATTTCGACCGTCACCACCGGCTGCTCTATTCCACCGACGCGTCGATCTATCAGCAGGAGCCGGTCGGCGTAGTCATGCCCGCCGACGCCCACGACATTCAGCAGGTGCTCGCCTATTGCGCCGCGGCGGGCATCGGCGTGCTCCCGCGCGGCGGCGGAACAAGCCTGGCCGGGCAATGCACCAACTTCGCCGTTGTCGTCGACACCTCCAAGCACATGCGCCGCGTGCTGGAGATCGACCCGCAGCAGCGCCGATGCCGTGTCCAGCCCGGCATCACGCTCGAAGAACTCAACCTCCGCCTCGCCAAGGGCAACACGGGCCTGCTCTTTGCCCCCGACCCCGCGACGGTCGCCCAGGCCACCGTCGGCGGATGCATCGGCAACAACGCCGCGGGCGCGCGGTCGATCGTCTATGGCCGAACGAGCGAAAACGTCAGCGCCGTCGATGTCGTGCTCACCACCGGCCACCGCACCGTGCTCACCCACGGCGCCGGCCGGCGCGACAAGACGGCGCTCCGCCTGGCGCTGGGCGTGGCCGAGATCTGCTCACGCTATGCCGAGCCGATACGCCAGCGCTTTCCCAGGACGCTGCGACGCAACGCGGGCTACGGGCTCGACCTGATCCGCAAGCAGCTCGATCGCGGCGTCGAAATCGAAGACCTCGATCTCTCGGGCCTCGTCTGCGGCGCCGAGGGCACGCTGGCCGCCGTCGTCGAGGCCACGCTCAAGCTCCACCCTGTGCCGACGCACAAAGGCCTGGCCGTCGTCTCGTTCGCGTCTGTCGAGGCGGCGATGGATTCGCTGGCGGGCATCCTTTCCACGCTGCCCTGTGCGGTCGAATTGCTCGACGATGTCGTGCTCGAAGCCGCCGCGGGAAATAGCATCTGCCGCGCTTATGTCGATCTGCTTCCCAGGGTGATGGGTGATCGCCCGCGCGCGGTGCTCTATGTCGAGTATCAGTCGAGCATCGGCTCGGCCGAGATCCAGGACCGCTTCGACGCGCTGCAGTCGAAGGTGGGCGTGGCGAGCATCGCCGAGTATCGCGACGCCGCGTCGATGTCGGCCGCCTGGGCCCTGCGCAAGGCGGGCGAGCCGCTGCTGCACGGCCTGCCGGGGCGTCGAAAGCCCCACACGTTTGTGGAAGACAATGCCATCCCGGTCGAAAACCTGCCGCGATTCGTGCGCGAGTTTAAGGCGATCGTCGCACGGCACGGCACCGAAGCCGCCTATTACGCACACGCGTCGGTGGGTGTGCTCCATGTCCGCCCGCTGATCGACCTGCACGACCCGGCCGACCGCGCCCGCATGCGGGCCATCGCCGTCGAGGTGGCCGACCTCGCCCGCGAATGCGGCGGCGTCATGTCGGGCGAACACGGCGACGGCAAAGTCCGCGGGCCCCTGCTCGAGCGCTACTTCGGCCCTGAGATCATGGCCGCCTTCCGTGAGGTCAAGGCGCTGTTCGACCCTGCCGGCATACTCAACCCCGGCAACATCACGGCCCCCGGGCCTGTCGAGAGCATCACGTCGGGCCTGCGCATCGACGCCGCCCACGCCACCCGCGCCGACCCCGCCGCCATCGACACCTACTACACCTACACCGACCAGGAAGACTTCGGCCACGCGCTCGAGCAATGCAACGGCGCGGGCGTCTGCCGCAAGACCGCCGGCGGAACGATGTGTCCCAGCTACCGCGCCACACTCGACGAGCGCCACTCCACCCGGGGCCGCGGCAACGCGCTTCGCACCGCCGTCACCGGGCAGTCGTCGCCCGACGGCAAGCCCGACTTTTCCGACCCCGGCACGATCGAAACCCTCGACCTCTGCCTGGCCTGCAAGGCCTGCAAATCCGAATGCCCCAGCAACGTCGACATCGCGCGGCTCAAGGCAGAGTACACCGCCCAGCGCTATCGCGCCGCCGGCCGGGCTCCGCTCAGGGCCCGGGTGTTCGGACACGTCCGCACGCTCAACCGGCTCGGCGCCATGGCGCCGGCGATGGCCAACTTCGCCAACCGGCTCCCGCCCGTGCGGTTCATTCTCAACCGCGTGCTGGGCGTCGCGCCGCAGCGATCGCTCCCGGCTTTCGCGACCAGCTTATACAAGTGGTTTGAGCGAAGGTCGCCGGCCCAGGGCCGGCCGCAGTCCGAGATGGCACACACGCCCGCCAATGACGCATCGGTCCGCCCGCGCGTCGTGCTCTATGCCGACTGTTTCACAACCTATAACGACCCGCACATCGGCAAGGCTGCGGTGCGCGTGCTCGAGGCGCTGGGATACGAGGTGCTGCTTCCCCGCGTCGACTGCTGCGGGCGCGCGATGATGTCGACCGGCCTGCTCGCCGACGCCATCACCTCGGCCGACCGGACACTCTCAGCGCTTCGGCCTTTCATCGACGACCCGTCGGTCAGGGCCTTCGTCGTCTGCGAGCCCAGTTGCCTCGCGAGCATCAAGGACGACTGGCTGCTGCTCAAGCTCGCCACGCCGCTCGATATCCGCCAGGCGATCGCCGGGCGGAGCTCTCTGGTCGAAGAGTTCGTCTCCAAAAACTGGGAAACCCACCCGACCCGGCCGCCCCTTCGCCCCATCGACCGCCCGATCCACCTTCACGGCCACTGCCACCAGAAGGCCCTCTGGGGCGATGCCACCAGCAGCGACGCCCTCCGCCGCGTGTCGGCCGACCCGACCCGCGTCCACACCCTGCCCAGCGGCTGCTGCGGCATGGCCGGCAGCTTCGGCTACGACGCAAAGAAATACGACGTCAGCATGCAGATCGGCGAACTCTCGGTCTTCCCCCCGCTCCGCGCCGCGGGCGACGATGCGCTGATCGCCGCCCCGGGCACAAGCTGCCGCCACCAGATTCACGACGGCACCGGCAAAGCCGCGCTCCACCCGATCGAGATCATCGCCCAGGCAATCGCGCCCGCCTGACACCCGCTCCGGCGACAACGTCTGACCACAGCCCGTTCACCATCACCCCGCGGGGTGCCCGCAACGCGACGCCCGACATCGCCCGCGGTGTCGCCGCCCGGCCACGTTGCCGCCCCATCACCGGGCGGCATGTGTGACCGCATCGAGCAATTCAGATTTTCTCATCGAGCTGCGGCCGCGGATGTCCAGCGCCTCGGCGCGTTCCATCAACTGGGCCTTGGTCATCGCGGCGAGGTCTTCGTGTCTGACGTCGCGATTCGCCGCCCGCCGGGCGTTCTTCGCGGCCGGAGTGTCGGCGACATGCTGCGTGCCCTGACGCGAAGCGCGGCGCTTCCGGCGATCTGTCTTCTCTCGCTCCTCGGGGCTGAGTCGCTCCCACGCCTTCTTCGGGAGATAACGCTCGGTCGTCTCGCCGTGGCGTGCCCGGGCATCTCCCGACCGCGTCTGCCACTGCTCTTTGCCCCATTGTTCGAGGCTCTTCTGCGACTCGCGTTTGCCCCCTTTATAGCCCCCGCCCTCACGCTCGTATTCCTGCACCAGACGCTGCGACTTGCGCGCCGACCACTGCCCCTTGCGCCCGCCTTTGGATGAGGCCTTGATCTGTTCCTTCAGCCTCTCGCGCAGCCCGGGCCGGGTGTATTTCTCCGCATAGTCGCTGGCGGTTTTGCGCGGCATGCGCCCACAGCACACAAGCGGCGTACCGCCTGATGCATGTCATCAGGTTTGAAAGCAGCCAATCGACCGTGCCGTTGCCCGATCCCCCCAGGCGAACGTCACAGCCCGCTCGGCCGGCGCTGGTGCCAGGGGGTCGACTTCTCATACATCCGCGCGATCCGCAGCAGCTTTTCTTCGCCAAACGTCGGGCCCAGCAGTTGCAGCCCGATCGGCAGCGGCTTCTCGCCCGATGTGAAGCCGCACGGCAGGCTGACGCCCGCAATCCCCGCGATGTTGCATGTGACGGTGAACACGTCGCACAGGTACATCGCCAGCGGGTCGTCGGTCTTCTCGCCCGCCTTGAACGCCGGCGTCGGCGAGGTCGGGCATAGCACCACGTCGCACTTCTCAAACGCCCGATCAAAGTCCTGCTTGATCAGCCGGCGGACCTTGAGCGCGGTGTTGTAATAGGCATCGTAATACCCGCTCGAGAGCGCGTAGGTGCCGATCATGATGCGGCGCTTGACCTCGTCGCCGAAGCCCTCGGCGCGGCTCTTCGAAAACAGCTCGACGATGTCATTGACGGGGTCTTTGGTTCGATGGCCGAAATGCACGCCGTCATAGCGGGCCAGGTTGCTCGATGCTTCGCACGGCGCGATGACGTAATAGGCCGCGATGCCGTATTCGGTGTACGGCATCGACACCTCGACGATCTCGGCGCCCATCTCGCGGTAAGCCGCGATGGCCGAATCGACCGCGGCCTTCACCGTCGGGTCGAGCCCCGCTGTCGACTGATACTCCTTGACGATGCCGATCCGCAGTCCCTTGACCGGCTGATCCACCGCCGCGAGATAATCGGGCACGGGCTGGTTGACCGATGTCGAGTCCTTCGGGTCGTGGCCTGCGATGACCGACAGCAGCAGCGCCGCGTCAGACACGTTCCACGCAAACGGCCCGATCTGATCGAGCGACGACGCGAAGGCCACCAGCCCATACCGGCTCACCCGGCCATAGGTCGGCTTGAGCCCGACGGTGCCGGTGAGCGCCGCCGGCTGGCGGATCGAGCCGCCGGTGTCGGAGCCGATCGACCCGCAGCACATC
>CAZBOE010000056.1:12340-22577 GCA_964493365.1 uncultured Tepidisphaeraceae bacterium | reverse complement strand
GGATGATCCGCGCATCGAGCGCGTAACACTCGGACAGGTGTGGCTGCATTTCGGGCACCGCGTTGGGGCTGTTTCGATCAGCACGCTCCTGATCGTTCTCATATGGCGATCATTGCGGACAACACACGGCAACCCGCTGATCACCCGCCCCGCATGGCTGCTCCTGGCGCTGTTGGCGACACAGTTGACTCTGGGGTGGATCACGGTCACCAATCGCAAGCCCGCGGACATCGCAAGTTATCATGTGGCGACCGGCGCGGTTATCCTTTTCGTTACCTTCACCTTGGCCGTGCGGGCCAGACGCCTGGCGTTCCTCGAGCAATCTGGCAAACGCCTTTTCGCAACTGAAGAGCAATACGCCGGTTCGACGGCACAGCAGTTCATCGACCAGCGGGCAACCGCAGCCCCGCGACATGCGCTTGACTAACCATAAGGACGCCCAGTGACCACGGTCAATCCTTCAATCCCCGCGACACGCCGCTTGAGCGAGCGCCTGGCGGATTATCGCCAACTGGCCAAGCCGCGACTGAATTTCATGGTACTTGTCACCACCGCGGTGGGGTACTACGTGTCGGCGCGGCACTCGGTTCAATGGGTCGGGCTGCTGCACACAATCATTGGAACCGGGCTGACGGCGGCGGCGGCGGCGGCACTCAACCAATGGATGGAATGGCCGCAGGACGCGAGGATGACCCGCACGGCAGGCCGACCCATCCCGCGGGAGCGCATCTCCCCATCCGAGGCACTCTGGTTCGGGCTGGCGCTATCGGTGACGGGAACCTTCTGGCTGGCGCTGACCGTGAACTCGCTGACGGCCGCCCTGGGGCTTTTCACGCTGCTGAGCTACGTGTTGGTATACACCCCGATGAAACGGACCTCGACGTTGAACACAATTGTCGGGGCTATACCAGGCGCCATACCACCGGTCATGGGTTTTACGGCGGCGCGCCATGCGCTGGCGCCGGAGGCGTTGGCGCTGTTCGCGATTCTCTTTTTGTGGCAGATGCCGCATTTCCTGGCCATAGCGATCCTTTACCGCGAGGATTACCGCAGGGCGGGGTTTAAGATGTTGCCCGTGGTGGATGAGGATCTTTCATCCTCATCGCGGCAGATTGTCGTTTATTGTCTGGCACTGATCCCCGCCACCTTGCTGGCGGTGCCGTTGGGCATGGCTGGAGGACTCTATTTGGTCGCCGCGATGTTGCTCGGTATTGGATTCCTTGCCTTCGGCATTCGCGCGGCCCGAAGCCAGTCTCGCTCCGATTGCCGCCTCCTATTTCTCGCGTCGGTCGTCTACTTGCCTTTGTTGCTGGCATTCCTCATGATGGACAAACGATGATCTCGCGAATCGCTTTGTCGGCTGTTGTTTGTGTATCTTGGGTGTTGGCCTGCGGCTGTGATCGTGGCAAGCCCGCGGCGCCATCGCAACAACCTGCCAGAAAGACAGTGGCTCCGCCGACGGCGTTCGGGACGATCAAGGGCCGGGTTAAGCTGCTCGGCTGGGACAAGAAGCCCGCGCCCATTCCTGACGACTGCTGCAAGCTCGGTCCCAACGATCTCGTGGATGAGACCGTCGTGCAGGATGAGCAGCGCAATTTGCAGTACGTCGTCCTTTCGGTGCAGGATTGCCCGATGTTTGGAGAAGTCCGCACCGAGCCGGCGATCCTGGATCAGATCAAGTGCCGCTTTGCGCCCCATGTGGTGGCTGTACAAGTTGGCCAGCCGCTGGATGTGAAGAATTCCGACCAGACAATACACAACGTCCACATGGTCACCGAGAAGAACCCGCCGGTGAACATCGGCATGCAGCGGCCGGAGACCCGACGGTTTTCCATGACAGAAGCCGAAATCTTTCCGGTCAAATGTGATGTTCATCCGTGGATGAAGGCCTACATCGCGGTGTTCAACCACCCCTGCTTTGCGGTCAGTGCGGCGGATGGGACGTTTGAGATCAAGAAGGCTCCCGCCGGCAAGTCGATCTTGAGCGCCTGGCACGAGAAGTTTGGTGAGATCGAGCAGGAAATTGTCGTTCCTGTTGACGGAACGGTCACCGTCGAACTCACCTATAAAGCGCCGAGGGAATGAATCGCCCACGGCCATCACATTTTTGTCGCCGGACCGAATTCGCTGTCTTTCCCAGCAGGATTCTGCTCGATAATGTAACGCATTCAGCTTAATTGACAGGAGTTGCCATGGCCGAGTTTGCCTATGAACCCGTGTTCCAACTGGGATCCGATGCCACCAGCTATCGTCTGCTTTCACAAGAGCATGTGCGCCAAGTCGATCTGGGTGGACGAAAGTTTCTGCAGGTTGACCGCGAAGCGTTACGGCTGCTGGCGGCACAGGCGTTTGTTGATATCCAGTTTTTCTTCCGGACCGCGCACCTCAAGCAACTTGCCGAGGAGCTCAAGGATCCTCAGGCTTCGGACAACGATCGATTCGTGATCTACACGCAACTGCAAAACGCCGTGGTCTCGGCCGCCGGACAGCTCCCCAGTTGCCAGGACACGGGCACGGCGATTGTGTTGGGGCACAAGGGCCAGAATGTGCTTACCGGCTTCGACGACACCGAGGCGATATCACAGGGGATCTTTGACACCTATCAGGAACGCAACCTGAGATACTCCCAGGTGGCGCCGCTGGAGATGTTCAAGGAGAAAAACACCGCCAACAATCTGCCGGCTCAGATCGATATCCTGGCCGACACGGGTGATGAGTATGAGTTTCTGTTTATCGCCAAGGGCGGTGGATCAGCCAACAAGTCGTTTCTTTATCAGGCGTCCCCGGCGGTCTTGAATGATGCGGAATTGACCCGATTCATTCAAGCCAAACTCAAGGAAATCGGCACGTCCGCCTGTCCGCCCTATCACCTCGCAGTGGTCATTGGTGGCACCTCGGCGGAAATGAACCTCAAGACCGTAAAACTGGCCTCCTGTGGATACCTCGACCAGTTGCCCACGACCGGATCGGCGGCCGGCCGGGCGTTTCGCGATCCGACATGGGAGGCGAAGGTTCTCAAGCTGGCACAGGACACGCACATCGGCGCACAGTTCGGCGGCAAGTACTATGCCCATGATGTCCGGGTGGTTCGTCTGCCGCGCCATGCGGCTTCGTGTCCGATCGGCATTGGCGTCTCCTGTTCGGCCGATCGACAGGCCAGGGGTAAGATCACCCGCGACGGTATCTTCCTCGAACAGCTGGAGTTCCACCCGGAACAGTACCTGCCGGCGGAGGCGCCGAAGCTCGCGCCGCCGGTGAAGATCGACCTCAGCATCGGCATGGACCGCGTGAGGCAGGTGCTTTCGAAATTCCCGATCAAGACCAGGTTGGAGTTGACCGGGACCCTTATTGTGGCGCGAGACGCGGCACATGCTCGCCTCAAGCAACTGCTGGATCAGGGCAAGCCGATGCCCCAGTATTTCAAGGACCATCCGGTCTACTACGCGGGTCCGGCCAAAACGCCCGCGGGTATGGCGTCGGGCTCATTCGGGCCTACAACAGCGGGACGCATGGATTCCTTTGTCGATCTCTTCCAGTCGCATGGAGCTTCGCTTGTGATGATCGCCAAAGGCAACCGTTCCAAGGCGGTCACAGAGGCTTGCAGAAAGCACGGTGGTTTCTACCTCGGTTCCATTGGCGGACCGGCCGCCATTCTGGCGCAGTCGAACATCCGCAAGGTTGAGCTCGTGGACTTCGAGGACATGGGCATGGAGGCGATTCGGAAGATCGAGGTGGTGGACTTCCCGGCCTTCATTATCGTCGATGACAAGGGAAACGACTTCTTCGCGGAGCTTACGTAGCATTGTGTGGCCGGTTCGCCGGTGGAAGCGCCCGCTCGATCTCTTCCACCGCCGCCAGAAGTCGCCGTTGCCGTGAAGACGACAACGTGACCTGCCCGAACCGCACGCGATACAACATCTCCGTCAGGCGCTTTACGCCATCATGCGCCGAGGCCGGGAGGACAATCAGGCTCTCGGCGTACTCGCGCGGAGTCAGCGTGGGCGGCCGGCGCAATCCTCTCTGGTCCAGCGCGCCCAGCAGGCGGTCGTAAAACTCCAACTGGCGGGCGAGGCTGACCTGCAACCGCGGCGACAGACCCTCCAGGCCGATGCGCATCGCCCTCCTGCAGAGTTGCTGCCGGCGGTGAATTGAGAACACCGCCAGACCCAGTAGCGAGAGGGCGCCGAAGCTGGTAAGAAACAGCATGCCGCGAAAAACCAGAATCTCGAACAGCGCACCTCGCTCCTGCACGCCCCGGCGAAGTTTCATGGCCCAATCCACCAGTCGACCGAGCCGCTCGCGAACGGCACTGTCAATTTCGCCGAACCACTGGAATACCTTGTCTCTCTCGCTGTTGTCATAGGTGACTACGTGAGCCGCCCAGCGATACTCCACATAATCAACGACATTGCGGATCGCCTGCCAGATGGACGCCCGGCCGGATGGCCCGGCTTCCCGGCCCGAGGTCGGATCGAACGTCACCCAACCTCTAGGGGTGAGCACCTCGACCCAGGCGTGCGCGTGCGACTCCCGCACAAGGTAGTAGCCGCCGATGGGATTGAACGAGCTGCCGTCGGCACGGAAACCCGCCACGTAGCGCGCCGGAATGCCGCTGCTCTGGCAAATGAGCGCCATAGCCGACGCGAAATACTCGCAGTGCCCCATCTTGACGCGGGTGAGGAATGCCACAACCGGGTCCAGTCCCGCGAACTGCCCCCGAACCGCCCGAAGGTCCAAAGTATAGCGGAACTGCGTCCGCAGGTGGTGTTCCACACGACGAGCCACCTCCTCGTACTCCTGCGGCGGAATCGGACCCTGTCCGGCCGCCGTAATGTCCGGTACAAGCTGGTGATCGATCGCATATCGCCGCACGGCGCTCAGGACGGTCGTCTCCGATCTGATCGGCCTGGCGCCGGTCTGGAAATCGACCGCCTGAGGACCATTTGTCGATAGTACGGAATATTCAAACTGCTGCGCAAGAGGTTCTGCCAACTGAATGGAATCGTCTACCTTCTGGCATCGTAGCACAATTCGGCGCGATGGCCTGAGGGCGATGGTATGCGGTTCGGCATGGCCGACATACATGAGCCCGGGAAGCGCGAAGAGGTACCTCGACCGGCTCGGCTCCATCAGGATTCGCTGTTCCCATTGTTCGGCGCCTGCGGGCAGAATCGGACCCGGCTGGCCGGAATCCTCGAAATAGTCGCGCGCCTCCGCCCATTGTGTTGAACGGGACCATTGCGGCCTCGGGAACCCGCGCACCGGATCTTTGCCGTAGACGTCCAGGGTCACACCGCGCAGGTAGAGCGATGTCGTTCCCATGACTGGTCGGCCGCCGCGCCAGACTTTGACGTGGGCCACGGTTCCCTCGCTCTGCTGAATGCGGCGGATCTGCTCAAAGGACACGCGATCGGAGAAGCCGACCATCGCGCTGTCGCTCTTGAGCTGAAGCTGGGACGCCATTCCGCCGGCCGGCCCCCTGGGAAACAGGATGAAGACGATCACTCCACCCGTGGCCGCGAACAATGCCACAAGCAGCGTTACTCTGCGCATGGAACGCAGCAGGAATCGCTGGTCCTGTTTGAGAGTCAGTGGCGACAATCTTTCGATGGGTATGACAAGCGACTCCCTCGCCCGATCGCTTTCGACTTTCAGGTGAAACAGCAGGCAGCAATAGAAGGTGATGACTAGATAGATCGCAAACGTCAGGCCGAACAGGAAACTGGCCGTCATCACTGACCCGGCGACCATTAGCAGAACCGACACCACCAGCAGTTGCGTGTAGTCGCGGTTGCCCCGAACCTCGTAGAGCTTGATGAGTTCTATCAGCACAAGGAATTCGCCGATATGGACCAGGAAAGTCCGCGGATTGCCCAGGTCGCCGTATGCAAACGCCAACACCCAGAGCAGAACCACCAGGGACAGACTTCCGGCGAGCCACCGGGGCATGGGTCTGAATCGCCCCGATCGCGTGAGCCAGATATTGAGCGCGATGCCAATGGTCGAAACAAGCCACAGACCCGGCGAATTGGCCGCCAGCGCAAAACCCCAGAACCCGATCAACAGCACCAGGTAGAGCGATGGCAGAAAATGTCGGGAATCGTACATCGCATCACCTCGCCGCCTGCGGCCTCAGACTCTCCATCTGATCCGCGGGAATCATCGCCTCAAAATCCGTGTCCGAGGGAAACTGAAACCACCTGCGACTGTGTTCGAGACTTGAGGAAATCACCAACCACGAGACTCGCGGCGATGTGGCGACGGGATTGGCCCGGGACGACGGCGTGATCAGTACCGCCGTCACGCCCTGGCGCAGCAGGTGTGCGCCGGAACTTACCAGATCGCCGGCGGTGAACTCCGCGTTCATCGGCAATCGTGCGAGCACGGCGAGCAGGTCGCGAGCATGGCGCTTCCCGCGGCTTGGAGGAATCGTCACCGGCCCGCCGGCCCAGGCATGCAGACCCACCGCCAGACCCTGGTCGATGGTGCATGCAATGAGCGACGCCGCCATGGCGATGGCTCGCTCGACCTCGGCGTGCGCTTCCAGGGTCCGTTGTCCCGCGCCAAGCCGGGTATCGAGATAAATCTGCAATCGGGGTGGAGACACCTGCGTGAGTTCCAGCGACACCAGCGCACCCGTATGTGCCGAGCGCTTCCAGTGGATAAACCGCGGATTTTCTCCGGTCCTGAACTCCTTGACCCCATAAAACTCATCGGTGCCGCCGCGCCGGGGCTTCATGTGCGACCCGTGCGACTCGGCCGAAACACACATCGACAGCAGTTTCCGATCCACTGTCGCCATCGCCGGAAGCACCAGGATGGCGTCAGAGAGCCGCCGATCAGACGCCCGCTTGATAAAACCGAACGGGAAACTGGTCGTCACCTGCAGCTTGTCCATGCGGTACAGCCCCCGGCGAAGGGGTATCACCTGCGAGCTGACAGTCGCCTTTTGCCCCGCGGCGACATGCAAGAGGTAGACCAGGGGCTGACGAGTGAATACGTCATCCGACGATATCTCGCACAGGGTCACGGAGAAACTCGGCCAGAACCTCTTTCGATTCTCAAATTCATACTGGATCGTGCTCTGCTGGCCCACGGTGAAATGCTCGGGAAGCAACCGGCGAATCTCCAGCTTGCGCAATACGATCCGCGACACCAGCCAGGATACGACGAGCACCCCGATCAATATGCCAAACACCGCAAAAAGAAGGTTGGCCTGCGAATGAACCGCCGCCAGGCCCATGAACAGCATCAGGCAGGTATAGACCACGCCGACGAGGGAAAAATCCAGCGTCGGCCTGCGGCGGATAGGCTTGGCCTGGCGAATCAGTTTTGGACTTGCTTCGGACATCGGGTCACGTCCAAGTGCGAGGTAGGGTACCCGCTGATCGGCTTCCCGGCCAGTGGATTCCGCCACATCGATTCCACTGGGCGAAGAAACGCTCGTCTGGACTTTCCATATCAACCTGCTGGGCACTGATTCTCCGGCGTACCCTGAGCCGCCACTTCCATTATTGGATCCGTGAACCATATGGCCGTTCGTCTCTGTTGCTGTCGCTCCTCTCGCATTGCCAGTCGGCCATAATTCGATAATCTGTGCAATGTGGCCCGGGTGGGATGCCCGTTCCACACTGAACCTGCTCCCTGACAACGTCTGCCAAAGGACAATCTCATGCCCGACTTCTCCATCGTCAACGTCCTCGCCGGCAAGGCGCCAATCAACTCCACCATCACGGTCAAAGGATGGGTCCGCACCCGCCGCGACTCCAAGGCCGGGTTCTCTTTCATCACCATCAACGACGGCTCCTGCTTCGATTCCATTCAGGCCGTGGCCCCGGCGACACTGAGCAATTATCAATCGGAGGTACTTCGCCTGACGGCCGGCGCTTCGGTCATCGTCACCGGCGCCCTCGTTCAGTCCCAGGGCAAAGGACAGACCTGCGAAATTCAGGCTTCCGAGGTGATTGTCGTCGGCTTGGTCGAGGATCCCGACCACTACCCCATCCAGCCCAAGCAGCACTCATTTGAGTATCTCCGCGAGGTGGCCCACCTCCGCATGCGCACCAATACCTTCGGCGCGGTGACACGCGTGCGCAACTGCCTCGCCCAGGCCATTCACCGCTACTTCCACGAACATGGCTTCTTCTGGATCCACACGCCCATCATCACCGCCAGCGACTGCGAAGGCGCCGGGGCCATGTTCCGCGTCTCCACGCTCGACCTGGCCAACCTGCCCCGCACACCCGACGGCAAGATCGACTTCGCCCAGGACTTCTTCGGAAAACAGTCCTACCTCACCGTTTCCGGCCAGCTCAACGTCGAAACCTACTGCATGGCCATGTCCAAAGTCTACACCTTTGGTCCCACCTTCCGCGCGGAGAACTCCAACACCACGCGGCACCTGGCCGAGTTCTGGATGATCGAACCCGAGATCGCCTTCGCCGATCTCTCGGCCGACGCTGATCTGGCCGAGGATTTTCTGAAATACATCTTCAAGGCCCTGTTGAATGAACGCGGCGACGACATGAAGTTCTTCGCCGATCGCATCGACAAACAGTGCCTTGCCCGCATGGAGAAGTTCATCAATTCCAGCTTCGAGCGCATGACCTACACCGACGCCATCGCCATCCTTCAGAAATCCGGCAGGAAGTTCGAGTTCCCCGTCAAATGGGGCATCGACCTGCAGACCGAGCACGAACGCTATCTCACCGAAGAACACGTCGGCCGCCCAGTGGTGGTGATGAACTATCCAAAGGACATCAAGGCCTTCTACATGCGCCAGAACGACGACGGCAAGACGGTGGCCGCGATGGACGTGCTGGCGCCCGGCATCGGCGAGATCATCGGCGGCTCGCAGCGCGAAGAACGCCTCGACGTGCTCGACGCCCGCATGGACGAGATGCACCTCGACAAGAGCGCCTACTGGTGGTACCGCGATCTCCGCCGATATGGCACGGTGCCCCACGCGGGCTTCGGGCTCGGCTTCGAGCGCACGATCCTCTACGCCACCGGGATGGGCAACATCCGCGATGTGATTCCCTATCCCCGCACGCCGAAACATGCGGATTTTTGAGATGAGATGGGGGAAGTGATGAGTGAGAAGTGACGAGTGATGCGTGCGCGGTGGGCTTTGCGCCGCGTGGTGCCGGTGGCATGGGCTGCGAGCCCGTGATCGCGGTCGGGCTGCGATGGCCCTCGCTCAGGGCCCGCGCTAGTCAAACGCCTCCGGCGCTTCTCCCTTTGGGCGGGTTTTCCACCTGCGGTGCACCCAGAGATATTGCGTCGGGTCGGCGCGCACGAAGTCTTCGATCGCCCTGGTGTATCGCTGGGTGATGTAGCGCAGCGGGTCATCCTGATCGGCCCAGTCGGCCGGGTAGATGATGTCCTGTGTGCCCATCTCGTAGACGAAACGGTCGCCCTTTCTCCGGGCGTAGCCGATCACCACGGGCACGTTATGTTGAATCGCAAGCAGCCCGATCGATTTGTACGTCGACGCCTTGCGGCCGAAGAAATCGACAAACATCCCCTTCTTCCCCGCGTTCTGGTCCGCGATGAACCCGACGGCGCCGCCGTTTTCGAGCACCGCGGGCACGTCTTCCAGCGCGCCCTTTTTATCGAGAATGCGCTGGCCCATCTTCTCGCGCACACCCAGCACCCACTGGTTGATGTACGGGTTATCGAGCGGCCGGGCGATGCTGGTGGTCGAAAAGCCGAGCGTCGCCAGGATATAGCCGAGGATCTCCCAGTTGCCGTAGTGCCCGGTGAGCATGATCAGCCCGCGGTGGCGGTCGAGCAGAAGCGACAGCGTGCGCTGAAAATCGCGCAGCTCGGCGTGATCCGACCATGTGCCGATGCTGACCTTGCGCGTGGTGAACATCACCTCGATGGCGAACATCGCCAGGTGCTGCATCGAACGCCGGGCGATCCGCTCGTGCTGACGCGCGGACAACTCTGGAAAGCTCCGCCTGACGTTGCCCACCGCGCGTTCGCGATGCTTGCGCGAGCCAAACCACCAGATGTTTCCAAGTTGTTTCCCCACCGCCAGCATCAAATCGACCGGCCAGCAGTGCATCATCATCGCGACGGTGCGAAGGCCGAGATAGGCGACATAGTCCAGCGCGGGCCTGCGCACCCGCTGCTTTCGCGCGGGTGGGGAATGATTGCGAAGATTCACTGCGACGCCGCCATCCAAACGCGATTGTCCCATCCGAATCGGCGCAAATTACAGGCTGGCTCC
>CAZBOE010000056.1:0-12320 GCA_964493365.1 uncultured Tepidisphaeraceae bacterium | reverse complement strand
AATTACTAGTATAAGCTGCAAGCCGATCATGATCAGGGTCAGGATCCCGATGAATCGCCAGAACGAGCGTTGCGCCCGCAGCGCCGCTTCGAGCTGTTCCGTGTTCTGCATCGACACCAGTTTTCCGATCGACGACGCATAGCGGGTCAGGTAGAGCGCCGGCAGGATGTAGAGCGCGAGCACGCCGCCCATCAGGACGGCCGGCAGCAGTGACATAAACACCATGTCTCCGCGGCCGGTGCTGCCTGCTGCTCCGATCATGGCGATCGCCGCGATGGCAAAAACAAGTCCGACCACGCCGATGCCGATCCACAGCAACACCGCGATCAGCAGCACCCACGGGCGCGTCTGGCGGAGCATCTCCATCGCCAGCGGGGTGAGCATGACCGGACCTTGCGAAGGCATGACATAGCCGATCGCCATGGCCGCGCCAGCCGAACCACCCAGTTCCTCGACCATGCCGGCGGGCTTCCAATCCGCCATGCCCTGACGCCACACCATGGTCGTGCCGTCGATTTTTCCGTCGGCAAGAAGCCGCCGGAGCTCTTCGATCGTCACCGGGCCCGCAGGGCTGCCCCCCCCGTCATAAGACCAGATCGCGCCACTGTTCATGTTGTCCCCGATCGACAAAGCTCTACCGCGGAGCGCGCCAAACCGCGCCCGGCGGACGGAATCTACCGGTCGGGATCGGCAATGCCAACAACCGCAGCGACTGCCGACAAAGCGCAACCGATCAGCGCCTGCGGGTCATCCACCGATCCGGCTCATCTGCCGGTCGCCACGGCCACTGTGAACAACCGGCTTGAGCGCGACGCACTGCTGCATCGCCGACGCGAGCCGGCGCGAGAGCACCTCGGGGTCACCCCCCGCGCGGAGGATCGGGCGGATATCCACTTCGCCGCCGTCAAACAGGCACGACCGCAGCACGCCGTCGGCCGTCAGGCGGAGCCGGTTGCAGGTCTCACAAAACGGCGTCGACATCGCGCTGATGAACCCGATCCGCCCAGGCGGAACCGAACCGTCCGATGGCGTGAGGCGATAGACGCTGGCCGGCCCGACCCCCGGCTCGCTCGCGCGGGCGACCGGCGTCAGCGGTCCCAGTTCGCGCTCGATCCGCAGGCGCACCGAAGCCTCGTCGAACAGCACATCCCCGCGGTCTTGCGCGCCGCAGCCACCGGCCGGACCGACCTCGGCGCCCGCCGGCGGACGATCCAACACAGCAGCCTCACCCAGCGGCATGTATTCGATAAAGCGAACCGTCACCTTCCGTGTCAGGGTCAGCCGGGCAAAGTCGACCACCTCATCGTCGTTGACGCCGCGCATGGTCACGCAGTTGATCTTCACCGGCGCGAGCCCCGCCTCCGCGGCAGCATCGATGCCGGCCATGACCATCGCGAGATCGCCCGTGCGCGTGATGGCTCGAAAACGCTCGGGCCTGAGGCTGTCGACACTCACCGTGACCCGGCCAAGGCCCGCCGACTTCAGCGGCGTCGCCAGTTCCGCGAGGCGCTGACCGTTGGTCGTCAGCGACAGATCGGTCACGCCCGGCAGCCCGGCGATTCGCCCGACGATGTCGAGCAGGTCCGGGCGGAGCGTTGGTTCGCCTCCGGTGAGTTTGAAGCGGCTGATCCCGTGTTGCTCGAGTGCCGCCGTGGCGACGGTCACAAACTCGTCGGCCGACAGCAGGGTTTGGCGCGGCAGCCAGGCCACACCGTCTGCGGGCATGCAATATGTGCAGCGAAAGTTGCAGCGGTCGGTCAGGCTCAGCCGCAGCACCCGCACCGCCCCGATCGACCGGGGGCCTCCAGGCTCCCGCCCGTGCGCCGCATGATCCTGTACAACGGCAAGCCGCATGGCCGCATCTTAGCGACAGCGGCGCGCGGTTGCCGAGTATCGGCCGGCGGCATTCTCGACCCGCCTGACAACCTGGCGACACCTCGCGTGTCCAGCAGGCTGTCCGGATGACGGTTTTGCCGGGTTGGTGTGAAATGGCCCCCGCGGGTAAGCTTTCCGGCAGCGAACTGCACGACATGGCGTCGTGCATCTCACAGCCTGGCAAACAAGCACAACGGACGGCTCATGCCGCCCAATTCAACGGGGTGATGCCTTGGCAAAGCGCTCACACTCACACGAAGGAGCCCGAATGCGACGAGCACGTAACCTGACGGCGGCGGCTGTACTGATGATGGCGGCGATGGCCGGGTCGGCCAGAGCCGAAGTTCTCGACGTGGTCCCGTCCGACGCCGTGATGGTCGTCCGGGTGAAGAACCTCGAAGACGTCAGCAAGAAGATCGCCGATCTCTCGCAGAAGCTCGGGCTCGCGGGAATGGCTCAGCAGATGAACGACCCGCTGGGCGCCATCAAGCAGCAGACCGGTGTGAGCGCCGGGATCAACAACGCCGGCGACGCCGCCATGGTCGTGCTCAAGCCGGTGGACGAAGAGAGCGAAGAGCCGCCGGTGGTCGTGCTGATCCCCGTCAGCGACTACCAGGCGTTTATCGGCAATTTCCAGAACAGCAAGACCGAGGGTGATGTCACGACTGTGACGTTGCCGACCGACGTCGAGCCGTCGTACGTCGCCAAGTGGGGTGATTACGCCGCGCTGGCGCCCAAGCGCGAGTTCGTTGCCGCCAAGGGCGCGGGCATCAAGGTGGCGGGTGTCTCGGCCGAGACGCTCGCGGGCAACGACCTGGTCGTCTGGGCGAACATGCCCGCCTTGCGTCCGCTGATGGCCGACGCCCTCGACGAAATGCAGACAATGGTGATGAGCGAGATGGAAGATGAGATGGCCGCCGATGATGCCGATTCCGGCAAGTTCCTTCCGGTCGCCAAGGTTGCGGTCACCCAGTACTTCACCGCCATCAACAGCTTTTTCCGCGACTCCGAAGCGGCCATGCTCACCATGAACCTGGCGCCGGGCGGCATTCAGTTCGGTGCGATTTCCGAGTTCAAGGGCGGGTCGTACATCGGCAACATCAACAGCCAGCTCAAGTCGGTCAACAGCTCGTTCACCGCGGGCCTGCCTTCGACGCCGTATGCCTTCTACGGCGGCTACACCGCCAACAGCGAGGTGCTCAACAAGCTGCTGGAAGACATCGGCGGACCCATCCTCAAGGAGGTCAACGCCCTGGGCGAAGAAGCCCAGGCGAAGTCGGTCAATGAGGTGCTCGATGCCGCCAAGGCGATGATATCGGCCTCGCGCGAGGTGCGCCAGGGCATTCTGGCGCCGCGGAGCGTCCTGGGTGAACAGTCGCTGTTTCAGACGGTCACCCTGATCGATGGCGATGTCAAGGCCATTCAGGGCAGCCTGGAGAAATACACCACGGGCCTCAGTGCCATCCTGACCGCCATGGGCGAGATGCCGGGTCAGGGCAAGATGGACATGGGCTACCAGGCCGACGCCCGCAATGTCGCAGGCGTGTCGTTCGCGGCCATCAAGGTCAACGTGACCCCGCCCGAGAATGACGCCGAAGCCGCCCAGGCGATGGCGATGATCTATGGGCCCGACGGACTCAATCAGTACATCGGCGCCATCGACGACGACACGGTCATGATGTTCGCGGGTCTCACCGATGATCAGGCCGCGGCCGCGGTCAATGCCGCCAAGGCCGGCGAGAACAAGCTCGCCACCCAGAAGGGCTTCGCCCTGACACAGGAAGGGCTGCCGGCCCAGCGCGTCGGCGTGATGTACATCGCGCTCGACGAAATCGCCCGGTCGGGCATTCACTACGCCCAGTCGATGGGCGTGCCGGTGCAGATCACGTTGCCTCCCAACCTGCCCCCGATTGGCGTCACCGTCGGCGCCGAGGGCAATGTGATGCGCGTTCAGGGATACGTCCCGACGCCGCTGATGCAGGCCATGGTTTCGGCCGGACTGCAGGCCTTCATGGGCATGGGCGGCGGTGGCGACGAGGGGTTCTGATTCCTGCCTCTTCGTCAAACTGCTGTGAAACACATGCGGCCGGATCACTATGTCAGTGGTCCGGCCGCTTGCTTTGGGTCACCCGCATCGATGAGCGCACGCTCAACGGCCGATCCGCTCTTTGACATTCAGTTTGCTGCAATCGACAAAACTCACCGACACACCCCGCCCACACGGCCATCTTGTAAGGATCGCGTTAATGTGCTTGCCCCGACGCCGTTCGCGTGGCAAGGTCTAGCCGAACGGGGTCGACATGTTCGGCCGCTGCTGTTTGCGTTTCGGAGGTCGAGATGTCGTCACCGTCTGTGGTCTCACAGCCGTCATGGGGGAGGTTGTTTGCCTGTGTCGCCGCTGCTGCTGCAGCGGTGAGCCTCGGTGCCACGGCCGCACCGGGGCAGATCAGCAGCACGATCGGCGCCAATTTCACGACCGCCACACTGGGCGAATCCGGCTTCATTCCCCCCGACACGATGGGCGGGGTCTCGGGCAGCCATGTGGTCACGCTTGTCAATGGGCGCTACGAGGTGCACAGCAAGACCGGCTCGGTGCTGACCCAGAGCAGCCTTCAGACATTCTGGACAAACGCCGGGGTCTCCCCCACGGGCAGCGCCTTTGACCCGCGCGTGATCTATGACCCCGGGGCCCGTCGGTGGTATGCCGTCAGCGTCGACAACGCCCGCGCCGCCAACAACCTGCTCATCGCGGTGTCGCGTTCGGCCAACCCGCTCGACGGGTGGACCGGCTTCTCGATCGACGCCGATTCCGACGACGTCCAGTGGGCCGACTTCCCGGTGCTGGGGTTCAACAGCGAGGGGGTCTATGTCACCAGCAGCATGTTCGCCATCAGCAGTGGCCCCTTCACCAACAACATGCTGGTTCTGCCCAAGGGTGATCTGCTGGCTGCGACGCCGAGCATCGCCAACCGAACGTACCTCGAAGGGTGGGATTCGGGCGGAAGCTGGCAGCCGCTGGTCGATTACGACAACTCGACCGCCAAGCAGGCGTTCGTCCGCGCGCCGGCCTTCGTGAGCTCGTCGGGCAACTTCTCCAACCGCATCGAGATCCGCAGACTCACCGGTACGATCACCTCGCCCGCGGTGTCGAACACGACCTCGACCACCGTCACCTCCTATTTCGAGATGGCCGATCCGCTCCAGCCCGACCCGGCGGCTCCCGCCCTCGACGCAACCGACCTTCGACTGCACAGCAATGTTGTCCGCGTCAACGGCTCGATCTGGGGAGTGCAGAATGTCGCGGTCGGGGGCCGCGGCGCGATCCGCTGGTTTCAGCTCAACGCCACCACCGGCACGCGCATTCGTGAAGGGGTCATCACCGATCCGGAACTGAGCTTTCTCTACAGTTCGATCGCGGTGAGCCCCGACGGCCGCATCGTCATCGGCACGTCGGGCGTCGGCACCAACCCCGGGCAGGAGCCCAGCACCTACGCCATCGTCGGGCGGACCGACTTCTCGGCGCTGCCGACGTTCAACCCGCTCATTCTGCTCAAGGACGGCACCGCGTCGTACAACCGCGTTTCCAGTGGCCGCAACCGGTTCGGGGATTACAGCGCCACCGTCGTTGACCCTGCCGACCCGGGCATCTTCTGGACCTTTCAGGAGTGGACATCGCCCACCAACCAGTGGAACACGCAGGCGACCGAGCTGCAGACCACCGTGGCCGGTGAGGCGCGATGGGAGGACGGCGTCAGCGGGCTCTACTCCAGCGGCGGAAGCTGGTCGAGTGGATCGACGCCGCTGGCGACCGACGAGGTGATCTTCAGCCGGGGCAATGCCAACTTCACCGTCACGCTGCCCGAGGCGGCGGCGATGTCGCGGCTGAGCGTGCGGCAGGGCAATGTCGTGTTCTTCGGATCGGGCAGCACAATCAACGCGACGTCAGCCGCCTCGAGCCCCGCGGGCGTGACGGTCGCGCCGTTTCAGGGAACCGCAACGCTCAACCTCGTCGGCACGGCTGTCTCCAGCAACCACATCGCCGTCGCGCCCTCGGCCGGCGGGACAGGAACGCTCATCGTCGGGTCGGGATCGCTGCTGGATGTCGCCTCGACGATGTCGGTCGGTGGGTCGGCCACCGCCGCTGGCGGCGTGGGGGCCCTGGTCATCAGCGCCGGCGGCCGGGTCGAAGTCGGCGAGTCGCTTCGCGTCTGGGCGGGAAGCTCGGTCACCGTCAACGCGACGGGCCTGGCGATCAACACCGGGTCGCTCCAGATCGAGAACGGCGGACAGCTCACCGCGGGCGACGACGTCGAGGCCGTGATCGCCACGCAATCGCTCTCGATCACCGGGACAGGATTCGTCGACCTCAACCGAGGCAACACGCTGGTGGTCGATTACAGCGGCGACTCGCCGTTCGATGCCGTTCTCGCGCTGGTCGCGTCGGGCTATGGCTCGGTGGGGTCGTGGGCGGGTCCGGGGATTCGATCGAGCGGCGCAAACCGGGAGAACGCGGGCCTCGCGGTCGTCGAGGCCACCGACCCGGTCGTGGGCGTCAGCTTTGCCGGCGGCGTCGGCTCGCTCGGTGTTGCCGAGTTCGATCAGACCGCGGTGCTGGTCGTCTATGCGATTCTGGGCGACATCAACCTGAGCGGGGCGGTCGATTTCAATGACCTGGGCGTGCTGCTGGGCCGCTATGACCAGCCCGGAACCTGGACCGACGGCGACTTCGACTACAACGGCATCGTCGACTTCGACGACCTGGGCGAACTGCTGGCCATGTATGGCGGGTCACAATCCGCGGCCGTCGCCGCGCTCGATGCCGCCGGCCTCAGCGAGTTTGCCGTCGCCGTGCCCGAACCGCGTACGGCTTTGTGGGCAGGCTTGGCCGCGGGCGTCGCGGCGCTGCACCGCCGCCGGAGAAGCGGGGCGTAGTCGCGGCCGCTGCGCACGAATCCGTGCAGGCACGCATGATCGCCCCCGCGACGAGCACCCACGCGGGTCTGGCGGGCCGCCGAACCGGCACCCCGCAGGCGCGGGAGCCGGGCTTCGGTCACCGCCTCGACGAATAACCGTGGGCTCGTGTGTCGCGCGGGCGGGCTTCGTTGACGGTCAGGCTTCGGCCCTGGTGCTCGAAGCCGTTGAGGGCGCTGATGGCCGCCCGCGCGTGGGCCTCGCTGGCCATCGCGACAAAGCCAAACCCTTTGCTTCGCCCGGTCTCGCGGTCGACGATCACCTGCGCGCTGACCACCTCTCCGTGCTCGGCGAAAAGCTGCTCGAGCTCGGCGTCGGTCACGTGATAGCTCAGATTCCCCACGTAAAGTCGTGATCCCATGCTCACACCTCGACCTGAATCGCGGCGGGGGCATTCCATGCCACGCGCTCGATTCGTGCGGTTGATGTGGGCGATCCGTCGCCTTTCCCTGCAGAAACCACCCGCCGGAAGGCTATCCGCCCTCACAGTCCCCCTACAAGCAAAATCGCAGTGACGCCCCAACCGACGTCGAGCGGCGTGCGTATCATTGAGTGGCTGGAAGCATGCGACCGTCGAGGCGCTGCCCGGATCTTCCCGCCGGGCGACGCGGGTCGTGGCCGCACTTCTCCTCCGGCCGCACTGGAGGTTGACCGTGATCAAGGTCAAGCATTTCCTCGATTCCCCCGAGCCCGATGACGGGCGACGGCTGTGGGTCGAACCATGGGGTCTCACGCGAGACCTGGCCGACTGGTGTGCAGTCGATTGCTCGCTGACGACCGTTGCACCGCCCCGGGCGCTGCGCAACTGGCTCGAAAAGCACCCCGACGGCTACGACCATTTCCGCGAGCGATATCACGAATATCTCGCCGAGGGCCCGCATGTGGAGTCGCTCACGGCGCTGGCATGCCAGGCGATGAGGGAAAACCTCACGCTGCTGCATGAGAGCGACGTAGCCGACCGAAACGTGGCGACCGCGCTGCACGAGTTTCTGAGCGAGCTCGAGGCGTATTGTCCGCGCGAGGAGTAACCGAGCATCGCGGTCTTCCCGGCGCGCGGGACACGGTGCGTTCGCGGGGCATTATCCCAAAGCGCCCGAGGTCGCTCCCTTGGTCTGGCGCGCCGGCCGCGAGTGAAACGGGCATTCGATTCGGATATCATTGACCCTCATCAGGCGGGCACCGCGGTCCGGTGCCCGCCCTTGTTTTGGCTCGCGGTGACGGGTCTGACAGACCCGCCCCGGCGGTCGCATCGGGCACCGCAACATCGACGGAGCGGCTTCTTGGCTTTCCCCTCGCTCGATCAATCCGAACTGCTCAGCGGGCTGACCGACCCCCAGCGTGAAGCGGTGACGCACGTCGATGGCCCGCTGCTGATCATCGCGGCCGCGGGCTCCGGCAAGACCCGCGTCATCACCCGGCGCGTGGCCTATCTCATGAGCCTGGGCATCCCGCCCAGTTCGGTGCTGGCGATCACCTTCACCAACAAGGCCGCGGGCGAGATGAAGGAGCGTGTCGGGCAGGTGATCGGCAGGCAACTGCGCGACTTCGCGCGGCTCGACCAGTTTTACCCGACGATCTGCACCTTCCATTCGCTGTGCATGCGGATTCTCCGACACTACGGCCCGACCGTGGGCCTGCCGGACGGTTTCAGCATTTTCGACACATCGGATCAGACCCGGCTGATCAAGGACGCGCTCAAGGCCCTCGACCTCTCGACCACCAACTTTGCGCCCGGGGCGGTGCTCGGGCAGATCAGCAACGCCAAGAATCAGTTGCAGACCCCGGCCCAGTTCGAGCAGGGCGCCCGCGACTTTTTCTCGCGCACGGTGGCGCGGGTCTACCACAAGTATCAGCAGATGCTCGATCAGCAGAAGGCCCTCGATTTCGACGACCTGCTGATGAAGACCGTCAGCGCTTTTCGCACGCATCCGCAGATGCTGGCCGAACTGCAGGAGCGGTTTGCCTACATCCTGATCGACGAATACCAGGACACCAACCACGCCCAGTACATGCTGGCACACGTGCTGGCGCAGAAACACCGCAACATCTGCGTGGTGGGCGACCCCGACCAGTCGATCTACGCCTGGCGCGGCGCCGACATCGGCAACATCCTCGACTTTGAGAAGGATTATGCCGACGCGAAGGTGGTGCGGCTCGAGCAGAATTACCGGTCGACCCCGACGATCCTCGCGATTGCCGACAAGCTCATCAAGAACAACCAGCGCCGCAAGGACAAGCGGCTGCTGACCGACAACCCCGACGGCGACAAGGCCGACCTCGTTCTCTGCCAGGACGAGCACGATGAGGCCCGCGTGGTCACCGCGCTGTTCAAGCAGCTTCACGAGAAGGAGGGCTACGGGTGGAACGACATGGCGGTCTTCTACCGGATGAACGCGCTGTCGCGCGTGATGGAAGACGAGCTCCGCCGGGCGGGCGTGCCCTACGTCATGGCGCGCGGCGTCGAGTTCTACAACCGCAAAGAGATCAAGGACGTGATGAGCTACCTCCGGGTGATCGTCAACCCATCGGATGAGGTCAGCCTGACGCGCATCGTCAACACCCCCACCCGCGGCATCGGCGACACCACCATCCGGCAGATCCAGAGCTTTGCGATCGGCAGCGGCATCTCGCTGTATGGCGCTATGGGGCGCGTGAGCGAGATCACCGGCCTCTCGACCCGGGCGGTCAACGCGGTGCGCACGCTGCACGGCCTGCTCGAACAGTGGCGTCAGCAGTCGGGCCTCGCGGCGGGCGGTGAGGAATCGCCGCTGCTTGCGTCGGTCAAGCCCGCTGCGGTGGCGGGCGTGCGGGCGCTGATGGAAGACGTCGTCCGCAGGAGCGGGCTCGAAGAGATGTATCGCAAGGAGCAAAAAACCGACGCCACCCGCGAGAGCGGCCCGCTCGACAACGTCAACGAACTGATCTCCGCGGCCGCCGATTTCGACTTCGAACACGAGGGCGCCACGCTTGTTGACTTCGTCGCGCAGGTGAGCCTCGTCAGCGACACCGATCACCTCAAGGGCAGCGGCGGGGCGGTGACGATGATGACGCTGCACGCGGCGAAGGGCCTTGAATTCAACGCCGTCGCGATGATCGGGCTTGAAGAAGGCGTTCTTCCCCATGCCCGCGCCCGCACCGACGGCGCGCAACTCGAAGAAGAACGCCGCCTGTGCTTCGTCGGCATCACCCGGGCACGCAGAAAGCTGATCCTCACCCGGGCCCTTTACCGCACCATCCGCGGGCTGCGTGAGCGGACGATCTCATCCCCGTTCCTGACCGAGCTGCCCGTCGATCGCCTCAACGTCGTCGACCGCACCCGCCACGACTATGACGATGTCGATGACCCTCGGCTGCCCGCGGCCCAGCCCGCCGAAGCCACCAGCAGCCGAAGCGGCTTCCGAAGGGGGCAGAAGGTGCGTCACCCCACGTTCGGCGTCGGCACCATCTTTGACCTCTCGCAGGTCGGCCAGAGCACACGGGCGATCGTCGACTTCGCCTCGGCCGGCCGGAAGAATCTGATCGTCGAATACGCCCGCCTTGAGCCGCTCGGATAGGCGCAAACGAGCCGATGCAGCGGAGCGCATCACGGCAGGCCGGCGGCTCATCGAGGCGCGCGCCGGCGTCACCGCCGATGCAGCACGCTCATCGTGGGATGGCGCCTGTGACGTTGCGGCAGGGCCCTCGCCGGCGCTTTCATGACGGCGCTTTCACAACGGGGCCTTCATGACGGTGCCGCCCCGACGGTGCCACCACGACCGGGCCGCCGCGACGCCCCGCACATGCCTACTCGCGAACGAGCGGCGTGTCGTTGAGGTGCTGGCTGACAAACCACACCTGCTTCTCGTTGGTCCGCAACACCTGGCTCACCAGCAGGTCGTCGCTGCCGAGGTCGCCTTGTTCGGCCAGCCGCTCAGTGTTTTCGCGCACTTCGCCGATGATGTGCTCGTGGGCAGCGACCAGCCGCTGAAGGCTGCCGGCGACACTCTCACGGTCGGCCGGCGTGCCCTTAATGTGCGAATGCTCGGCAACATGATCGCCCATCGCCAGCGCCACCCCGCCCAGCAACTGCACGCGCTCGGCAATCACATCCGCGAGTTCGTCCTGTTCCTTGTAATGGGCCTCGAAAAGCTCGTGGAGCTGGTAAAACGTCGGGCCCGTCACATGCCAGTGGCTCTTGCGATACAGGTCGCGGAGCGTCAGCGTGTCGGCGAGGATCTGGTTGAGCACCGTCACCGAATCTTCACGCGCCACTTCGCCCAACCCCAGCGGAACGGCGACCAACTCCCCAAACTTCTGAATCGCGTCAACCTCCACAGTAGACGCGCGGCCACGGCTGTTGTTCGACTTGCGGCTGTTGCCTGCCATGATTGAATCTCCAACGAGTGTTGCGGCTGCCAGATGGTCAAAATTGCCTGCACGAGTGTGGGATCATACTCCCGCGGCGGCCCGGGCGTCTGCTCCGAGATTCATCCGCCGGCAAGCCATGGGCGTTTCTGTGTGTCCTGCCGCCTCAAGTCTGCTGAACTGCTTCGCGAAAACGCTCATCGCACCCGCCCCAGGTTGTCGGCGCGGTGTCGCCCGTCTGACAGGGGCGAAAAGTCGGGCGGCTGCTGCGGATCATTCTGCCGCGTTTCGCGGAGCTGACGTCCGACGGCCCGACTCCGCCGCGCCAGCCACCAGCCGGGCCACGCAAGACCCGCGGCGCACAGCAGCATGAACATATCGGCCGACGCTTCTCGCGCCCCGGTCGATCCTGCGAGGCCGCTGAGCGCCCAGACCGCCAGCTGGGCCGAACAGCACCAGCAGGCGATCGAGCCGACGAGCAGGTGCGTGCGTGTCCGCGTCATCGCCCGGCGCTCGGCCGAGAGCCGCCGCACACGCAGCGCGTCGAGCGAGGTCGCTCCGGCCGGTGTCTGGCCGACATCGCCACCCTCTCCACCGGCGTCGGGCGAGTCTGCTGCCAGGGCGTCCGCCGCCGGGCCGGGCACATTCACCGAAATGGGCCCCTGGCATGCCGGGCACACCACCTCGAGCACAGCGGACGTCAGCGCCGCCCGGTCAAACGAGACATCGAGCGTGGCGTGGCAATGAGGGCATTCCAGTTGTCGCAGCAGTTCAGACACGTCATCGCGAGCCTAACGCCGCCGGCTGATCGAGTCGATTCGCCATTGCCAAAAGCCGACGACGCGATCGATGACGTCGACCGACCGCCCGCCTCAAAAGCATTGGCACGGTCGCCGCCGGGTCTAGAATCTGCGGCCATGGATCAGCGGCAAAAGCCCGGCAACCCACCCCCGGCGACTGACGCCCCGAAGTCGAGCGACGCCCGACCCGCAACCGCGCCCGGGCGACGCCGCCACAAAGTGTGGCTGCGAGCGCTGGCGGCGGTGGTCGTCGTGGGTGTCGCGACCGCGCTCTGGACGGGCAGCCGCATCCGCGCCTCCCCGCCCGCGAGCGGCGGCCCGCTCGTCCCC
>CAZBOE010000055.1:0-22774 GCA_964493365.1 uncultured Tepidisphaeraceae bacterium | reverse complement strand
GGCAGCTCGCTTTGCCCGTGGCGCTGGTTACCGGCGTCGCGACCGGCGCGCCAGCAGGACGAGCGCCGGGGCCGCCAGCGCGGCCGTTGACGGTTCGGGGACGGCCGCGGTCACCACGACGGCCGGCGCGGCATCGAGCCCGCCCGGCTCCACGCCGAAGCCGTAGTTGCCCAGCAGCAGGCCCAGGTCGTCGAAATCGACGTCGCTGTCGCCGTCACTGTCGCCGTTGGTGAAGGCAACGAACCCGGTCAGGTCATAGTTGCCCAGCAGGATGCCCAGGTCATCAAAGTCAACGTCACCGTCGCCGTCGGCGTCGCCTTCGACGAACGCGCTGGCCACGGCGGCGAAGCTGCCCGCATGGTCAATCACGCCCCAGACCGTGTTGGTCAGCGGGTCATATCCGTAGCGGCCAAGGTCATCGGCGAGGCCCGAGACACCCAGATCGACGAACGCGCCCGCCTCGGCAACACCGGTCGAAAGTGCGCCGGTGCCGATGTTGGCGTTGACCGCCTTGATCCACTGGCCGGTGCCGTCGAGCCAGCCGAGGAAGAGGTCGTCGGGCGCGAATGACGACATGGCCAGCGCCGCGGGGCTGTAGGTCATCTGGAAGACGTAGGCTTCGCCCCCGGTGTTGTTGAGGCGGACCGCATCGCTGAACAGGTTGGCCGACTCGCCCGTCGTGCGGGCGCGCCAGCCCATTGAAACGATCTCGAGCCCGCTGTTGATTCCCGCGAGAATCGTCGCGGTCGAGCCGAGCATCTCGCGATCGGGGCCCGACGCTGCCGCCGGGCTGACGGTGGAAGACAGCCCCGCGAGGCTGTCGCCGGGGATCACGTAGGCCGTCTTGACCGGGCCGAAGTCGGCGGTGCCGCCGGTCCGGTTGGGGGTCGAGATCTTGCCCGTGACACTGTGGGTGAAGGTGCGGTTGAGGGTGCCCATGTCGCCGGTGTTGGTGCCGGTGAGGGGTGCGCCGCCGACGCTGCTGGTGAACTGCGCCGCAAGGTTGCCGGTGAATGACACGCCGTTGAGCAGATTGCCGTCATTGACCGCGACCGTGACCGCGAGCGGGGTGGTGCCCGCGGGGCCGATCTGGCTCACGCCCACGGTCGCGCCGGAGGTCGAAAAGGGGGCGAGCAGGGCGTTGAGGTTGCTCGATGTGGCGATCAGGCTGGTGAGCCTGCCGCCGGTCGGGTTGGGAAGGCCGCTGGCCTCGGAGTAGACGATGTTCTGACCCGTCGCGAAGGGTCCCGCCGGCGCGGTGGGCACGCCCAGGGAATAAACCGTGGCGGTGTAATTCACGCCCTGGGTGTAGGTCTCGGTGCCGACATTGCCCTCCGGGGTGACCGTCAGGGGGACAAACCCCGACTTGAAGCCCGGGGTGTTGAACAGGGCCGTGACCGTGCGGGTGGTGGATTCGACAAGGCTGTCATAGAGCAGCGGCGCGCCCGAGCCGATGCTCACGCCGCCCGAGGTGGCGCCCGTGCCCGCGAGCGTCGGGCGGGTGTAGTTGAGCGGGTCGCCGGTGACGGTGTCACCCAGCGTGACGGTGGTGGAACCCGCGGCGTTGACCAGCATGTTCCCGAAGTTGGCGGTGCCGTTGTCGAGCACACGCAGGCTGATGCCTCGGCCGGTGACCGATGCAGAGGTGTTGCCGCCGTTGGAGGTGATGCCGATCGAGCCGTTGAACACGCCGACCGATGCGGGCGTGAAGGTTACGTTCGACGCGGCCTGCGCACCCTGCTCGACGTTGACAAAGCCGGTGCTCGATGCCGAGAACGGGCTGGCCGACGAACCGAAACTGCCGCTCAGAAGGCTGTAGGCGGATCCCGAGTTGGTCACCCTGACCTGCTGCACGCGAGACTGACCGACAATCAGGCGGCCGAAGTCGGTGCCGACGCCGGTCGCCCCCGGAAGCGCCCGGACCCACGACCCCTCGATGTACTCATCGATGCCCAGCGGCACCGAAGCGCGGTTGTAATCGAAAGCAGAGAACGAGATGTAGACGGCATTGGGGCTGCCGGTATCAGCAAAGGACATCCCCGGCTCGAACAACGCGGTGAGCCGGCTGCGATCGGCGCTGAAGGTCACCTGAAGATTGTTGAAGTCGCCCAATGAGGCGGTGCCGAATCCCGCATCGCTGAAGAAGCCGGTCAGCGTCCCGGCCGCGGCACTGGCGCCGGAGCCGATCAGGGCGGTGTCGAGCACGCTCAGTTGTGTCGCGTAGACGGTGTTGCCAAACGTGTCTTCGAAGCGATACCGCGTCTGGGCCTGACCGTGCGCCCAGGACGCACCGGCCGCCAGCATCACGCCTGCCGAGGCCGCCACGAGGGCGAGGTTGAACGAAGCGCGGACAGACCGATGACCAGCCGACGTGGCAACGTGGTTCATGTGAAAAGCCCGAATGAGTAGGATCGTTCGACGCGAGGTGGCGTGAACAGCTCGGGAGTGCGTACGGAGGCGAAGACCCGCACGGCCTTCGAGACGACCGACGTCGCCGCCGGCCGCAGCCCTTTCCCTCCACCGCCTCCCCTCCGGGAGCTGCGCAGTTTTTTAACAGCACCGCCAATTCCAGTCAACGGAACTCTGTGAAGCTCCTCACATAGACGAGCGTTGTGGCGTGTGCCAGACCGACCGCCCCGCGGCCGACCTCGCTCGATCGGCCGTCGCCTTGCCAAGGCAAAACGCCTGCCCTACCTTGCTGCCCATGCTCTCCGTCATTCGCGGCAAGGCGTTCGTGCTCGGTGACAACATCGACACCGATCAGATCATCCCGGCTCAATTTCTCTCCTATAACCCGGCCATCCCGGAGGAGCGGAAATACTTCGGCATGTACGCCAATTCCGGCGTGCCTGAGGCGCAGTCGGGCCTGCCTAAAGGCAACATGCGGTTTGTGCCCGAGGGGCAGTTCACCAGCGAGTACGCGATCGTGGTGGGCGGGAAAAATTTCGGCTGCGGCTCGTCGCGCGAGCACGCCCCGCTGGCGCTGGCCGAGGCGGGCGTAAGATGTGTGATCGCCGAATTTTACGCGCGCATCTTCTTCCGCAACAGCGTCAACGGCGGATACCTCCTGCCGCTCGAGTCGGTCCAGCGACTGGTCGAGACGGTCCAGACGGGCGATGAACTGGAAGTCGATATCTCGGCCCGCAAGGCGACCAACCTCACGCGCGGAGCAACCTACGAGCTGCATCCCCTGGGCGACGTGCTCCCGATCATCGAGGCGGGCGGCATCTTCGCCTATGCCAAAGAAGCGGGCATGCTGAAATAAGGTGCTCCAGGCGGCCGACGCCGATCACCAGTCAACGCGGTTCAGCGGTCACCACCCTGTCAACAAGCCCGGGTCGGGGCGGCAGAAGTGGTGTATGGTAGCACCACAATGTCGGCCGCCCTTCAGTTGAACTTTGATCCGCCTGTCGAGGCATGCCTGCTTTGCGGCAGCCCGACCTTGTTGCGCCGGTGGGTGCGGCGGCGCGTCGGGCACGACTTTACTTATGACTGGTGCGGGCGGTGCGATTTCGCCTTCGTCAACCCGCGCCCGACCATCGAATCGCTGGGCCGCTATTACCAGGGCCTCAGCGGCGCGGGGCTGGGCGAAGGTGAGATGAGCAGCCGCGAGCCCCGCCCGCCGACCGCGCACGACGCCGCGCGGCGCGTGGTCGGCGAGCTGGTTTCCCATCGCCCGAGCGACCGCCTGCTGGCCACCCCAGACCGCGGCGCGATGCTCGATGTCGGAGCGGGGTCGGGGACTTTCGCGGCGGCGGGCGTCGAGATGGGCCTGGCCGTGACGGCGCTCGAACTCGACCCGATCGACGTCGCGGGCATGCGCATGGTGCCGGGATTGAATGTCGAGGCGGCCCTGTTCGAAGACTTTGACGCCCCCGATCAGTCGTTCGACTTCATCCTCATGAGCCACGTGCTCGAGCACGCCCACGATCCGGCCGGCTGGATCGAGCGTGCGTCGCGGCTGCTCAGGCCGGGCGGCGTGATCGGCATCCGGCTGCCCCACCTCAACAGCCTGTGGCGACGGATCGGCGGCGCTCGCGATCCGTATTTTGTGCCGCCGGAACACCTCAACCATTTCACCGATCGGGCGCTGACCGGGCTGTGCGAGCGGGTGGGGCTTGGACGGGTCGAATCCCACTCGGCCACGCAACTGCCGCCCGAACTGCTCGTGAGGAAGCTCCGCCCGCCGGAGGTGATCAGGCCCGTCGTCCGCGGCGCGGGGGCGGTCGGTTCGGCGGTGCTCAGCGGGCTGACCCGGGCAACCAACACCGGCGCGGTGCTGGTGTTTCACGCCATCAAGCGATGAAGCGCGGCCTCACCGGCCGACATGCAGACCGGGGCTTTAGATGCCATAGCGCTGGGCGAGCAGCAGGAAGATGCTGGCGGTCCAGGTATAGGCGCGGTCGCGCAGGGGTCGGCCGGTCGTGGCGTCGAAGTTTTCGGCAAAGCCGGAGGTGATGCACATGCGGCAGAACCGCTTGGCCAGATCCGACGCAAGATCGTTCCGCCCGCCGCGGGCCAGACCGTCGGTGATCAGCATCATGGGCGGCGCCCAGATGGGCCCGCGCCAATAGCCGTCGACCTGGTGCAGGGGCGAGTCGAGTGCTTCGGTCGCCAGCCCGTGCGGGGTGATGAACCTCCCCGGCCGGGTGAGCTGTTCGACCATCGCGTCGAAGATCGACTCCGGAAGCCGCTTGCCCAGCACCAGCGTGACATACGGCAGCAGCGAGTCGCCGGCGGAGGCGGTCGCGTGATCGCCCGAGCGCGGGCATTTCCAGACGCCGTCCATCCAGTTGTGCTCGATCAGCCGGCGGAGCAGCGCGTCGGCGTGTCGCGACCACCGCCCAGCATCGGCCTCGATGCCGAGCCGACGCGCGACATCGGCCAGCACATCCATCTGCAGGATCAGCAGCGCCGAGAGGTCGGGGCTCTCCACCTGTCCGGCAAGATCAAAGCAGGTGGCGTTGTCCCACCCGGAATCGCAGCCGTGGTGATAGCCGGGTATGCCGTCGCGGTCGGCGTCGCGATGCGTCAGCCAGAACTCGACCTGCCTGCACAGCGCCGGATAGGCCTGGGCAAGGTGATCACGGGTCAGCCACGGGTGCTTCATCAGCAGGCCCAGCGTCCAGCCGTGGACGGGCGGCTTGACGTGGCCCCAAGCGCGGTGATCGTCGGTGATCAGGTCAGGCCAGACGCCCTGCTCATCCTGGTGGTCAAAGAACAGGCAGAACTGATCCCACGCCAGCGCCGGATCGACCGGCGCCACGGCCAGCGCGTTGAAGCAGTGATCCCACGACCAGACGCGGTCCATCCAGTTACGGCTCATGAGCATCGCCGGCCGACGGACAAACCCCATGGGCGAGACGATCGACGCCCAGTTGGTGTAGGCCGCCAGCGCCCGCGCCGACTGCGCCGCGTCGGAAACGCTCAGCGCCGGCGTCGATTCCACGACGCGGTCGAGCCACAGTTGCCACTCGGTTTCGACACGCACCAGGTCCTGCGCGACCGGGCGAACGTTGCGCGCCGCGATGCCGACGGTGTGGTTGTCGTCGATGGTCAGATCAAGGTGCCCGGCAAGATCGGGCGTGATGTCGAGCACAAGGGTCTGGAGCTTGTCGGCGGGATCGGGCTTGTGGACCACCGGCGTGCCGCGCCCCGCCAGCAGCGTGACGGTAAAGAGGATGTTGTGGCTGCTGACGCGAATCTCCCACGCACCGGGGGCGATCGGGGTGACGCCCGTGTAGTAAAGGTCCTGGGCCGCGAGGCGAACACCGACGCCTTTGCCGGTGATGCGCACGCGGTGAGGCTCGGGCATGCAGACCGCAAGCCGGTGACGCGGGTCGGCCGGCGAGGGCGTCAACCCAACCTCGACGGCCGTGGCGGTGATCTGGGCCGGCACTTCCTGCTGGTTCGACAGCGCGGCGATTCGGAAGATATCGCGGCCGACCGTGTTGTAGTGATGGGTCCGCAGGTAAAGCCCGGGCGTCCGCTTGGGCGAAAACGGCCCCTGCTCATGCTTCGCCAGCGACCACCAGGTTCCCCTGCGGGAGAACGGCTGAACCCGCAGATCAAGTGAAAGTGACCCGGACATCGGCTCCTTCCCGATCAATGACAAGACCACGCAATTCGCCTATCCGACCGCTCGGAATCGCTTTTGTCAAGCCGAACGACGTTTCATCCAACGCGAAAGCCGCTCCATGGTGAGAGTGTTTTTCCTAGGGCGAGAGTCACTCTCTTTGGGGTGAGTACCCCCCGTAGCGAGACTCTGCCCCCTTGCGACAGTCACCCCCATCGCGAGAGCCAAACCGTCTGGCGCGGCGGATGCGATCCAATTCCCCCGCGCAAACCCCCGCGCGGCGCCCCGCGGGGTCGCTGAACGATCTCCGGGCCGCTGAGCCATTCTCACAAGGTCGTTGCCGGGTCGGCGTCTGGGGCCGCGTGTCGGTCTGCGCCGGGGGTGACGTCACCCGCGGTTGACCCACGCCGGGGCAACGGGCGAACCGACCGTGCCGTGGGCTTTTCCGGTCTCGAGATACGAGAGGATCGCCTTCATGAAAGCCGGCAGGTCGTCGGGTGTGCGGCTGGTGATGACCGGGCCGTCGACGACGCAAGCCTCGTCAACCCACTGCCCGCCGGCGTTTTTCACGTCATCGATGATCGACATATAGCTCGTGCAGCGCCGCCCGCGGAGCACGCTGGTCGAGCACATCATCCACGGGCCGTGACAGATCGCGGCCATCGGGATGCCTTTGGCCGCCGCATCACGCACGAAGGCGACCATGTGCTCGCTGCGGCGCATATGGTCGGGCGAGGTGCCGCCGGGGATGACCACAAGCTGGTAGTCGCCCGCCTTCACCTCGGCCGCCGCTTTCTCGGCCTTCTGCGGGTAGCCGTGCTTGCCGACATACACCTCTCCCGCCTTGGGCCCGATGATGTCGACCTCGTGCCCGGCCTCCTTCAGGCGATACTTGGGATACTGCAGTTCGAGGTCTTCGTAGATCTTTTCGACGAGAATCGCGATGCGGGCCATGGTGGGCTCCTTGTTGGGTCGGTGCGTTTGGGGTTGCCGGTGCCGGCACATGGTTGCCCGGCGCCGGCCGGAAAGGCAAGCGCGGCAGACCCGCTCAAGTCAGATCGCCCTGCGACTGGCACCCCGCAACCGCCCCACCGCTACCGGCCGGCGGCCGCCCTGACATCTCCCCGCTGTGCCGATACAGTCTGCGGACAACCAACCGGGCACAGGCAGGCACATCTTGATGCATCGACGACAACTCGCTCTCGGATTAGCGGCGGCAATCTGGCTCGCGCTGGCAGGGCCGGCCTGGGCACAGGCGACGGCTTCGGACCAGCCTTCGCCATCGGGCCCGACAGGGTCGACGGTCGCGGCCGCGGCAGACGAGGCGCTGGCGATCGCAGCGCAAGTGTCGGCCGGGCCGGCCAATGTGGCACCGGGCACGCTGGCCGAGCGCGGGCAATCGCTGCTGGGGCTGGTGGTGTTGATCGCCGCCACCTGGGCGCTGGGGCGGGCGGTGCGCGGGCGCTATGCGCCGCAGACCGGCGGCACGACGCCGGCTTTTCCCTGGCGGCTCGTGGGCTGGGGGGTGGCGCTGCAGTTCGTCTTTGCGGGCGTCGTCCTCTTCGATGACAGCGTGCTGGCAGGCATCAACAACGGCATTCAGGCGCTGCTCAACTTCACCCGCGCCGGCGCGTCGGTCGTCTTCGGCGACCTCGCCCTGCCCACCGGCATTGCCGTCTTCGCACCCGACGGCTCGCTCGTCGGCAGCGGGCGCAACGTGGGCTACTTCGCGTTTTTCGTGCTGCCCACGATCATCTTCTTCTCCGCCCTGACCGCGGTGCTCTATCACCTGGGGATCATGCAGTGGATCGTCCACGCCCTGGCGTGGGTGATGAGCCGGACCATGAAGACCAGCGGCGCCGAAACCCTCTCGACCGCCGCCAACATCTTCGTCGGGCAGACCGAGGCGCCGCTGATGGTCAAGCCGTTTCTCGCGGGCGCGACGCGGTCGGAGGTGATGTGCATCATGGTGGGCGGCTTTGCCAACATCGCCACCGGCGTGCTGGGCATCTACACCGAGTGGCTCAGCCCACATGTCGCCAACGCCGGCGGACACCTGGCCGCCGCCTGCCTGATCAGCGCGCCGGCGACGCTGGTGGTCGCCAAGCTGCTCGTGCCCGAGACCCAGCAGCCGCAGACCGTCGGCGGCGTGCCCTTCCGGGTCGAGAAGATCGACACCAACACCGTCGACGCCGCCGCCCGCGGCACCGCCGAGGGGCTGCACCTGGCGCTCAATGTGGCCGCCATGCTCATCGCCTTCACGGCGCTGGTGGCGCTGCTCAACGCGGTCATCGGCTGGTCGAGCGTCAAGGTCGGGCTCGCGACGCCCGAGTCGCCCCTGACCATGCAGGCCCTGTTCGGCATCCTCTTCCGCCCGCTCGCCTGGCTCACCGGCGTGCCCTGGGCACAGGCCGACGAAGCCGGCACGCTGCTGGGCATCAAGACCGTGCTCAACGAGCTCCTCGCCTACGACGCCATGCGCGCCGGCATGGCCTCGGCCCAGGCCGCCGGGGGCGAATACCTCTCGCCCCGCTCGGCCCTCATCACCGCCTATGCCCTGTGCGGCTTTGCCAACTTCGCATCGGTCGGCATCCAGGTCGGCGGCATCTCCGCCCTCGCACCCGGCCAGCGCCACAACCTCTCAAAACTCGGCCTGCTCGCCATGCTCGGCGGCGCAGTCTGCTCGCTTATGACCGCCTGCGTCATCGGCGTGATCGTGTAAATGCGGACCGC
Organism: uncultured Tepidisphaeraceae bacterium; assembly: GCA_964493365.1. Lineage (GTDB taxonomy): Bacteria > Planctomycetota > Phycisphaerae > Tepidisphaerales > Tepidisphaeraceae > CAZBOE01. Next base: position 13,965 of record CAZBOE010000055.1, on the reverse strand, counting down.
CCGCCCAGCCCGGCGGACCTTGCTTCCCGCCCGCGTCACCATTCGCCCGGCCGTCACCGCCCGCCCGGCCTCGCCGCCCGACCGTCACGGCCCGACTGCATCTCGGCCCGACCGCGCCAGAGTCCCGACCGGCCTTACCACCCGGCTGCCCTCACCAGTCGGCTGCCCTCAGGAGCCGCGCCCTCGCCATTCGACGGCCCGCTCGTTCGCCGGTCGATAAACGCGCCCGGGTTATAGCGGGTTATGCCTGGGTTTGCTCACGACATCGCCGGCAGCGTGTCGTAGAATCAGAGCCTCGGGCCAACGCCCGCAAGGGTGGCGGGTCAGCTGTTTCGTCTAGCTTCCAAACCGGAGTCGATGTGAAAATCGCAATCCCCTTCGCGCTTGTTGCCATCGCCGTCGCCGCCGTGGTTGTCGGTTGCGGAGACAGCGAATCCACACCCGCTCCCGACGGCACGCCCGCCCCCACCACCGGCCAGCGCGTCAGCGAAGCGGTCGACCGCGCCGGCGAGGCGATCAATCGCGCCGCCGACAAGACCGCCGAGAATGTCGGGCCGATCATCGACCAGGCCGCCCAGAAGGCCGAGACCCTCCGCCAGCAGGCGACCACCCGCGCCGCCGAGTGGAAGCAGGAGGCCGCCGAGATGACCGAGCAGGCGCGACAGAAGGCGTCTGAAGCCGCCTCCGTCATCGGTGAGAAGGTCAACCAGGGCACCCAATCCGCCCGCGAGATGGCCGCCGACGGCGCCCGACGCTTCGCCGACGCAGTCCAGCCGACCACCCGGCCTGCCGGTGAAAACAACAAGTAGATGGCGCCGGGATTGTCGTTGTGTTGTCGTTTCGCGGGCGAGACGCCCGCGCCACGCTGCATACGCGGCTCACCTGTTTTGCGCGCCGCTCCTGTTGTGCGGGCCGCCCTTCTATCGTCGTGTTCCACGCATCGCCTCGTCGACCGATCACACCAGCCTGCGAAACGCCTTGGGCGAGACGCCCACCACCGCCTTGAACTGCTTTGAGAACGTGAACGCGTCGCGATAGCCCAGCCGGTCGGCCACCGCCTGATTGCTCAGCCCTTCCTGCGCGATCAGCGCCTTGGCGCGGTCGATCCGTCGGCGGATGCGGTAATCGCCCGGCGATGTGCCGACGTGCTTGCGGAAGAGTTTGCGGAACCGCTCGTAGCCGATCCCCAGCCGCCGGGCCACGTGGTCAACCGATGTCCGCTCGTCAAAGTCGGAGGTCAGCATGGCGCAGGCCTGTGCGATCAGCGGCGTCAGCTCGCCCGCGCCGGCGCGATGGCGGTCGAGTTCCCGCGCCATCAACAGCAGTTCGTGCGCCGCCAGCAGCGCGCGGGGCTGGTCGGCGTCGCTCCCGTGCCGGAGGATGTGGTGCACACGCTCAAACTGCTCGACCAGCGCCGGATCGACGCCCGGCGACCACACCGCCCTTTGCACATCGACCACCCCCGTCGCCTCCATCGGCGTCCAGACGCTCGCGTCGATCGTCAGGTAGACCTCCGCCCACTGGCCGTCGGCATCCTGGACCAGTGACGTCCGCAGCGCCGGCGGGCACACCAGCAGGTCGCCCGCCGACACCCGCGCCGGTCCGCCGCGCCAGTCGGTGAAGGTCCCGGCCCCGCGCAACACGTAGATCACCACCACGTCAGGGTGAATCCGGTCGCGATACGCATGAGCCAGGGCGGGCTTGAGCATGAACCCGCACCCGCTCACGCCCAGCCGCCGGCCCGATCGCGGGGTGCGGTAGGCAATGTCGTGCCGAATCGGCAACCCCGGCATCGCCGACGCGACGCCCTGGGCCTGGGCAGGGTCGATCCGCTTCTTCATGGTCTACCAAATATGACATGCCCGATCCCAAACAGGCAATGGCATGGCGGTGGGATCGGCTTAGAGTGACAGAGACTCTGCCCGTCAGCCGGTGTGTGCCCGGCCGGTGCAGCGTCAACGATCAGGACCACATCCGCCATGTCTACCGCACCTTCGGCTCGTCTCAAATGGGGCATTCTCGGCGCCGGCAACATCGCCAAAGCGCTGGCCAAAGGTTTGGCCGCGAGCAAGACCGGTGTGCTCACCGCCGTCGGCAGCCGCGATCTGGCCAAGGCCGAGGCCTTTGCCAGGGAGTTCGGCGGCCATGGCGTGACACCCCGCGCCCACGGCAGCTACGAAGCGCTGCTGGCCGACCCGGATGTGCAGGTGGTCTACATCGCCACGCCCCACCCGATGCACGCCGAGTGGGCGATCAAGGCCGCCGAGGCGGGCAAGCACCTGCTGGTTGAAAAGCCCATCGGCATCAACCACGCCGAGGCGATGGCGATCGCCGACGCGGCGGCCGTGCACAACGTGTTCCTGATGGAAGCGTTCATGTACCGCTGCCACCCCCAGACCGCCAAGCTGGTCGAATTGGTTAAGACCAAGGCCATCGGCGACGTCCGCGTGATCGACGCGGTCTTCAGCTTCCATGCCGGGTTCAACCCCAAGGGCCGGCTGTTTGCCAACGACATGGCCGGCGGCGGCATCCTCGACGTCGGCTGCTATGCCACCTCGATGGCGCGGCTCATTGCCGGGGCCGCCCTCAGCCGTGACGGGGCGGGGCCCGACGCCCCGGCCGAGCCGGTCGGCGCCGTCGGTGGCGCCGCCCACCTGGGCGAAACCGGCGTCGACGAGTGGGCCGTCGGCACGCTCAAATTCCCCGGCGGCATCGTCGCCCAGATCGCCACGGGCGTGGCGGTCAACCAGGACAACACGCTTCGCATCTTCGGCTCTGAGGGCAGCATCACCGTCGCCAATGCCTGGGTCCCCGGCCGCGACGGCGGCGCGGTCAAGATCGTGGTCAACCGCAAGGGTCAGCCCCAGCAGGAGATCGAGATCACCGCCGACCCGCTCTATGCCCTCGAGGTCGATACCGTGGGCGAGGCCGTGCTCGCGGGGCGTCGCGAGGCGAGTTTCCCCGCGATGACGGTCGCCGACACGCTGGGCAACATGCACACCCTCGACCGCTGGCGCGGCGCCTGCGGGCTGACCTACGAATCCGAAAGACCCGAGGCCGTCACCCATACCGTCTCGCGCCGGCCGCTCACGGTCGATCCGGCCGCCCGGGCGAAGATGAAGTACGCCCGGATCGCCGGTGTCGACAAAGACCTCTCACGCCTGGTCATGGGCTGCGACAACCAGACCAACATGCCCCATGCCGCGGTCATGTTCGATGACTACTTCGCCCGCGGCGGCAACTTCTTCGACACCGCCTTCATCTACGGCGGCGGCACCATGGAGCGCCTGCTCGGCCAGTGGATCAAAAACCGCGGGCTCCGCGAGCAGGTCGGCGTGATCGTCAAGGGCTGCCACACCCCCAGCAACGACCCGTTCAGCCTCCACTGGCAGCTCACGCAGTCACTCGAGCGCCTCAAGACCGACTATGCCGACGTCTACATGATGCACCGCGACAACCCCGACATCCCCGTCGGCGAGTGGGTCGATGCGCTCAACCAGGAAGTCAGGGCCGGCCGCATCAAGGCCTTCGGCGGGTCCAACTGGTCGCTGGCCCGGGTCGAGGCGGCCAACCAGTATGCCCGCAAGCACAACCTCGTCGGCTTTACGGTGGTGAGCAACAACTTCTCGCTCGCCCGGATGGTCAACCCGGTCTGGGCGGGGTGCGTGGCCGCCAGCGACCCCGACTCGCGCAAGTGGCTGGGCGAAAACCCCGTCGCCCTGCTCGCCTGGAGCAGCCAGGCCCGCGGCTTCTTCCTGCCCGGCCGCGCCCACCCGGATAGGAAGCAGGACGCCGAGCTCGTCCGCTGCTGGTACAGCGACGACAACTTCGCCCGCCTCGAGCGGGCAAGCGATCTGGCCCGCCGGAAGGGCGTCGAGACGATCAACATCGCCGCGGCCTACGTGCTCAGCCAGCCGTTCATGACCTTCGCCCTGATCGGTCCACGCGTCCTCAGCGAGACCCGCAGCAGCCTCAAGGCGCTGGAAGTCGAACTGACGCCCGACGAGGTCAAGTGGCTCAACCTGGAGGCGTAGTCTCCACGGAGAAGCCGACGCGCCATCGCCTAAACTCTGCGTGCTGCTGCGCTTCAGTGGGCCCCGGGTCACACCCCGGGTCAGGCCCCTGGTCGCGCCGCGCGTCGTCGCCCGCGTCATCGCCCGGGTCATCGCACTGGTTCGTCGCACTGGTTCGTCGCCTGGTTCGGCCCGCACGGTGTGGCCGCATTCAGCGCGCCGCTCGACCCGCCCTGACCGGCCTCTCAGGCGTCAGGGGTTTGCTATTTCCTTGTCGATCGGGCGAACGGGCGCAAACATCGAGCGTATTTCAATTGTCCGACCTGCGATTGACCGATACCATTTGCGCGACGGTTGTTCTGCGATGTTCGAGCTTGAGGGCACGATTTGGTCGAACCGATAAGCAAGCCCTAGGGACGGTTGCCCGCCCGACGCATGCCCGCAGAAGCCCGGCCGACTCAGGCCGGACACTGAGACGGGAAGCCGATAGGCGGGACAGACGGAGGAACCCCTCCGATCAACCAATTTCCCACTGTATTCGCGTAGGGTTTGACTAAACCGCTCTCACACGGCAAAGCGGATCCCACCGTCCAAAACACCCCGCCCCCCGGCGGGGTTTTGTTTTGCGCACAAGCCATGCCACACCAGGGCAGAGCAGACCAAGCCATACCCGGCCCGGTCTGACTTCCAGACTGCCCGACTTCCCGACTTCAAGGCGAGCCGACTTCCCGACTTCCTGCAGTCGCCCAAGACGTCCGCTCACGGCGATCGGCGGGCGCGGTTCAATCCGTCAGGTCGAGTGTCAGTTCGCCGCCCCGGACAAGCTGGTCGTGGGTGATCGACAGTTCCTCAAGCGGTCGGCCGTTCCATGCAGCGCGGGCGATGTATTTCACCTCGCCCGCGGCGTTGTTCCGCGCGGAGATGATCAAGCGCCCGCCCGCGGCTGATGTTTGGCCGGGGAAGAAATCCGGGTCGAGGTGGATCGTCACGCGGTCGAACAGCGGCGCGGTGAGCATGTAGCGGATTGGGTTGCTGGCCGCCCCGTCGATGCTGAACAGCCCGATCTTGGTCAGCACATTCCACGCCCCCATGATGCCCTCGTCTTCGTCGCCCGCGAAGTTGTCGGTCGGCTGGTTGCCCGACTTGAGGCGGTCGATCACCTGCCTCAGCCAGAACTGCGTGCGGCGGTGATCGCCCAGGAGCTGAAACATATGGCAGCAGGCCAGCGCCGGCTCGTTGCCAAAGTCATAGGGAATCTCCGCGTGGTGTTCGTGGGCGACGTAATAGCCCTTCTGGCGGCACAGCTCGAAACCCTCTTCCAGCCGCGCCAGCGCCGCCTCGCGCGAGCCGAAGCAGGCGATCAGTCCCTCGGGGTCGTAGGTGGCATAGAACGTCATCGTCCACGCGTTGCACTCCGTCCATCCCTTGCGGTTCCAGGGCGAGTATGGCTCGAGCCAGCCCCCGTCGCGCGTGCGCGGGCGAACGAAGCCGGTCGACCGGTCGAAGAGGTTGCGCCAGTAGCGCGACCGGCAGGCGAAGAGCTCGGCGTCATCGGCCTTGCCCAGCGACCGCGCGACTGCCGACAGCGCGTTGTCGTTGAACGCGTGCTCGATCGTCTGACCCGCGGCGTTGTTGTGAAACCCCGCCTTGGGCAGGTCTTCGGGGATGTAGCTCAGCGCCATGTAGTCTTCGATGCCGCCGCCCACGGCCGTGTGATGTTCGTATCCGCACTTGCCCATCAGCCCGCCGGGAAAGTGATTCTTCCGCAGCGCCTGATAAACCGCCTCGACGTCGGCCGGCCGGTAAACCCCGGCGTGCAGCGCGGCGGCGAACAGCGGTGTCGTCTGCGCGCTGGTCATCACGAACGTGTAGTTCCCCGCCGCCGGCCCGCGCGGGATCAGCCCGCCATTCCGATACATGTCGAAGAAACAGTGGCAGAAATCGTGAAGCAACCGCGGAAAGGCCAGCGCCCACAGCGGAGCCAGCGACCACTGGGCGCCCCAGAAGGAGTCGGAGTTGTGATGGCGGTAACGCGGTTCGCCGTGCTGGTCGAGCGGGATCTGCCTCACCACGGGCCGCTCGCCGGTGTTGTCGATGTAGGTGCCCGCGGCGTCATTCATGGTCCGCCGGCCGCAGAGGCTGAAAAACAGGTCGGTGTAAAACCGCGCCCGCTGGACGGGCGTTCCGCCCTCGACTTCGATGCGCGACAGCCAGTTATTCCACTCCCGGCGTGCCTCCTGCCGGACCTGCTCGAACGACTTTCCGTCGGCTTCGCGCCGCAGGTTGTCTGATGCCGCCGCTGTCGAGGTGTAGCTGATCGCCACCCGGAGCTCGATCGACCGGCCGGAGAACCTTATTCGCGTCTGGACCGCCGCCGGGTCGAACTCATCGAGACGCACGTCCTGATCGCACTCGACGGCGAAGTAGATCGTCAGCGGCTTGGGCTTGCGGATGGTCGGCTGGTTGATCACCCAACCTTCGAGCCGGCGCGGGCCGGTCTGCACGAGCGACGCTCCGCCCATCCGGCAGGGCCCGAGTGTCGAGACCAGGTCGATGACCACGGCGTTGGCGTCGCCCGCTTCGGCAAATGTGTAGCGGTGGAGGCCCACGCGCAGTGTCGCGGTCAGCTCCGCCCGCACGCCATAGCGCAGCAGCGTCACCCGGTGATCGCCCGGCTTGCACACCTCATCGTCGTGCGTGATCGGCGAGCCCCAGCCTTCGGGCCCGGCCGGCAGATCGACCGGCTGGTTGACCGGCATCATGAGAATGCCGCTCACCTGCCACGAATGAATATGGCTGAATCCCCTCACCACCCCGCTCGAATACCGGTAACCCCCGCCCCAATCGAGGTCAGTCACGCTGTCGGGCGAGAGGTTGACCATCCCGAACGGACGAGACGCCGACGAAAATGCGATCCATCGCCCGACATCCGTCCCCAGCCGCGGTTCGACCAACTCCACCAGATCTTCCATCGCTTTAGTGTCGAACATCACTGTGTGATTGTCGAGCGGCGACCAGGGCACGACCGATGCCGCTTGCCCCGCCGCGCTAGAAGCGCACGACCTGTAGCCGGTTGTTGCCCGAATCGACGATGACCACGCGTCCGCGCCGGTCGACCGCCGACGCCCACGGATACGCCAGTTGCCCCGGCGCGCGGCCGCCTTCGCCCCACACCCCCAGCGCCGCGCCGGTCTGACGATCGATCCGCTGCACGCGGTTGTTGCCGAACTCGGTGACGATCAGGTTGCCCTGCGCGTCGGACTCCAGACCGTAAGGGAAACGATACTCCCCCGGCGCCGAGCCGGTGCCGCCCAGGTTCCTCACCCACTGACCGTCGAGCGTGAAGACCGCGATGCGGTGGTTGCACGCGTCGGTGACATAGAGCAGCCCGTCGACAATCACGATCGACTGCGGACGCGAAAATTCGCCGTCGCCAAAACCAAGGGCGCCAAACTCGTAGAGGTAGTTGCCCTCGCGGTCGAACACCTGCACGCGGTCGTTGTCGCCATACTCGCTGACGAACACCCGCCCGTCGTCGGCCAGTGCGACGTCGGTCACATAGATGAACTGGCCCGGGCCCTTTCCATACGACCCCCACTCGCGCACGACCGTGCCGTCGGGCCGGTAGACCACCACGCGGTGATAGTGGGTGTCGGGCACATAGAGCAGCCCGTCGGGCGAGACGGTGAGGCCGACGGGTTTGCCCTTTTCCCACTTGGGCATCTGCCACCCGCCGATCGCATTGCCGTCTCGGTCGAGCTGCTGCACCCGGGCCATCCGATCGACGACGAAGAAGGTGTCGTCGGCGGCGCTGTAGGCGATGGCGCGGGGATAGACAACCTGCCCCGCGCCGGAGCCGGTGTCGAGCCAGATCTCGTCGGGCTGGGTCGAAGGCTTGCAGCCGCCGATCAGCAGCAGCGCCGCCAGCACGAGCGGCGCGGCGATGCGCGCTTTGCCGGCGGGCCCGCGGAGCGAGCCGGGGGCAGCGCGGAAGAGGATGGAGCCGACATACGCCATGAAGACCGCCCCACCCGCCCCGACCACGGCCGCCCCGGTCAGCAGGAGCGAGCCGATGATCATGTCATCGTAGCGGATCATGTGCACCCAGGTCATCAGCATGGGCGTAAACATCGGCGGCCTCTGCGGCGCGATGAGCACCGCCGCCGGCACCTCGGTCAGGCTCAGCGTCGCCACCGCCAGCGCCGCGCCGCCCAGGACAGGCCAGCACAGCGGGATGGCGATGTGCCATGCCGCGCGCCAGGGCCCGGCGCCGTCGGCCATCGCGGCAGCGCGCAACGCGCTCACCGGGCCTGACCACGCGGCGTAGGCCGCCAGCAGCGCGATCCACCCGAACCGCGCGACGTGCGTGAGCACCACGATGATCGGCCCGTTGTAAACCGCATCGAGCCAGGGGCGGTTGTAGATCCGGATCTGGGCGATGGCGAGCAGCCCGCCGCCCACGAGAAACCCCGCAACCGCCAGCAGCACGACGCCGCGCGGCCTCGAAACGGCGGCAAGCATGCCCACCGCTGCCGATGCGGCCGCCACCATCAGCGCGATCAGCAGCGATCCGCTCAACTGGGGCCAGAACGCGACGAGGCTCGCCGACAGCGACGGTGTCGATTTGAGCGACATCACCAGGCTCACCATCGGCACACCGATCACGATCGCCAGCGAGCAGACCATCGCGGCCTGCCACGCCACCCCGGGCGCAACCGCGTGGCTGCGCGCCGCGGAAGGCCCGTGCCACTCGATCCGCCCGAGCAGCCGCAGCGCCAGCCCCGCCGCCAGCACACACAGCAGGATCATCGGCGTCGCGGCATAGACCGCGGCCGCCGAGCGGGCGGCCTGGTCGGGGCGGAGCGGGTCGCCGGCGCTGCCCACCCCCGACGCGATCGGGTTGCCCGATGACGAGAACGCGCCGGTGTCAAACACCATGCGCACCTCGGTGGCGATGACGCTGATGCCCGTCGGCTCGAAGACGGCATATTCCTGCGACGCGAGGATCGCGACCACCAGCACCGACGCCGCCGCCGGACGCAAGAGCAGCCCGGCGATGATCCGGCCGGGCGCGCCATCGAGCAGTGACTGCTGGAGCACATCGGCGTCTGTGCCGCGCAGCGCCAGCCCGACCGCGACGGCCGGCACGCCGCACAGCCAGCAGGCGAGCGTCCAGACGCAGCGAAACACATCCGCGGGGCTCGTCCACGCGGGCGTGAGGTCAAACATCCTCAGAAACTGCGACCAGCCATAGGCATAGGTCAGCGACGGCAGCAGCAGGAGCATGCCGTAAACGCCCGCGGCCACCGCCGCCTGACGACGCCCGCCCAGGCCGATCACCACCGCGCCGGGCAGCGCCAGCAGCAGCGCAATCACGCCCGCCCCCAGCGAGTAGAGCGCGGTCAGCCCGAGCAGCCGAAGCCGGAACGGATCGCCCGGCAGCTCGACCAGCGCGCCCGGATGCATCGCGATCAGCCAGAGCAGAAACGCCGCGGGCAACCCCGCGCAAACGCCCATCACCGCCCAGAGCAGCCACCGCGCCGACAGCGATTCAACAAATCCGGGGGTGCCCGACATGGTTCACCATCGCGCAAAGAGGCCCCTGGGAACGATGTCCCTCCGAAGCGGCGGCGAGCCCATCCACCCGTGACGGCCGGGCGACCCTCAACGCCACGCCCGCGCGGCGACACCCGCGCCAGCGCGCCTGAGAGCCTTAGCCCATCTGCCCCCTGATGGCGTCGATCGCGGCCTTGCGATCCGCCTGGTCGAAGATGGCGCTGGCGATGACAAACCAGTCAACCCCCGCGTCGCGGGCCGCACGCACGGTCTTGATGCCGATGCCGCCGTCGATCTCGAGGCGCTGGCGCGGCGTCAGCCGCTTCTTGATCGCCTCGCACTTGGGCAGCACCTCGGGCTTGAACGATTGGCCGGAAAACCCGGGCTTCACGCTCATCACCAGGACATAGTCGACATGGTCGAGCGCCGGATAAATCCGCGCGGCGGGGGTTTCTGGATCGAGGGTGATGCCGACATGCTGAGCGCCGTATGAGCGGATCGCCCGGGCCACCGAGGCGGGGTCTTCGACGACTTCGACATGAAACGTGATCGACTGGGCGCCGGCCTCGAGCATCGGGATGGCGTATTTCAGCGGGTCGGTCACCATGAGGTGGGCGTCGAGATAGGCCTTGCTCGAGCGCCGACACGCCGCCGTAAACGCCGGGCCGAAACTGATGTTGGGCACGTAGTGTCCGTCCATCACATCGAGATGGAGGAAGTCAGCGCCCGCCGAGAGCACCTCATCGATCTCGGCGCCAAGCCGCTCCATCTTCGCCGAAAGCACCGACGCGGCGATCAGCGGAGCGGTCGTCGAAAACGGGTCAGTCGTCATACGCCCGATTGTGACGCCCGGGCGGCGGAATGAAAAGCCGCGTGTTCTGTATGCACGGTGCACCCCGGGCCCCGACCCGTCGCCATCGCGGCCGGCCTACCGCAGCGGATCGGTGACCAGGAACAGCCCGATCGGCGCCGCCAGGTCAGGCCCGCCGGCCGCGGGAAGCTCCGCCGTCGCGCCCGATTGAATGTTGACCAGGAACCGCCGAAGAACATGCTCCGTGCGCCCGGTGGAAAGCGGCGCAGAGAGATCGCGTCGCTCGGCCAGCGCGGTGGGCGATGCGGGATCGATATCGAGAATCCGGTCGGCGCGGACGGTGACGCTGCCCGCCGGGCGCAGTTCGCTGGCGCTGTTGGCGCCGACGAAGCGCGTGATCCGCTGACGGGGGATGCCGTTGTCGTCGGGCGGCATGGCCGACACGAGATAGAGCGCGTCGCCCGACTCATAGAGCCCGTATGGCCGGTATGGGAATCGCGCGGTATAGCGCGGATCGGTCGGCGTCGCGGTGACAAAGAGGTGGACAATCCGCTCTTCGGGCGACCACGTAAAATACGCCCGCGACCCCGGCGAAAATCCGAACACCGTCGGGACAACCGCCACCTCGCCCGAGGCGAAGCGCAGGATGCCCGAGCGGTTGTCGAGCGTGGCGACGATCCCGCCGTCGGCATCGAAGAACGTCGGCTCGGTCGGCCGGGCGGTCGAGGTGACCGTGCGGCCGGGGGCGATCTTCCACACCCGCGGGGCCGACGGCATGTCGGCGTCGATGAAAATCGCCGAACCGTCGCCGCTGCGCGAGATCGAGCCCGGCGGGCGCTCAGGATAGCCATGGCGCTGCGCCACCTCCGCCAGCGCGTCGCGGCTGTAAAGACGCAGGTTCTGCCCCGATGGCGGCGTAGCGCAGCCCGACAACATGCTGCACATCGACACAACCCCCAACAACAGACAGACCGTCAGAAGGCGCGCAGCGGGAAGGCGGGCACCGGAAAGGCGCGCACCGGGAAGGCGGCTGGTCATGATGCGGCCATTCATGCAACCCGCATCCGCAAGACCCGCGCCCTGAAACCGGCTGACGTTCCCGCGGCGGGCCACGCCAAGACCTGCCATCAACCCGCCCATCACCCGAAGCGCGGCCTGCCGGCAAGGTGTCGTCACCGGGGCGACCGAACGCGAACACAATTGAATCGCCAGCGAGATCATCGCCCCATTAGACCCGATCAGGGCCACAGATGTTAGAAGCCCAGGCACGCCGATTTGCCGGAGGCGCGGAAACGCCATCGCCACGCAACATCCGCTGCCACCGTTTCGATGCCTGTGATCGCCGCATCACTGCCGCACAGCCGCCTGCCCGCAGCGGCGCTTTCGGCGTGATGCCGGCGGTTGGCCGATCCCGCGCGGGGCGCTACAATGCCCGCCTGCGGATGTTTCGCGCGAGCTGCCGATGAGTTACACCGTTTTGTCACGCCGATACCGCTCGACCACCTTCGACGACCTCGTCGGGCAGGAGCACATCGCGCGCACGCTCAAGCGCGCCATCGAAACCGACCGCATCGCCCATGCCTATCTCTTCTGCGGCACACGCGGCACGGGCAAGACCTCGACCGCCCGCATTCTTGCCAAGGCGCTCAACTGCGAAAAGGCCGACCGCCCGACCCCTACGCCCTGCGGGCAGTGCGAGTCGTGCAGGGCGATCGCGCGGGGCGACGACATCGACGTCATCGAAATCGACGCCGCCTCCAACACGGGCGTCGACAACGTGCGCGACATCATCGCCAACGCCCAATACCGCCCCGCCCGCGCACGGTTCAAGGTCTACATCATCGACGAAGTCCACATGCTCTCGAAGAGCGCCTTCAACGCGCTGCTCAAGACGCTCGAAGAGCCGCCCGAGCATGTCAAATTCATCCTCGCCACCACCGAGCCCGAAAAGGTGCTGGCCACCATCCTCTCGCGCTGCCAGCGATACGATTTCCGCAACATCCCCGCCCGTGAGGTGGCCGGACACCTCAGGCACATCTGCCAGAACGAGAAGATCGACGCCGACGACGACGCCCTGCTGCTGGTCGCCAAGGCCGGCGCCGGCTCGATGCGCGACAGCCTCTCGCTGCTCGACCGCCTGCTGTCTGCCGGCGAGAAACATGTGACCGTCTCGCTGATCGAACAACTTCTGGGCCTGCCCCGCGCCCAGGTGTTGTTCGAGTTCGTCCAGGCCATCGGCGAAGGCCGGGTGAAGGACGTGCTCACCCAGGCCGAGGCGATGCTGATGTCGGGCCTGACGGCCGACTCGCTCGTGGGCTCGCTGGTCGACCACCTGCGCAGCCTGCTGATCCTCCGCACCTGCGGCCCCGACACGCAACTGGTCGAGATCCCCGGGCTGGCGATCGACGAGCTCGTCTCGCAGGCGCAGCGGTTTGACGCCGTCTCGCTCTCCCAGGACATCACGGTGCTCGAAGAGCTGCGCCGGCTGCTCCGCACCGCCAGCGCCGGCCGCGCGCTGCTCGACGCCACGCTGGTGCGGCTCGCGCTGACCGAACAGTTCACCGCCATCACCGATCTGCTCGATGCCGCCGGCGACGCGCCGCTCGCGGGCTCGCCCGGCGCAGACAACTCGCCCGGTGTAAAAAAAAAGTATGACGCAGGCGACACCCCCGCAGGCGTGACCGCCGCCGACCCTGCCCCCGCCTTCGCCGCATCGACCGCCCCCGCGACAAACACCGGCCCGCGGGCCGCGGCCGCACCGACATCCGTCACGCCGACATCCGCCGCCCTGACGTCAACTGCGCCGGCATCAACTGCGCCGACATCCTCCCCACCGGCATCCAACGCCGCCGCTTCGGTCGGCCGCTTCGCGCTCAGCGGCAACGTCACGCCCACCGCCCAGCCCGCCCCGCGCTCCGATACGGCCGATCTCAGCCCGGCCCAGGCCGCCTCCATGGAGATCGATGCCGCTTACAACAGCGCAATGGCCCAGCGGCAAGACACCCAGGCCTCGGTCGTTGCCGCACAAGCAGCCCGGCCGGGCGAAACACCGGAGACCGGCTTGCCGGGCGCGGGCGCTGCCGACGATGTCGCTGGCAGGCAAGGCGCGGTCGATCACGCTGCGCCAGCCGACGATGACGACGAAGCCCTGCCGGCCGTGGGCAAGGTCTGGGAGGGCGACGGGCCTTCGAGCCTGGGCGCCGTGCTGATGAAGCGCCGCCGCGAAGAAGCCGCACGCAAGGCGAAGGGCGATCGTCAGACCCCGCCCGGCGCAGAGCCGGCCAACATCGCGCCCGTCGACGGCGACCCGCTGGTCTCCATCTGGTCGAGCGTGTTGTCGCGATTTCGCGAGAGCCACTCCGGGCTCGTCGGGATGCTTGCCGGCGGTCGGCTCGCCGAGCTCACCGACCATCACGCGGTGATCCGGCTCACCGGCTCGAATGCCGAGTTCTTCCTCAAGTCGATCGAGCGCAACGGCAAGAAAGACCTGCTGCGCGACGCCATCAGTGATCTGCACGGCAAGCCCGTCGCCCTTCGGCTCGAGGTCGATGCCTTCATCGAGCGTGGAAGCGAGCGCCGACGTGG
>CAZBOE010000054.1:1568-23259 GCA_964493365.1 uncultured Tepidisphaeraceae bacterium | reverse complement strand
CGCCGGTCGTGCCGGCCGCCGCACCGGCGCCGCGGCGCGCCGCCGGGTCGGCGGGTTGATCCGACCGGCCCGGGAGGCTCACGGTGAACGTCGCGCCGGTGCCCGGGCCCTGGCTGTGGGCGGCGACGGTGCCGCCGTGGAGTTCGACCAGGTGCTTGACGATCGACAGCCCCAGCCCCAGTCCGCCGTGGCGGCGGGTGATCGTGCCGTCGGCCTGGCGGAAGCGGTCGAAGATGTGCGGCAAAAACGCCTTGTCGATGCCCGACCCGGTGTCGCTCACCGTCAACACCACGTCGCGGTCGACGCGGCGCAGCGTCAGCCTCACCTCGCCGCCGCAGCCGGTGAATTTGATCGCGTTGCTCAGCAGATTCCAGATGACCTGCTGCATGCGGCTGGCATCGGCGCTGACCATGCCCGCGTCGGGGTCGATGTCGCAGATCAGCCGGAACTGCTTCGCCTGCGCCGAGGGCCCGACCGATTCGATCGCGGCTTCGATCACCGGGCCCAGCCGGGTCTCGTGCACGTCGAGCCGCATGCGCCCGCTGATGATTCGGCTCATGTCCAGCAGGTCTTCGATCAACTGAGTCTGTGCCCGGGCGTTTCGGCGGATGACCCCGATGCCCTCGGCGATCTCCTCTGTCGTCGGGTTCCCCGTCGAGAGGAGCTGGGCCCAGCCCACGATCGCGTTGAGCGGCGTGCGCAGCTCGTGCGAGAGCGTCGCAAGAAACTCGTCTTTCATGCGGCTCACGTGCTCGGCATATTCGCGGGCGTTGCGCTCCGCGGCCAGAAGCCGCTCGCGCTGCTCCGCGCTATCTTTGCGCTCGGTGATGTCGAAGCAGCCGCCCATGTATCCCGTGAACTCGCCGGCCGGGCCCCAGATGGGCGTCCCGCGATCGACCACCCAGCGATACTGCCCGTCGAATCGGCGCAGGCGGTAATCCATCTCGAAGGTCCGACGCGCCTCGAAGCTGGCGTTATACGTCGCCAGGCAGCGGTCGTAGTCGTCGGGATGGATGTTGCGCGTCCATCCGAAGCCGACCTCCTCGGACATCGACTTGCCGGTGAAAGCCAGCCACGGCTGGTTGAACCACGTGCAGGCCCTTGTCGTGTCGGCGACCCAGATCAGCACGGGCGCCGCGTCGGCCAGCCGCCTGAACTGCCGCTCGCTGGCGCGAAGCTGATCCGACTCGCGGTGCTGCTGCTCGATATCGGTGTTGGTGCCGAACCAGATCGCCACCCCGCCGTCCGGACCGGGCATCGGCTCGACCCGCGTCAGGAACATCCGAAACTGCCCGTCCGCGCCGCGCAGCGGAAACTCCATGTCGAAACGGACCCCGCCCGCGATCGAGGCGCGCCACTTCTCCACCACCCGGGGCAGCCACGCCGGGTCATGAACGCTCTGCCAGCCCCAGCCCTCCATCTCGGCCGGGGTGGTGCCGGTGTACTCATACCACCGGCGGTTGTACCAGAAGACATGACCGTCGGGCCGCGCCATCCACGCGAGCTGGGTCATGTTGTCGGCCATCAACCTGAAGCGCCGCTCGCTCTCGGCCAGATCGCGCGACACCCTCGCCCGCTCGATCGACTCCCAGCACCGCGACGCCACCAGCTTCACCAGCTCGATCTCGTCGTCGTTCCACTGCCTCGGGCGCACCTGGTGGACCGCCATCACCGCCACGAGCCGGTTTGATTTGTGCAGCGGCACCGCGACCGAGGCGCTGACATCCACCGCCTCGAAGGCGCTGCGGACCGACGGCTCGATCGAGGCCCGGTCTTCGATGACCAGTGTGCGCCCGGCGCGGAGCGTCTCGCGGACGTGCTCTCCGAAGTCGGTCAGCTCGTATCGGCCCTTCAGGGGCGCGACGCCGCGCACGTGGCACGACGCCACGGTGAAATTGTTCTCGTCGGGCTCGACCTCGACATAGAGGCAGCGGTCGGTCCGGAGATGCTCTCCCAGCATCGCGGCGGCGCGGGCGAAGATCTGCTCCGGGTCTTCGAGCTCGCGCAGCGCCGCCTGCATCGCCAGCACGAAGCGCTCGCGCTCCTCGGCATGGCGCTGTTGCGTGATGTCGCGCACATAGCTCCACAGCCCGTCGGCGGTGGGGTAGGCGCTGACCTGCAGCAGCTTCCCGTCGGCGAGCCCGGTCTCAAAGACGCAGGGGACGCCCGTCCGCACGGCCTCGAGAAACCGCTTTTCCAGCAGGCCGCCGCGCAGCTCGGGGTAAACATCCCACAGAACGCGACCGATCAACTCGCTGCGCTGCTTGCCCATGCATCGGACCGCGGCATCGTTGACATAGGTATAGCGCCACAGGTGGTCGAAGCTGCTGTAGGCTTCGCTGATGCCTTCGAGGAAATCGCGCGCCCGCTGCTCGGCGCGCTGCTGCGCGCTCACGTCGTCGATCAGGGCGAAATACCCCTCGATCTTGCCGTCGCTTCCCACGAAGGGCTTGTAGCTCACCTGGACGTCGCGCAGCCCCGCCTCGCGATATCGAACGGTTCGGATGACCGAAAATTCCTCGCCCCCCAGCACGCGCAGAATGCTCGGCCGCAACTGCTCATACGCCTCTTCGCCCACCACTTCCCAGATGTAGCGCCCGCGCAGCTCCGCCACGCTCCGCCCGAACCACGCCTCGTATCGCTTGTTGACAAACACGTAGCGCTGCTGGGCGTCGACAAACGCCACCAGCACCGGCAGGGCGTCGATGACCTCCTGCAGACCAAGGACGCCCCGGGTCGACGGCACTACCCGGCCCAACAAGGTCTGCACCCTGTCGCGAAGTTTGGCTGCCAGCTTGTTCATCAGGCCCGATCCGGTCGATCGTAGGTGAAGGATGCCGCACAACCTGCAGAAAAACAGCGCTTAAATTTGTCCATTCCTTCGTTGCTGTTTCGGCTTGTCATCCGGCGTCCCCGCGCGGCTATGGGCGAGCTTACAGACGCGCAACTATCCCCGGGCGGGCTTGACCTTTTCCCACTGTTTTTCGAGCCGCTGCGCGGAGATGGGCATCGAGGTCTTGAGCTCCTGCGCGAAGAGCGACACGCGCAATTCCTCCATCATCCACCGGTAGACCGACAGTTCGGGGTCGCTCAGGCCGATTTTCTGGTGTGCATCGAGCCGCTCGATGTATTGACGCCACAGCGGGGCGATCACCGCGAGGTTGTTGATGTCGCGCTGCGCCCCGGCGTTGAAGAGCTTGTCGAGCCGGCGTTTCACGCCCAGCAGAAACCGCGGCAGGTGGGGAAGCCAGGGGATCGGTGTCCGCGTCAGAAAGTCTTTGGGCATCAGGCGGATCACCTGGTCATGCACATCGCGCACGCTGGCCGACAGCAGCGGGGGGATCGGGCGGGCGAGCATCGTCTCGATCTCCTGTCGGAGTTGCAGGCATTCGAGCGCGGTTTTCGATATGTCGCTGACGGCCGCCGACAGCTTGGTCCAGCCGCCCCGGGCATGGTCGATGAACTCTTCGCGCGTGCGGACGTCGCCCGGGTCGATCTCCAGCGCCCTGTCGCTGGCGGCCGAGATGATCTCCCGCTTGAGGTCGGCCGTGCTGCCATAGGGCTTGTAGAGCAGGCTCATCTCGCTGATGCGGGGGATGGTCCGCTGGAGATAGTCGATCTCCTTGGCGAGCTGAATGGTGAAGAGCCGCCGGAGGCCTTTGCGCGAGATGGCCTTGGCCGCCTCGGGGGTGTCGACGAGCTTGAGCGCCACGCTGTCGCCTTTGTCGACCAGCGTCGGATAGCCCGCGAGCCTCATGCCGGATGTGGTCACCTCGACGCGGTCGGGCAGGTCGTCGAAATCCCATCGCGTGAGGTTGTCGCGATTGAACTCCGAAGGCGGCAGGTCGGCGAACGTGCTGCGGGCCTTGACGCCCAGTTGCTGTCGGAGCTCGGCGAGGTTGCGTCCGGTCGCGAGTGTCTTGCCGGCGTTGTCGTGGACGCGGAAGCGCATCAACAGGTGTGCGGGCATGTCGCGCTCGTCGAAGTCGGCGGGGTCGAGGCGGAGGTGGCGCGCCAGGTCTTCGAGCAGCGGCCGCGCGCCCTGGCCCACGACCTTGGCGGCGGGGCCGGCATGGTCGGGCACGGGCACAAACTTCACGCGCAGCGCCTTGGGCAGCGACCGGATCAGCCACTCGATCTTCTCTTCGAGCCACCCCGGCACGAGTCGCTCGAACATGGCGGAATGAAGCTGGTTGAGCGCTTCGAGCGGCACGTCGGCGGTGATGCCGTCGGCGTCGTGGCCGGGGTCGTAGCGGTAGCTCAGGGGCAGTCGCAGCGCCGTGCCTGCGGGGCGGTATTCATCGGGATAGCGGTCGGCCGAGATGCCGCTGAGCGCGTCCTTCGCCGCGGGGGCGACGACGTCTGAGCGGTCCATGAACAGCAGCCGCGGCTTGCCCTGTTCCGCCGAGCGACGCCACTTTTCGAACCTCGGCCCGTCGGTGATGTCGGGCGGCACGATTCGGTCGAAGAAGCCGAAGAGCGTCGCCGGGTCGGCCAGCAGGTCGCGGCGGCGGGTCTTGGCTTCGAGCCGCTTTACGTCGTCGATGAGCTGCTGGTTGTGCCGGGCAAAGGGGGCGGAGGTGCGCCAGTCGTTCTCGACCAGTGCGTGGTGGACGAACAGGTTGCGCGCCCCGCGCGGGTCGACCTTGCCGAACGGCACGGTCCGCCGGGGGATGATCACCAGCCCCTGCAGCGAGACCTTTTCGCTGATCATCGCCCGCGCGGTTTCGCGCTGCCAGGCCGGCTCGCCGTAAGCGAAGCTCAGCAGGTGGGGGACGAGCCGCTGAATCCACTGCGGCTGGATCGGCGCGACGGTGCGGGCGTAGAGCCGCGTCGTCTCGACCAGCTCGGCGGACATCACCCACTGCGGCTTTGCCTTAAACAGCACCGAACCGGGAAAGACATGGAAGCGCGTGCCCCGCGGGCCCTGGTAGTCGAGCTTTTCGGTCTTGTGCCCGACATTGGCGATCAGGCCCGTGAGCAGCGCACGGTGGATCGCGTCGGCCTTCGCGCCGTCGTCCGGGCCGACTGCTGTCTCTCGTGTCTTCATCCGCGGACAAATCGCTTTCTCAGGCCGGTGAGCTCGTGTGGCCTTGTCGCTGAATCGTAGGCCAGACCGCCACCGTCGCCAGCCGGTGGCCGATGCGGTCGAGAATGGGCGTCGATCTGACCTGGCGAAAGCCCGCGAGCACTTCGCCGATCATGAGCAGGTCTTCGAAGATGGCCAGGTCTTTTTCGAGTATGTCGGCCGACTCGTTAAACACGACCAGCACGAGCCCGGCTTCGCGGATGAGGGGGTCGGCCTCCATCTTCCGCAGGTCGTCGATGACGGCTTTTCGCCACTGTGCCCCGTAGCCGCCGTGCCGCGCGCCGCCCTCGCGGAACTGGTAAGCGACTTTGACCTCCAGCCACAGCGCCCGGTCGGGTGGGCACAGCGACGCCGGATCGCGCGGCGCGTCGAAGAGCGTCGCGGGCCTGCCGGCCTCGACATCGCTGAGCAGTGTCGTGCCCCGCGGGGTGAGAACCAGGTCGCACCGCTGCCGGTGAGACAGTTTCCTGCCCGCAGATGAGGGATAGTGGACTTCCCGGTGCACCCCAAAGCGCTCGCCCAGGTGTCGCGCCAGGATGCCATGCAGCTCGACCTCCGGGCGCGTGTCGAGCCCGTAGACCGCCTGTTCGAGCCGCAGCTCGGACTCGGCACGGGCAAGGGCGCTGCCCAAAGCCTCGGCCACCTCGAAGAAATCCCAATACACCGCACCTCCACGTCGGCGCAACAGGCCGGTGACTATTTCACCCAGGCCGTCTCGCTCACCCCGGCGCGGTGGTTGGCGCCGCGGGCCTGCACAAAAAGCCAGTCGCTCAGACGATTCATGTAAGCGCCGACCACGGGCTCGACCGCGTCGGGCCCGGTGTGCGACAGCGCCACCAGCAGCCGCTCGGCCCGGCGGCAGATCGTCCGGGCCAGGTGGAGCCGGGCGCCCAGTTCGGTCCCGCCCGGCAGGATAAACTGCTTGAGCGGCGGAACAGTCTGGTTGACCCGGTCAATCTCTTCTTCCAGCCGCGACACCATCGCCTGGGTCATGGGCGGGAGCGTGCCCGCCCAGGTCGACCCCGGCTCGACCGCCAGGTGAGACCCGACGATGAACAGCTCATGCTGCACTGTCTCGAGCAGCGCCCGGGCCCCGGGGTCGGCCGACACCACCGCGACGCCCAGGCAGGCCGACAGCTCATCGACCGTGCCATAGGTTTCGATGCGAAGATCGGCTTTGCTCAGCCGCTTGCCGCCGATGAGTCCTGTCGAGCCGTCGTCGCCGGTGCGGGTGTAGATCTTCATGGGTGCCGTGAGTGTAGGGGTTGGGGCTGTAATGGTTGTAGCGATCGTGCCGCCCACAACAGACTGTACAGCCCCTGTAGCGGCGGATACACTCAGGCCGGATCGGGGAGATGCAGGTGGGGCACGCAAGTTTGTTAACGATTTGCGAGCAACCTGTTAGCGTGGTCGCCATGGAGAGTTAAACGGGCGTTAAGTTCTTGACTCTCCTGCAGTTCGGTTGGATTGTTAAGATGAAGGCAACAGTCGCCTGACTGGGGCCTTCGCCGTCCGTTCCGCTCCACCCGGGTTGGGGGGTGTGGATCGGTAAATGAAGACCGACTGCATTCTCTGACACGGAGCCGGTATGTCTCTCGGCGCTGACGCCAAAATCCCGACAGCGGTCTCTAGCCGGACAATTCCTGGTATGTCGACAGTCACCAATCGCAAAACGATCCTCGTCGTCGATGACGAGAAAGACCTGATCGACCTCGTCACCTATAACCTGCAGCGCAACGGATATGACGTGCTGACCGCCAGCACCGGGCTCGAGGCCCTCGAAATCGCCCGGCGCGAACGCCCCGACCTGATCATCCTCGACCTGATGCTCCCCGGCCTCGACGGCACCGAAGTGGCCCGTCGGCTCAAGGCTGATCAGAGCACCAGCCCCATCCCCATCGTCATGCTCACCGCGCGGGGCGAAGAAACCGACGTGGTGGTCGGCCTCACGTTGGGCGCCGATGACTACATCAGCAAGCCGTTCAGCATGAAGATTCTGCTGGCGCGGCTCCAGACCGTGCTCCGTCGCCACGAGGCGACCGCCGGCGGCACGGCCACGGGCGGCGACAGCAGCAGCATCAAGATCGGCCCGCTCAGCATCGACACCGCCAAGCACGAGGTCATGGTCAACGAAGAGACCATCAAGCTGACCCTGACCGAATTCAAGCTGCTGGTGGCGCTGGCTCAGGCCCGCGGCCGCGTGCTGACCCGCGACCAGTTGATGGACAAGGCGATGGGCACCGACGTCTTCGTCACCGACCGCGCCATCGACGTCCATGTGACGGCCATCCGCAAGAAGCTCGGGTCGGCCAACTGGCTGGTTCACACCGTCCGCGGCGTAGGCTACCGCCTGCGTGAAAGCGCCGAAGAAGGCGATTGAGCGACCTTGCTTTTCAACAGGTTGGGGGTTCTCTCTCCGGCGCCTCCCGCGCCGGGCGGGCCGCGGCTTCGTCGGCATTTATCACCAACCCGGCCCCATGCCCAGGTGGATGCCCACCGGCCCGCGGGCGAGATGTCAGAATCTTTTTGCGATCTTCATTCTGCGGGGCTTGGCGCTGGCGCGCCCGGGCCGGTCGTCTTGATGCAAATTGGCGCTGCGCGGGGGTGGCCCGATCCGCGGAGAAGGACATGCCGTATTGTCATGGGGGGCGGCATTCACCTCACCCGCTGTTCGAGGTAGCCGATAGAGACACCGGGCGCTACGCTGGACCTCGAGCGACCGATAAGGATCGTGCTCACCCGGCTTTCCGGGATAGCGCCACCCGGCCGACGCGATATGGTTGATCGCCCGTGCGGATCGGCCGTGGATTGGATGGAGCGTTCATGTTGTTTGAGCAGTCGATGATCCAGGGATGGTTGGCCGTGGCTGTGGCGGCCGGCGTTGGCATCGGTATCGCCATCGCGGGCTGGTTGCACCGCCATCAGCAGCCGTCGGTGTCGTATGAGCGTCCGCGTCGCGAGCCGTCGGACCGCGAAGACGACCAGCTCGTTCATGGCGTGGTCAACGCCAACGCGCATGGATCGGACACCTCGCTGACCGGGGCCGATCAGGCCACCTCACTGCTCGAGCGGATGCGTCGCCAGTCGGCGGGGTTTCCGCGGCTCAACGAGCTTCAGCCGCTGGTCGATGCGCTGCCCGATCCGGTCATCCTGACCGACGCCAACGACCGGGTTCTGCTGATCAACGCGTCGGCGGCCAATCTCCTTCAGATCACGGCGCAGCAGGCGCTGGGGCGGCGTTTTGCCACGATCATCGCCGATGCCGCGATCCTCGAGTTTTTCGACCAGATCCGCGCGCAGGCGGTGATGGGTGAGCCGTCGGTGGCGATTTCGGGTCAGCGAGAGATTCGCCTGTCGCGGGGCGGCACGCGGCTGACGTATCAGGCCGTCGCCACCCGCAACGAGGCGGGCGCGGTGCTGCTGGTGCTGCGCGACGTGACGGCGCTGGCGGCCGCGGTGCAGATGAAGGCCGACTTCGTCGCCAACGCCAGCCACGAGCTGCGCACGCCGCTGGCGGCGATCAAGATCGCTTTCGAGACCCTGCGCGAGGTTTACGACGAAGACCCCCAGCAGGTGCACAAGTGCATCGGCATCATCGACGGCCACATCCGCCGGCTCGAAGAGATGCTGCGCGACCTGCTCGACCTCTCGCGAGTCGAATCGCCCGACCTTCAGGCGCAGGTCAAGCCGATCAAGGTGTTCGACCTGCTCTCGATCGTGCGCGCCACGCTGGGCCCGCTGGCCCGGCAGAAGCAGGTCGAGCTTCTGCTCGAAGGCGACGACGCGCTGTCGTTCAACACCGACCAGCGGCTGCTCAACCTCGTGCTGAAAAACCTGGTCGAAAACTCGATCAAGTTCACCCCGCCGGGCGGCACCGTCACCATCGGCGTCAGGCCCGCGCCCGACGGCGGGTTTGTGCTGGGGGTGGCCGACACGGGCATCGGCATCGCGCCCGAGCATCTCGACCGCGTCTTCGAGCGGTTTTACCAGGTCGACGGCGCCCGCTCGGGCACAGCCGGCCGCGGCACGGGTCTGGGCCTGGCGATCGTCAAACACGCCATCCACGCGCTGGGCGGCACCGTCCAGATCGCCAGCGAACTCGGCCGGGGCACGACCGTCACCTGCGTCTTCCCCGCCCAGGCGCCGACGATCGCGCCGATTGTGCTATAGCAATCTGTTTGATTCTTGCTCGGGTCGATGGGGGCTTAAGCCTCACGCGGGCTGGCTCATGAGGCTTAGATTGAAATTAAGCCTCACCCGGTGAGCGTTATTGACGAATTAAGCCTCATGGCGGTGGCTCCGTGAGGCTGGTGCCCAGACTGGGCGGTCCGCGCTATTCCGCCCAAACGGTTGCCGCTTCGCGCGTGCGTGCCGACCCTCTTCAATCCGTTGCCAAGTAGTAGTCCGAAGCCGTCGCAGCAACGCGGCGCCGGCAAGTCCCGGCGTTGCGAGCGATGCCGGTTCGGATACGCGCGAGCAGACTGCCCACCAAAGCCAGTTTCACGCGCCCTCACCCCGGCCACAGCGAGCCCATTGCCTGTTGCGCGCCGGCGGCGGCGGGGAGCCAGTCGGGCCAGATGTGGGTGCGCTGGACGGTCTGCCATGCGACGATCGCCATCGCATAGCCCAGGGCGATGCCGCCGACCACGTCGCTCGGCCAATGGGCGTCGAGGATGTAGCGCAGGCCGGCGCAGGCGATCGCCAGGCCCCAGAAGGTGATCGCGGCCTGCGGATAGGCCAGCGCCAGGACGGCCGAGAGCGCGACGGCGCAGGCGCTGTGAGACGAGGGGAAGCTCTCGCGATAGTTGGCGTGTTTCCAGGTGGGCCCGAGAAAGGCGCCGGCCTGTTCGCGGCCCGGGCGGACACGTCCGAGCAGTCGCTTGAGCAGAAACGCCAGCACGCTCGACCAGAAGACCGCGCCGGCGATCGTGAGCGCCAGCCGGCGGTTGCCCGGGTCGAGCTGCCAGACGATCAGCACCGCGACGGCCGTGCAGACCGACTGGCCCCACTGGGCGAGCCACCGCGTCTCACGCTTGACGTCACCTTTGAAGTTGAGCGACAGGGTTGTGGGAAGGCCCATCCGCTCGAGCACGAGCAGCACCACGCACAGCGCCACGAGAATCCCCAGAATCCACAATTCGGTCATTGCTAGAGCGGTGACGGTAAGCCGATCCGGCGGAAAGGTCAAAATGGGAGGGGAGCGGGAAGAAGGGGGGGAGGCTACCCGCTCGCCCTTCTGCCCACCGCCGACTGCGGACATTCTCTTCTTCCCCCTACTCCCTCAACTCGATCACCCGCACGGGTTGTTTTCGCGTCGGGACGCTGACTTGTTTCAGGTCGACGGTGAAGCCCTGGGTCTTGATCCACGGCAGGAACAGGTCGCCGGTTTGTCGGCCGGGTTCGCCGAGGAGGATGGTGCCGCCGGGGGCGAGGTGGGTTTTCCAGAAGGGGACGAGGTAGGTCCACTGTGAGCGTTCGTAGAGGATGTCGGCGCCGGCGATGATGTCGAATCGTCGGCCGAGGCGGTCGGTCTGCCAGTTGACGCGACGCGCCGTCGCCCGGTCACGCACCGCGACGGAATTGAGCCGCGCCAGGAGCAGCGCGGGGGTTTCGATGTCGGCAAAGAGAACCTCCGCGGCGCCGGCCATCGCGGCGGCCGTGCCGACGAGTCCCTGGCCGCAGCCGAGATCCATTACCCGCAGCCCCGCGAGCGGGCGGGCGACCAGCGCCTCGGCGATCGCCCAACTGCTGTCCCACAGCTCGGCCCAGTAGGGCAGGTGAAGCTCGGCCCCCTCGCGACGGTGCCCGCGGCGCTCGTCGCGGTCGACCTCGTCGGCGACCATGTCGAGCACGCGGTTGGGGTCGGCGATCCGCGTAAAGCTGAAGCGCAGCGGCCCGACGGTCGCGCGTTCGGTGAGCAGTTCGTAGCGGGCCATCGCCCGCTGCATGAGCCGATAGCGTTCGAGCCGCGTTGCGGTCTGGGGATCGGCACCAGCGTGCCGTGCGCCGCCGGGCGACATCAGATTCCGCCCCGCGTCGGTGTGGGGATTTCGTTGTATTCGACGGCCGGGCCGAGAATCAAATCGACGCCAAAGCCGATCACATACCACCCGACCACCACCACCAGCGCGATGACCACCCAGGTGATGATCGCGCCAAACCACGCGCCCGCAGGCTTGGTGTCGAGCCGCCCGGCAGCGAGGCGGCCGAGGGTGAGCGTCGACCACAGTGCGGCGACGATCGGCCCGACGACCGGGATCGCGACCAGCGCGGTGGGCGCGAGGCCGTAGGCGGTCACCGCCTGCACCAGCGTCGCCCGCACGGGCTGTCTGCGGTCAAAGCCGGTCGCCTTGTCGAACACCAGGGCGATCAGGCTGACCACGACGCCCGAAGCGCCGCCCACCAACACCGCGACCACCGCCGCGCGGATCCAGAACTGATCGGCAAAGACGGTCATGGTGTAGCCGTCGGGGGCCTCGAGAAGAAAGAACAGCAGCGCGGCATGCGTGAGCACGCCCAGGGCCCACATCACGCCCAGCCCGTATCCGAAGGCCAGTGCGTCGCCGCCCGCGTCGGGTCGGCGGATCGCCCAGGCGTGTTTCACCGGGGCGCTCAGCGAGGCCGAGAGCGAGGCGAAAAACGCCGAGACGTAGCCCAGTTCACCCCGATTTTCCCACGGCGTGCCCTCGCCCGGCTGCATGACATTGAGCGTCGAGGCCGTCTTTTTTTCCAGGGACTTGATCTTGATGTGTTCGGGCGTGGTGATCGGGGGCATAACAACACTTTCCGGGTCGTGCGGTCGTTGGGGGCATGGCCGACTGATCCCGCAGTGTCGTGCATCGGCGGTGCCGACGCAAATCGACACGCGATCGCCGCCTTGATTTGCCCGGGTGAGCGCGGGGTGCGGCGTGTGCCGGGCCTGCCCGGTATGCGCGGTCTGCCTGGTCTGCTCGACTCGCCCCGTCTGCTCGACATGCCCCGCTCGGTTTCTCCCGTCTGACCGTCGGCTCGCCGCCTCGGTCTGGCAGGGGCTCAATCGTTGCTGTGTCGCATCCGCACGCCCAGCAGGCCCAGGGCGAACAAGGCGAGCGCCAGCGCGGCGTAGACGCCCCTTGCGAGGGGGGTCACGTCGGCGCCGAGCCAGGCGGTGTAGCCGCAGACGATCGACAGGGCGATCAGCGGAAACGCCAGGCGCGACATCCATTGTCTGACACGGGGCGTCATGGCGGTCCTCCGGTGCGGGCACATCAGGCCTGATCGGTCCGGCGCATGGCGGCGACGAGGGCCGGCACGTCGCTCGACTCGGCGACCACCGTCGGCGTCACGCCCAGTTCGACCAGGGTCTGCGCCGTCACCGGGCCGATCGCGGCGGTTTTGCACTGCGCGATCGAGTGGGCCGCGCCGGGGCCCAGCAGGGCGAAGAGGTTTCGCGCGGTCGAACTGCTGGTGAAGGTGATCCAGTCGACCCGTCCGTGCTCGAGGGCCTGGGTCACCTCGGGGGGCAGCGCCGCGACGGGGCGGGTCTCATAGACGCTGACGTCTTCCACCTCGACAGCGCCCCCCGCGCGCAGGGCGGTGACCAGTGCCGGCCGGGCGATGTCGGCCCGGAGCAGCAGAAACCGCTGCCCCGCCACCTGCCCGCGCGCCGACAACTCGCCCGCCAGCGCGTCGGCGATGGCGCGATCGGGAACCAGATCGACATGCAGGGCCAGATGCTGGCGGACGGCCCGGGCGGTCGACTCGCCCACCGCGGCGACCCGCACGTCGCCCAGCGCGCGGACGTCGAGCCCGAGCCGGTCGAGCGCCTCGCGGGTGGCCGACGCGCCGTTGGGGCTGGTGAAGACTGCCCAGTCGAATCGGCGTGCGCCGGTGGCGCAGCGGGTCAGCAGGGCGTCGATGTCGGCGTGATCCGAAGGCGGGGCGATTTCGATCGTCGGCGCCTCGATCACGATGGCGCCGTGGCGGGTGAGCCGGGTCGAGAGTTCGCTGCTCTGCTGGCGCGTGCGGGTGACCAGCACGGTCTTGCCCAGCAGCGGCTTTTTCTCGAACCAGTTGGCGACCTCTCGCATGTCGACCACGCGGCCGACGACGGTGATCGCGGGCGACGACACCCCCGCGGCCTTGACCGCCTCGACCAGCGTGCCGACCGTGGCGACGACCGTCCGCTGCCGGGGCATCGACGCCCACTGCACGGTGGCGGCGGGCGTGCCGGGCGACATGCCGTGCTCGATCAGCTTCGAGCAGATGCGCGGCAGCGCCTTGACGCCCATGTAGAAGGCGATGCACGGCAGCCTGGCGACGGCCGACCAATCGACGTCGCTGCCCGCGGCGGCTTTCTGATAGGCCGGGTCGGCCGACTGGCGCTCACGCGCCTCGGCTTCCTGATACTCCTGTTCCTTTTCGTGACCGGTGATGAGGGTGAACGACGAGTTGAAGTCGCGGTGGGTGACCGGGATGCCCGCGTAAGCCAGCCCGCCGATCGAGGCGGTGATGCCCGGCACGACTTCGAAATCGATGCCCGCCCCGGCCAGCGCTTCGCATTCTTCGCCCCCGCGGCCGAAGACGAAGGGGTCGCCGCCCTTGAGGCGAACCACGCGCTGGCCAGCCCGGGCGCGGTCGACCAGCAGGGCGTTGATCTGGTCCTGGGTCATCGAGTGGCTTGCCGCTTTCTTGCCGACATAGAGGTGTTCGGCGCTGGGAGCAAATTGCAGCAAAGCGGGGTTGGAGAGGTAGTCGTAGACGACGACGTCGGCTTGGTCCAATAACTCGCGGCCCCGGAGCGTCAGCAGGCCCGGATCGCCCGGCCCGGCACCGACCAGAGCCACCTGCGGGCCCGTCTCGTCAAGGTCAAAACGGTTGGGGCGGTTCGTTTTCAATGTGGAATCGGTGGAAGCTGGGTAATTTTTCATGGCTCTATGGCCGATGGATTATGTGGACGCAGTCGAGCCCGGCGCGGTCAGCCGGGCCTTGCAGTAGACCACAGGAGCATGAGAGATGGTAGCGCTGTTGAAGATGCCGACGCCGTCGACCGACCGTGAGGGTCGGGTTTCTCCGGGCCTGAGGCTGGTCGATGAGCACAACTGGACGCTCCCGACCGCTGCACTGCCGGATTCCGCCCTGGCGGATACCCCGCCGGCGGGCCCTGTTCTGGCAGGGTCCGGGCTGGCAACCCCCCGGCGTCGTTGGACAGTCGGCGCCCATGCCCATCGCATCGACCACTGCCTGGTCGCCCGCAATCATCCGACAATCGACCTGACGGTCTTCGGCATCACCGACGACCACATCGAAGCCCTCTCGGACACCCCCCTTCTGGTGGGCGAGCGACTGGCGATTCACTATCGCAGCGCGTTCATGTCGCGCCGCAGCACGCTGGTCCGTGTGACCCGCTGCCGGGCGACCGACGACGGCTACGCCCTGACCTTCGGCTACGAGCCGCTGCCGGCCGCCTGAAGCGCCCCGGCGATCTCGCAGACCGCACTGACATACCGCGACGAGGCACGGGGCCGGCAGGATTGCCGGCTCGTGTCATGCGCCGTTGGTAAGCGGATCGCGGTCGCCCCCTGCGGGTGGCGGTTCTGTCGCTACAATCCGCCGTTTCATGGCCGACCCAAGCCTGCTTCCCGCCCGCACCGACGCACCGTCGTCCGACGACGTCCGCATGTCGGTGGGGGAACACCTCGAAGAACTTCGCCGGCGCGTGGTGCTGGGGCTGGCGGGCTTTGTGCTGACGCTGTTTGCCTGCCTGTTCTTCGGGCAGAAGGTCGTGGCGTTTTTCTGCAAGCCGCTGATCGACACGCTGCTGGAATATGAGCTGTCGCCCCAGTTGTATGTGACCGAGGTGGGCGATGCGTTCATGGTGTTTATCCGCATTTCGATGATCGTGGCCGGGGCGATCTCGGCGCCGTGGCTGTTGTATCAGTTGTGGCAGTTTGTCGCGGTGGGGCTGTATCCGACCGAGCGGAAATATGTGACGCGATACATGCCGCTGTCGATGTTGCTGCTGGTGGCGGGGATGGTTTTTGTCTACCTGCTGGTGTTGCCCTGGACGCTGCAGTTCCTGATCGGCTGGGCGAGCCAGGTGCCGCTGCCGCCGGCGTATGGGAGCGGGCAGACGACCACGCTAGCCGATACGGCCGTGTTGGGCAGCGTGCCGATGCTCGACGGCGACCCGGCCGACCCGCCCGAAGGGGCCTACTGGTTTTCAAGGCCCGAGGGTCGGCTGAAGATTTTTGTCGAGGGCCAGACCCGGGTCATCCCCTTCGGGCCGCAGAACCTGATCGCCCCGATCATCACGCTGCCGCAGTATGTGAGCCTGGTGGTGTCGATGCTCGTGCTGTTTGCGCTGGCGTTTCAGTTGCCGCTGGGGGTGCTGGCGGTGGAGCGGATGGGCGTCGTCAATCAGGCGACGCTGCGGAAGAACCGCAAGTTCGTCTATTTCGGGCTCACGATCCTTGCCTGCGCCATCACGCCGGGCGACCTGATCACCGCGAGCCTGGCGCTGGTGGTGCCGCTGGCGCTGCTCTATGAGCTGGGCATCTGGCTGTCGGCGGCGGGCGGCCGCAAGGCCAAAGGCTGATCAGATGTGCGGGCTCGGGCGGTCTTGGCCGCGGGGTGTGTGACACAGTAGTGAAGACGCGGGGTGAAGACGCGGGCGAGACGCCCGCGCCACATCCAAAGGCCAGTTCGTCGGAGGCCAGTTCGTCGGTGGCGAGTGGAAGCGGGGGTGTGTTGACGCGCGTGCCGCCCGTGTTGTGTGGCAACGCTGGTGCAGATGCGGGCGGGATCACGCGCTACACATGCACGTCGGGTGGTTTGTCAGCGTGGCTCGCTGTAGGCGGCGAGCACGCGCTGGATCACGCCCGACGTGCTCCGGCCATCGACCAGCGGCGCCAGCGCGACGCGGCCGCCGTAGCTTTCGACGAAATCCCAGCCGACGACCTGCTCCTTGGTGTAGTCGGCGCCCTTGACCAGCACATGGGGGCGGACCATCTCGATCAGCTTCTGCGGGGTGTCGTCGTCGAAGCGGACGAGGTAGTCGATGCTTTCGAGCTCTTCGAGGACGCTCACGCGGTCGTCTTCGGCAATGATCGGGCGCTTGTCACCCTTGAGCCGCCTGATGCTCGCGTCGGTGTTGACGCCCACGACCAGAAGATCGCCCTGGCGGCGGGCGAAGCGGAAGTATTGCACGTGCCCGAGGTGGATCAGGTCGAAGCAGCCGTTGGTAAAGACGATCTTCTTGCCCGCGGCGCGATGGCGTTCGAGCTCGGCGGCCAGCGACTCGGGCGACCGCTGCTTGCCGGCATGCTCACGCAGCTCGGCGAGCAACTCGGCGATGATCTCCTGCGGGGTAATCGGCACGGCGCCGAACTTCTCGACCTCGAGCCCGCCGGCCACGTTGGCCAGCGCCGTCGACTCGATCCAGTCGGCGCCGGCGGCGCGGGCGACGGCGAGCGTGGCGAGCACCATGTCTCCCGCGCCGGTGACGTCATAGACCTGGCGCACGCGCGTGCGGAGCCAGTGACGCCCGCCGTCGGCGGTGGCGACATAGGCGCCGTTCTTGTCCAGCGTGATCACCACCGCTTCGAGTCCCAGGTCCTTGAGCAGCGCCGACGCGGCGGCGTCGTATTCGGCTTCATTGCCGACGGGCAGGCCGGTGGCTTTCTCGGTTTCGGTGCGGTTGAGCTTGAGGCAGGTGGCGCCGAAGTATTTGCGGTAGTCGCGGATGGCCGCCGGATCGACCAGCACGGCTACGCGTCGCGCGCGGGCGATGGCGATCATCTGCCTGCAGATTTCCTCGCCGAGCAGGCCCTTGTTGTAGTCTTCGAGGCAGACGACATCCGCCGACTCGACGGCGCGGGTGAATCGCTCGATGACGTCGCGCGCCGCTTCCTCGCCGGCGGCGGTGCTGCTTTCGAGATCGAGCCGCATCATCTGCTGGGGGTGG
This sequence comes from uncultured Tepidisphaeraceae bacterium, assembly GCA_964493365.1. Lineage (GTDB taxonomy): Bacteria > Planctomycetota > Phycisphaerae > Tepidisphaerales > Tepidisphaeraceae > CAZBOE01. Next base: position 6,226 of record CAZBOE010000054.1, on the reverse strand, counting down.
CGGTGCTGTGCGAGGCCCACGAGGCGGGTCTTGCAGGTGGTGGGCCGGGTCGGGTCGGTGACGAGGGTGTCGGACTTGGCGCCGACGCGCTCGAGCATCTGGCGCATCTGGGCGGCCATCGGGTCATCGCCCACCAGCCCGATCACGCGCACCTCGGCGCCCAGCGTGGCGAGGTCGGCCGCCACCGAGCCGGCGCCACCGAGGCGGAACTCTTCGTGCTGGAAGTGCAGCACGGGCACGGGCGCTTCGGGGCTGAGCCGCTCGGCGTTGCCGTAGAGGTAGCGGTCGACCATGAGATCGCCCACGAGCACGACCCGAGGCCGGGGTTCGCGTCCGAACGATTCGACGAGCTCGATGAGGCGATTGGCCATGGTGGGTGCGGCGCTGCGGGGACGCGGTTGGCAAAGACCGGCAAACCGCCGGCCGACGGACGGGGCATTGTAACCGGGCGACGCCCGACGTGCCGCAAGGCGGCGCCTGCAACGCTCAGGGGCAGCGCCGGCCGCGCAGCGGGGTGGGGGCGGGCGCGGGTTGGCACGGCGGGGCACACGGCCGGTGGGATGCTCGAACTGTGTGCCGCTCGAACCGTGTGCCGCTCGAATCGTGTGTCGCCGAGCCGTGTGACGCCCGCACGTTGTAATACCCCAACGTCGTGACATCCGCGCGGCGTGACATCTGCGCCGCAGAACACCTTCACCGTGTGCCGCCTTCACCGCGTGACAGCCGGGTGTCGCGCCCGCGAGGCGTCACATGCGGTCTGGGTGTTCGATGCCCAGCAGGTCGAGTCCGTAGGCCAGGGTGTTGCCGGTCAGGCGGCACAGCAGCAGGCGGGTGGCGCGGGTGTCGCCGGCGCTTTTGATCACGTCGCAATTTTCCCAGAAGCCGCTGAACCGGACCGACAGGTCATAGAGGTATCCGCACAGGTGATGCGGCTTGAGCTCGCGGGCGACGGCGGTCAGCGTGTCGGGCAGGCGGAGCAGGTGTTTGACCAGCGCCTGTTCGTGTGGGCTCTCGAGCACGACCGACCCCGGCAGGTCGTTGGCCGACGAGCCGAGTTCGGCCTCGGCCTTGCGGAGGATCGACCGCGTCCGGGCGTGGGCGTATTGGAGATAGGGCGCCGTGTTGCCGTCCATCGAGAGCATCTTGTCGAAGCTGAAGAGGTAGTCGCTGATGCGGTCTTTGGAGAGGTCGGCGTATTTGACCGCACCGACGCCCACCGCCCGGGCGATCGCCCGCTGCTGGTCGGCCGGCAGGTCGGGCGACTTGGCCGACACCAGTTCGAGCGCCCGCTCCTCGGCTTCGTCGAGCAGGTCGGCGAGCTTGGCGGTGCCGCCTTTCTTGGTGGCAAAGGGTTTGCCGTCTTCGCCCAGCATGGCGCCGAAGGGTGCGTGTTCGAACGAAGCATGGCCCGCCCAGCCGGCGTTCCGCGCCGTGGTGAAGACCTGTCGAAAATGCTGCTGCTGCCGGGCGTCGGTGAAGATGATGACGCGGTCGGCCTTGAGCTGCTGGGCGCGATACCGGGCGGCCGCGAGGTCGGTGGTGGCATAAAGGAAGCCGCCGCCGCTCTTCTCGATGATCATGGGCGACTTGTCGACGCCGTCGACGAAGACGACGGTGGCGCCTTCCGATTCGACCGCGAGGCCCGCGGCCCTGAGGTCTTTGACGATGTCGGCCAGCATCGGGTTGTAGAAGCTCTCGCCCCGCTCGTTGTCGACTGAGAGCTTGACGCCCAGCCGCCGGTAGATCGGCAGATAGTGCTCGCGTGTCTTGTCGATCAGCGTGCGCCAGGCCGCGAGGGCGGCCGGGTCGCCTCCCTGGAGCTTGACGACGTTTTCCCTCGCCCGCTTCTGAAAGTCTTCGTCGGTGTCGAATCGCTTCTTGGCGCTGACATAGAAGGCTTCGAGGTCTTTAAGCTGCGTGTCGGCGGGCGAGCCCGACACGGTGGCCTCCTGGAGCGCGGCGATCAGCATGCCAAACTGCGTGCCCCAGTCGCCGACATGGTTCTGGCGGATCACCGTGTGGCCCAGCGCCTCGAGCACGTTGCACGTGGCGTCGCCGATGATGGTCGAGCGCAGGTGGCCGACGTGAAGTTCCTTGGCGATGTTGGGGCCTGAGTAATCGACGACGACCGTCTGCGCCCCGCCGGCCCGGTCGACCAGTGCGGCCGGGTCGCCCGCGGTCCGGGCGACCACGCCCGCAAGAAAGGCGGGCGAGAGCCGCACGTTGATAAAACCGGGCCCCGCGATCGACACCTCCGACGCGATAGCGCCCAGTTCCAGCTTCGCCTTGACCGCCTCGGCCACCTGGCGCGGGTTGGTCTTGGCGCCCGTCTTCTCCGCGACCGCCTTGGCCAGCGACATCGCGACGTTGGACTGATAATCGCCGAACTGCGGATTGGCCGACGGCGCGATGAGCGGGTCGGCGTCGATGCCGTAAGCGGCGGAGATGGCGCTGCGAAAAGCAGACTCGAGCTGAGCGACGATCGGGATCATGGGAGGGAGGATAGGCGCTGGAACCGCGTGACGGAATGGGCGGCAGGGGCCCGGTCGGCTATCGCGGACCGGCAACCGGGCGGACGGCTGGCCGCCGGCTGGCCGTTGCGCCACGGCGGGCATCTCACCCGCGACGCCGACCAGTCCACACGGCTACTTGCTGCCCTCGGGCAGGAGCTGGCCTGAATCGCGCATGCGCTTGAAGGTTCGGCGTCGGAGCAGGAAATAGGGCTTGAACAGCCAGCGGTGAAGCTGGATCAGCTTGCTCTTGCGCTTGGCTTCGACTTTTTCCTTTTCGGTCATCAGGTCGGGGCGGAGTCGGCGTTTGTGCTTGCGGATGTGGTAGAGGTCTTCGCGTTGCAGCCGACGGAGGAGCCAGCGGTTGAAGAGGTTGTTGCCCAGTTCGGTCAGGTCCCACGAGATCTGGAAATCGATGAGGTGGGGCAGGCCGTCGTCGCCCAGCAGGATGTTCTGGGGCTTGTTGGTGTCGACGTAGGCGATGTTGCGCCGGTGCAGCTCGATCATCAGTTCGTCGAGCTTTTCGAAGAACCCGTCGGGTATGGGCACCTGCTTCGAAAGCGGCTGGCCGACGACATAGGCGTGCACAAAGCCCGTCTCGCCCACCAGCCCGAGCACGGGCGGGACATTGGGCAGGTCTTTGAGGCGTTCGTAAAACCGGGTTTCGCGTCGTCGCAGGAACCGGCCCAGCCAGGCCAGGGGCACGCCCGCCCAGTCGGCCGTGCGCCCGATCTTGAGGACGACCCGCTCGCCTGTCGTGGCGTCGTGGTAAAAGCCCGTCGCGGCGAAGAAATCGTGCTTGACGGTCTTGAGCAGCGTCCAGGTCCGTCCGCCGGCGGTGATGGTCGGGGGCAGGTCATTGCGACCCAGCGCGCGAAGGTCGTAAGCCGGTCGCGGATGCCGGCGGGCGGGACGAGGCCGCGAAGATGGTGCGGTCGAACGCACGAGAATGCGATTATAGGGGCAACCCCAGTGGACAGAAGCCGTCGCCCGCTGCGCTCCAGCCCCGTCCCCCCTTCCGCACCGCCTGGCCGCCCCGGGTCTCCTCTCGTGGCGCTGCGGACTGCCGACGTTTTCCCGGCCCGCTGCCCACTCCCCAGCCCACCCATCCGCCGCCGATTGCCGATTGCCGACTGCCCACTGCACACGTCCGACCGCCGACCGCCCGCTGCCGAATGGCGACCTCCCCCTCTTCTGCCTGCTGGCGGCTGAACCGCTGCCCCTCACTTCTTCCCCGCCGCCCGTTGCTTGCGGAAAAACGCCCGCAACCGCTCGGCACACTCGTCGGCCATCACGCCCGCGACGACCTCGACGCGGTGATTGAGCCGCGTGTCGGAGCAGAGCTGGAAGAGGGTATCGACCGCGCCCGCCTTGGGGTCGGCGGCGCCATACACCAGCCTGGGGATGCGGGCATTGACGATGGCGCCGGCACACATCGGGCAGGGCTCGAGCGTGACGACCAGCGTGCAGTCGATCAGCCGCCAGTGCCCGAGCGATTGCGCGGCCTGGCGAATGGCGATGATCTCGGCATGGGCGGTGGGGTCGGCGGTCGTCTCTCGGAGGTTGTGCCCCCGCCCGACGACATTGCCCGCCGAGTCGACGATGACGCACCCGATCGGCACCTCATCGATCGCCTCGGCCCGCCGGGCCTCATCGAGGGCGGCGAGCATGGCATCGTGTGGAGACAAGGGATGGGGTTGCGAGGGTCCGTTGCCGAAGAAACCAATCACGCCCGCAGGCTGGCGCCCACCGCGGAGCCGAATGTGTCAGCCCGATGACACCGCCCGACGCCCGCATGGCTTATCTTCCGCTTGCTGCCACCCGCCCTGCTTGCCACGCGCACTGCCTGCCGCTCGCACTGCCCGCCGCCCACTGCCCACTGCTCGCTCCGGCTCGTCATGTTCTCACGGCACGGGCACGACCGAGGTGATCTCGGGGATTTTCTCGCGGAGGTTGCGTTCGATGCCGTGCTGAAGGGTCATGGTCGACGAGGGGCAGCCGTGGCACGCGCCGTGGAAGCGGATCTGGACGGTCCCTTCGTCGGTGACGTTGACCAGCTCGATGTCGCCGCCGTCGGCCTGCACGGCCGGCCGGATCATGTTGATCACGCCCTGCACCTTGTCGCGGACTGAGGCGTCGGCCTGTGAG
>CAZBOE010000054.1:0-1501 GCA_964493365.1 uncultured Tepidisphaeraceae bacterium | reverse complement strand
CGGGTCGGCCGGGCGAGGTCGCCGGGGGCGGGCGCTCGGCTCAGCCCAGACGGTTGTATGCCGAGAGCAGCAGCCGCTCGGTTTCGTCCCAGCCGATGCAGGCGTCGGTCACGCTCACGCCGTGCTTGAGCTGGGTGAGGTCGGCGGGGATATCCTGCCGGCCGGGGTGGAGGTTGCTCTCGAGCATGACCCCGACGATCGGGCTGTCGCTGCCCGCCTGTCGGGCGGCCGCGACCTGCTCGAAGACGCTCTCCCACACCGACGCCTGGTTTTCGTGTTTCTTGGCCGAGTTGGCGTGTGAGCAATCGACCATCAGCGCCGGCGGCAGGCCCGACTCGCGCAGCCGCGCCGCGGCCTCGGCGACGTTGGCCGGGTCATAGTTGGGGCGATTCTGCCCGCCGCGGAGGATGACGTGGCCGTCGGGGTTGCCGCGGGTCTTGACGATGCACACCCGGCCGTCGTCATCGACGCCCAGGAAATGGTGGCTCGACCGGGCCGACCGCATCGCGTCGATCGCCACCTGCAACTGGCCTTCGGTGCTGTTCTTATAGCCCACGGGCATCGACAGCCCGCTGGCCATCTGCCGGTGGGTCTGGCTTTCGGTCGTGCGGGCGCCGATGGCGGCCCAGGTGACCAGATCGTCAATGTACTGCGGCGTGATCGGTTCGAGCAGCTCGGTGGCGCAGGGCAGGCCCAGCTCGTTGATGTCCAGCAGCAGCCGACGGGCCAGCTCGAGCCCCGCGCTGACGTCGAAGCTGCCGTTGAGGTGGGGGTCGTTGATCAGGCCCTTCCAGCCGACGGTGGTCCGGGGTTTCTCGAAATAGACCCGCATGACCACGAGCAACCGGTCATCGACCCGGCCGGCCAGATCGGCAAGCCGCTGCGCGTATTCGCGGGCGGCCGACACGTCGTGCACGCTGCACGGCCCGACGACCACGAGCACACGCGGGTCTTCGTGCCGCAACACCCGCCGAACCGCGTCGCGGCCGGCCACCACGGTGTCATGGGCCGCATCGGTGAGCGGATGACGCCGATTGAGCTCGCGCGGGGTCACGATCGAACGAAACGCCGCAACATTCAGATTCTCGGTCGGCTCCACGTCCACCGCCTGCTGAGAGTCCACATCCGCCATAGACCCCTACACCTACCCGCGCGAAGCAGGTTTGGCCAGAAAAACCGAACAAAATGTGAACGAGCATGCCGAGACCAACGCCATGGCGACCGCCCGTCTTTCAAGCCGGCCCGACCATGCGTCCGATAACGAACCTTGAGGCGGATTGACCGGCGCGCCGGTGGTGGTGCGGGTCGGGTCGGCCGGGGTTGGGTCGGTGTGCATGAGCGATGTCTTAGACCAATCCGAAGTCGATGCATTGCTGGCCGCGGTGGATGCCGGCGCGGCGTCGGCGCGTCAGCGCCTGGATCGCGTCGGTCAGCTGCATCTCGGCCAACCCGCCCATCTGGGCGATGCAGTTCTCGATGCGCTGCAGATCGGTGTCGTAGG
>CAZBOE010000053.1:0-23476 GCA_964493365.1 uncultured Tepidisphaeraceae bacterium | reverse complement strand
GCCATGTCGCAAAATTAAAGTGCTTCTGCGCGGGATTCAATAGTGCAACCACCCCCGGTCATGCATCATGCTCGACACAGGGCGGCGGCGGACGTCGAGTCGCCCCGCAGTGTGCGGGTGCGGGCGATGTCAGTCGTGCCAGACCGCCGCCCCGGCCGCCGTGCTCGCCACCGCCGACCATGACGCGTCATGACGCTATTGTGACAGACGGCCTGACGGGGGTCTGGGCGTGCTTTGCCTCGCCGCACGTCGCATTGGCGACGCTTGACCTGACGCAACTTGATTCAGCACGGGTTGCGCTGGCGCAGGTTGCCATGCCGCAGGTTACCCCGGCGCTGGTTAACCCGGTGTTTGCCCCTGTCGCACGCCGTTCTGGCCGATAAACACAGCATCGCACAACCGCCTCACCGATCGACGTCGATCAACCAGACAACCTCAACGACCACCCCGGATCATTCTTATGCGCATCCTCATCACCGGCGGCGCCGGTTTCCTCGGCTCGCACCTCACCGATCTGCTCCTCTCGCAGGGGCATGATGTCGTGGGCGTCGACAACTTCATCACCGGCAGCAAGGCCAACATCGCCCACCTCGCGGGCAACAAGCATTACAGCTTCGTGCAGGCCGACGTGATTCAGCCCGTCCATGTCGATGGCGCGGTCGATCGCATCTATCACATGGCCTCGCCCGCGTCGCCGATCGGCTACGTCAAGCACCAGGTTGCGACGCTCAAGGTCAACTCGCAGGGCACGTGGAATCTGCTCGAGCTCGCCGAGGCGAAGGGCGCCCGGTTCCTCATGGCATCGACCAGCGAATGCTACGGCGACCCCGAGATCAACCCCCAGCCCGAGACCTACTGGGGCAACGTCAACCCCATCGGCATGCGCTCCATGTATGACGAGGCCAAGCGCTTCAGCGAAGCCTGCACGATGGCGTACCTCCGCGAACGCAAGGTCGACACGCGCATCATCCGTATCTTCAACACCTATGGCCCGCGGATGGACCCGTATGACGGCCGCGTGGTCATCAGCTTCATCCGCCAGGCGCTCAACAACGAAGACATCACCGTCTTCGGCGACGGCCTGCAGACCCGCTCGCTCTGCTACGTCAGCGACCTGGTCAACGGCATCAACAAGGTGATGGAGAGCGATTTCCACGAGCCGATCAACCTCGGCAACCCCGACGAGATCACGATCCTCGATATCGCCAAGGAGATCATGGCGCTGATCCCGGGCACGAAGAGCAAGATCGTTCACCAGCCCATGCCGCCGGATGACCCCAAGCTCCGTCGGCCCGACATCACGCGGGCCAAGACCATTCTCGGCTGGACGCCGGTGGTCTCGCGGCGCGACGGGCTCTCGAAGATGATCGAGTTCTATCGCGACCAGTTGCTGAAGAAGTGACTTGAGCCGACGACGATCCGGCCGCCGCGCGATGATCATCGGCCTGCGCCGTTATCGAATGCGCCGATCTGGTCCATTCGTCTTCCAACACACACGACCAGGGCGTGCGGGCGATCCGCACGCCCTTCTGCTTTTGCGGCCTCGCCCCCCGGGCTGCCATGTCCATGTCCATGCGATGGCGTGAATCCCGATCGTCACCGCCGTTGCGCAGGGATTTGACCGATGCCCGTTCCGGCGCGCGCAACACGCCGACGGCCCGCAGGCCGGCCGACCACTTGCGCAACACGCCCGCTCAGGCTATCGTTACCCGCTGTCCGAGCATTCACGGAAGGAGCCGACCTGGTGACCCGCAAGCCCACTCTCCCTGACGCACTGGCCGCGGTGAAAGACCGCATCGCCGCCGCCGCCGCCCTCGCCCGACACGAGCCTTCGGACATCTCCCTCATCGCGGTCACCAAGTACGCGGCGCCGGAGCAGATCCGTGAGCTCCTCACGCTGGGCGTCGCCGACGTCGCGGAGAACAAGGTCCAGCAACTCCAGCAGCGCGCCGCACTGATCAACGAGTTCCATGCCCGCCAGCTTTCGCGAGGCGCTGACGCGACGATCGCCCCGCGCATCCGCTGGCACATGATCGGCCACCTCCAGCGCAACAAGGTCAAGCCCCTGCTTCCGCTGGTCACGCTCATCCACTCGATCGACAGCCTCCGCCTCGCCGAAGAGATCGACGCGCAGGCGGAGAAGCTCGGCAAGAAGGTCAACGTGATGATCCAGGTCAACGGATCGGAAGAGCCCCAGAAGTCGGGCGTGGCGATCGGCGCCGCATCCCACCTGGGCGAGCAGATCGCCACCATGCCCGGCATTCAGCTCGTCGGGCTGATGACGATGGCCGCCTATGGCGCGGCGGAAAAAGAGCTTCGCTCCACCTTTTCGCGCGTGCGTGAGGTATTCGAAGAGATGAAGTGGCTCAAGATCGGCGGATCGGCCTTCCGTCACCTGTCGATGGGCATGAGCGACGACTTCGAGCCCGCGATCGAAGAGGGCTCGACCATGGTCCGGATCGGCTCGGCGCTGTTCGGGCCGAGGCCGGACAACGCGCCCGAAGAGACCGACGAAGACTGACCCCCCCGACCCCGTCCTGACCCCGCCCCCCACGCCCGTACAGCCTTGCCGGGGCCAGCCCGGCGCCACCATCGTGACCGTGGACCGTCACCGTCATCGCGCCACACCCCAATCGGGGCTGTGGTGCCTGCTCAGCGTCTTCGCCTCGAGAGGGCAATGAGCATCCCCACCACCGCGACGGCGCTTCCGACCGGCTCGGGGATGTAGACGGCCAGCGAATATTGCCCGATATCGCCGTAGTTGCCGGCCGAGGTCACCGTCACAAACCATGTCCCCGCGGTCGAGACATAGAAGTCGAGCTTTTCGCCCAGCGATGCGGTTGCGATGCTCGCCAGCAAATTGCCGGCCGAATCGCTCAGCAGCAGCGACAGGTCGAGCATCGCTCCATATTCCGCAACGTCGGCGACGATCGAGATCGGGCCCGGTTCGACCGTGAATGAGAAGACGTCGAGATCGGTGATCTGTCCGATGATCCCGTCGGCGACGAAGATGGGCCCAAACTGCTCCGGGGCGGGCACGGCGTCCATCGGTGTCGCGCTGGCGATCGAGCCGCCGTGGTCGTCGGGGCGATATCCAAACCCGTTGACCGATCGGGTGATCACCGCAAGGTCATCCTGCAACCGGTTGCGGGTGTCGCGCCCGCGCCACCACAGCCCCCGCTCGGCCGAATAGCTGTTGCCCATGATCGGCGCCGCCTGCGCCGAGCCGGTGTTGTACTCCAGCAGCTTTTCACCCGTCTCGGGGTCAAACAGCGACTGGTGCTGAAGCCCGAAGGTGTGCCCGGCCTCATGCGTGATCACCTCGGCCACCGACTTGACCTTGTTCGTGAACGACTCGGACCAGGCGAAGGCGGTTCGGTTGGCGTCGTTGGTGCTCGAAAAGCCGTTGAGCGAAGCGATTCCCCCTGCCCGCGCGCCGTACCAGTCCTGATACGCCCCGCCCACAATCACACGCGTCGTCTGCTGCCGCAGGTAGACGCCCGGATCGACCGTGGTCACGTTGATGTTGAACGGCGAAAACTTCTCGGCCACGCGCTGGAAGATCTCGCCGATGTTGGCCAGTTCGGTCGCGGTGAAGGTCGTCGGGTCGCCGTCGACGTCGTAGGCACGGATATCGCCCGGCACGCGGCCCTGCCAGGCGTCGATCGTCGCGCCGTCGAAGTCGATGAACAGCGTTGCCGTCGCCGAGGGATTGCTCGACATGGCCGGAACGTTGATCGGGTAAAGCAGTTCCCCCTCGGCCGCCAGCACGTCGAGGCCGCCCGCCTGCGTGCCGCCACCCGCGGCCCGCCCGCCCTGCTCGAATGCCGGCTGCGCCGTCGTCCGGGCAGCGGGGTCAGCCAGACCGTGAACGGCCCGGCCGCACAGCGCGCAGGCGTCGGCGCGCCCGGTCAGCCATGTCAGCCCGAGAACGCCGCCTGCCACCACCGATGTCCGCAACGCTGCCCGCAGATTCTCCTCCTCTTCCACACCTCCAACCGCGTGCTGATTATGCGCTAGCGGCGCGCTAATGCACGGTCGAGACTGTATTTTTGATACGTTCAGACCCCGCCCCCCGGATGGGCCCACCAAGCCAAGCAAGATTTTGATTACCTATTTACCTATAGGTAATTCAGATAAGCCCCTTGTCCCCGGTCGCTGCCCTGCTAGACTCTGACGTTTCGGTGGCGGCGGTTCGGGCTGAACCAGGACGCCTTGCGCCCTTCGACCCGGTGGCTATCTGCGCCTGGCGCAGCGCCGACGGACTGGAAAATCAGCCCGTGAGAGACCGCCGACGTGAATGACCCGGATGTCTTGAAGAGAGATTTGCCCCATGAAGTTCGATCCCGCGATGTCCAAGAACGAGCACCTCAAGCGCGAAAAGGACGGGCTCGACGTCTGGGACGACATTCACCGCTATGCGAAGTCGGGCTTTGCCTCGATCGCCGAGGACGATTTCGTGCGCATGCGCTGGTACGGCATCTACCAGCAGAAGCCCAATGAAGGCCACTTCATGTGGCGCATCAAGATCCCCGGCGGCCGGCTGAGCACCCGGCAGATGCGCATCATCGGTCAGCTCGCGCTGGATTACGGGCAGGGCTTTGGCGACGTCACCACCCGCCAGGATATCCAGCTCCACTGGATGCGGATCGAGCAATTTCCCGATGCCTTCGACCGCATCTACAAGCAGGCAGGCCTGTACACCGAGTTTTCCTGCGGCGACACCCCCCGCAACGTCTGCTCCTGCCCCCTCGATGGCGTGATCCAGAACCAGATCGCGCCCACGGGTGATCTCGTCCAGCGGCTCAGCGACATGTTCCGGGCCGCGGGCAAGGAACTGTCAAACCTGCCGCGGAAATTCAAGACGTCGATCAGCGCGTGCCCGCTGCACTGCCACCAGCCGCAGATCAACGACATCGGGGCGTTCGGCGTCATCCATCCCGACGGCCGGCGGGGCATGGGCGTCATGGTGGGTGGCGGGCTTTCGTCCACGCCGCACTTCGCACAGGGGCTGCGGGTTTTTGTTCCGCAGGAGAAGCTGCTGGAACAGATGCCGGCGATCTTCCGGGCGATCGCCGAGATTTTCCGCGACGCCGATGAGCTGCGGTATAAGCGCAAGCGCGCGCGGTTGAAGTTCCTGGTGGCCGACCGCGGGTGGCAGTGGTTCCGGGATGAGCTGCAGACCCGGCTCGGGTTTGCCCTGGAGCATGAGCCTTCGATCACGACGCCCCGCGGGGCGCTGCACACCGATCACATGGGCACCGGCCGACAGGTCGACGGTCTCCACTATGTGGGCATCCCGATCGAGCGAGGGCGATGGAAGGCCCAGCAGATGATCGCGGTGGCCGACCTGGCCGAGCGCTTCGCGGCCCCCGGACGGGCCGAGGTCCGCCTGAGCCAGAAGCAGAACGTCCTGCTGACCAACATTCCGGAACAGAACGTCGCGTCGCTGACCCGAGCGCTCGAAGACGCCGGGCTGCCACCGGCCGCCCCGCTGTGGCGACAAAACCTGATCTCGTGCACGGGGACGCAGTTCTGCAATCTTGCCGTCGTCGAAACCAAGGAGCGCGCGTTCGGGATTCTCAAGCACCTCGAAGCGTCGGTGGAACTCGACTCGCCGATCATGGTGAGCGTTTCGGGCTGCCCCAACGCGTGCGCGCAGTACCAGATCGCGGACATCGGGTTGACCGGCACCAAGGCGATCTTCAACGGCGAGAAGGTCGATGCCTATGACATGCTGGTCGGCGGCTGCCTGGGAGACAGGCCCGAGTTCGGGGCCGAGCTGCTGCAGAAGGTTCCGAGCCCGGTCGTGCACAAGGTGATCGCGACGCTGGTGCAGAACTACAAGGCGCACCGGGTGATCGATGTGACCACGGACGAACCGGAGACCTTCCGCGAGTTCGCCTCGCGGACGCCGCTGGAAGACCTCAAGAAGCTGGCGGCCATTGCCGAGTGGTCCCCCCCGCCGCCGAGGCCCGGGAAGCGCGAAGTCCAGACCGGCGCCGCCGCCAACGCGGCCGGCACGTAATCGCCCGGTCGCGCTCCAAACACGCCGCCGATCGTGCATCCGCCGATGCGCGCGGCGTCGACGTGATCAATCGCGCTCGTCGCCCGCGCGAAGACATCGGGACGCAACATCAACCGCGAAGGAAGCCTCCCACCTGTAACAGTTGACCGGCACGTAGCCTCGCCCGCGCCGCCGGAAGTCACCCACCAGCGGAGTCACCGGCACGCGTCATCAGGCGCGTGTAAAGTCGCCCGCGTGCGGGTTGTGGTGGCGCGGCGTCGGCGGACGGTCCGATCCACGGGTGGCCCAAAACGATACCAAATGCCCTCCAAGTCGCTGATCGCCCTGAATACAGGGTGCTTATGCATTTTCCAGTTGCAGTCTCGGCCGGTTGAGGTATTCTTTTGGGCCTGCACTTCTCGCTGTTGGCTTTTCTTGGTTGTCGCACGTCGGATCCGCAGGAACCGGTTACACCATGGGCCCTTCGCCGGACACCACTGCCGCAAAGCTTGTTTCGGACGCCCCTTACGCCCGCGTCGTGAGGCGACTGCGTGAGATGATCGTCCAGGGGTCGGTCTCGCGCGGCGAGATGCTGCCGTCGGAGCGCAAGCTGGCCGAGCAGCTCGGGGTCGGTCGGACGACCGTTCGACGGGCGCTCGAGACGCTTTCGGAAGAGGGGCTGGTCGCGCGGAAGACGCTGCGGTCGCGGGTGGTGTCGTCAGGGGATGCGGCGGTTTCGGCCGGCGGCGGCGATGTGCTCGACGGGTTCATCGGCATTCTGCTGGCGGACATGCCCGAAGCCAAGGACACGCCGCACCATCAGGAATGGCGTCGCTATGTCAGCCTCGGGAGCTTTGATGCGGTGCGGGCGGCGGGCCGACACTCGCTGGGGCTCAATGTCGATGAGCTGTCCGAGGCGGGGATCGACCGGCTCGCGCGGGCCAGCTTGTCGGGTGTGATCGTGCCCGAGGTCGGACACCGCACCGATGTGCTCAACGGCACGGCCCGACGCCTCAAGCGGGCGGGCGTGCATGTGGTTGCCTATGGCGGGCACCCTGACCTGATCGAGTTTGACCGGGTGCTGTCGGATCATCAGCGCGGCAGCTACCTGCTCACGCGGTGGCTGATCGGCCAGGGTCGGCGGCACATCGTGCAGGCGTGGCCGAAGCCGTGGGACAAATACTGGCTGATCTCGCGTCAGCGCGGCTACGAGCAGGCGATGCGCGAGGCGGGCCTGACGCCGCTGCCGATCTTCGAGATTCCTGAGTGTCATCCGACGCAGATCGAGGCGGATTTTCATCGGACGGCGCGGCTGGTGGCCGGTCATTTTCTCGACCTTTTCGGCTCGAGCGGGCAGTCACGGGGGCCCAGGCCCGATGCCCTGCTGCTGGGGACCGACCGCGAGTTGTCGTTTGTGTCGGCGGCGCTGCGCATGCACGGGCTGTCGCCCGGCGGCGACGTGGTGCTGTGCGGCTACGACAACTTCTACACGCGCTGCACCGAGCAGACCTTCGAGCCGGCCGCCCCGGCCGCCACCATCGACAAGCTGAATGAGAGCTCCGGGCATGACATGGTCGCCCTGCTGCTCGAACGACTGTCGGGCGCGCTGTCGCCGCAGCCCCAGTCGCGTGTCATCGAACCACGTCTGATCGTCCCGGCCGAGGGTGTCGGGAGGACCTGATGCGAGTCGCGGCCGCGGCGACCACCGCGGCACGGCAAAGAGCGGCCCGGTGTCGGGCCGGAGGACAGGAAGAACCCATTCATTGTCGCACCGGGCGACGTGGCGAGGGTTTGTGCCGCCGTGGACCAGGCGGCCCCCGCTAACGCTCGCACCGAGGCGAGAGGAGAGATCGCATGGCATCGTCGACTATTTTGAACAAGGCCATCACGCTCACGGCGGCAGGCATCCTGCTGGCCACCGGTGTCGCGGTAGACGCGGGCACCGTCGCGTACTGGCGATTTGAAGAGGGGCCGGAGGGGGATGTGCAGGCTCCCGGCTATGGCAACCCCGCGGACGCCAACATCCTCGATTCGTCGGGCAACAACTTCCGCCTGCAGACCTTCCACAACGGTTTCTACGGCGGCGGCCCGGGCGATTTTACCACCGCGCCGGCCTACCGGACCGATGTGCCGGTGTCGACCGTGCCCGGTACGGGCGCGGCGAACAACCTGTATATGAACTTCAACCCCCGCAGCCCCGGGGAGCGCTACGACATCTACACCTCGCCCGGCACGGGCTCGGGCCTCGACGGCTACGTGTTCAACCAGATCACGATCGAGGCGACGGTTCGTTTCCTCGACACCGGCGGCTACCAGACGTTTATCGGCAAAGACGGCAGCAACTTCCCCAACAGCGATCCGCCGCTCGCGGGGCTGTATTTCCAGCTCGTCGGCGGCGAAGGCCAGGACCGGAAGATCAAGTTTGCCACCCACCAGGGTGACGGGGCGTTCCGGCAGGTGTTCAGCAAGAACGAAGTGACGCCGGGCGTGTGGTACAACTTTGCCGGCGTCACCGACGGCTCGACGATGAAGCTGTACACCAAGCGGGTAGACCAGGCGAACTGGACGCTCGACGCCGAGGTGCCCTTCACCGGCGGCCTGTTCACGCAGAACCGCACGTGGACGCTGGGCCGCGGCATGTATAACGAGTCGCTGGTCGACTTCTTCCGCGGCAGCCTTGATGAAGTGCGCATCAGCGACAGCGCGCTGGATCCGTCGCAGTTCCTGTTCCCGGGCGTGGTCGCCCGCCCGGCCCCGGCTACGCCGGTGAGCCTGCCCGCGGCGCGTCTGTCGTACGGCTTTGAAGGCAGCGGCGCCAACAGCGGCACGCTGGGCAACGCCTTCGACGGCTCGCTGGGCGGCACCGCCTCGTACCAGAGCGGCACGGGCAACGCCGCGGTGGGTCAGTCGTCGGTCGCCATCGGGACCGGCCCGAACGACGACGCCCGGTTCACCACGCCGCAGGTCAACGTCGGCGGACCCGACTCCGACGGCGACTTCACCTACAGCGCGTGGGTCAAGGCCGGCGACAGCCCGACGCTGCAGATGATCGCGGCCAACGCCGAGACGTTCCCCTTCAGCGGCTTCAAGTTCTACATCTCGGGCAGCAGGCAGCTCGTGGTCGAGACCGGCAATGGCGCCGGCGTGACCGGCTCGAGCAGCAACGCGGGCGTGGTGCCCAATGACGGGCAGTATCACCACGTGTCGTTCATCTTCGACCGCGTCGGCGACGGCTTCGGCAACAGCTACACCCGCGTATTCGTGGACGGCGTCGATGTGACGGCCAACGTCGTGCCGATCGGCGGGGTCAACACCGACGCCCCGGTCGATTTCGGCCAGCAGTTCCCCAACCCGCTCGATCCGCCCGAGCGCTTTACGCTCAACGGCAGCATCGACCAGGCCGAGTTTTACGGCGGGCAGCTCTCGCCGGCTCAGCTCAAGATCCTGGGCGCGGCCCGCTGGGCGAACGATGTCGACGGCGAATGGACCGACGCCAGTTTCAACGGCGGCGCCACCGACGGCAGCGACGTGGCTGTGCGCTTCGGCGATCGCAACACCGACGCCCGCACGGTCACGCTGAACACCGCTCGGACCGCGGGCTATGTCATCTTCGATTCGGCCAGCTCGTATGACATCGCCGGCCCCTCGACGCTCACGATCGACGGCCCCAACGGCGCGGTGATCCAGGCGACCGCCGGCAGCCACACGATCAGCGCGCCGGTCAACCTGGAAACCGGCACCACGATCGACGTGGCTTCGGGCGCCAGCATCACGACCAGCGGCGCCATCACCGCGGGTGATCCGACCGTTGCGGTCGCCAAGACGGGCGAAGGCACGTGGAACGCCAACTCGGCCGCGAGCTTTGCGGGCGGGTTGACCGTCGCGGGCGGCACGGTTGTGGTCGGTCATGCCTCGGGGCTGGGCACGGGCCCGGTCGCTGTCGAGGCCGGCGCGGGCATCGAACTGGCGTCGGGCCTGACCGACGCGGTGTCGGTGACGTCGCTCGATCTAGACCCGGCGGCGAGCCTGAATGTCGCCGACGGCATTGTCGCGGTGGGCTATACGGGCACTTCGGTGCTCTCTGACCTGGCTTCGCTCATCGGCTCGGGCGCGATCGCCGCGGGCAGCGGGCTGGTTGTCGGCATCGCCGAAGCGACCGACCCTGTGCTGGGACTCGACTTCACCGGCGGCACCGCCCTCTACAACGGCGCCACGATCGACGACACGACGGTCATCCTCCGCGGCACGCTCGCGGGCGACAGTGACCTCGACGCCGATGTCGACTTCGATGACCTGGGCATCCTGCTGGGCAACTACGACAGCGTCGCCGGTTACACCGGCGGCGACACCGCCAACGACGGCGACGTCGACTTCGACGACCTCGGTCAGTTGCTCGGCAACTACGACAGCGTGGTCGGCACGCTGAGCCTGGCCCCAGGCCTGCTCGACGCGGCCGCGGTCAGCCTGCTGGAGGCTCACGGCTTCACGGTCGCGGTGCCCGAACCGACTGCACTCGCGCTGGTCGCGCCGGCCGCGATGCTGCTGGCCCGTCGACGCCGCGTCGCCTGAGGCGGCACGCGGAATCGCGCGGCGCAAAAGGCAACCTCACCCCTCTCAATCGAGAGGAGAAGAACCCGCCCCGGACGGTGACCCCGTCCGGGGCGGTGTCGTTTCGCAGGAAGCAATCGGCCGCAACACCGCAGCCTGTTGCAGGCTGGGATGGTCGGCGGCGGGCAAACTACCACGCCTTGCCGTTTTTGCGGGTGCCGCAGAGGAAAACCTTCATGCCCAGCGCCTGCGCCATCGCGGCCTTGGTGAGGGCGGCGAGATCGGCGCTCTTCTCATCGTTGGCGTAAACGAGCTGGATGTGGTTGGCCTGGTGCTTGGCCATCATCTGGTCTCGCGAGACGCCGTAGGTGACGCCGTGCATGATCGGCCACTGAGAGGTGGTGGCGTTCCAGCGACGCTCGGTTTCGGCGCGGGGCAGGTCGATGGCCTTGCCGCGGCCGATGTCCATGCAGAGCTGGTCGCCGACGACGTAGATGCGGCTCCAGATGACTTCTCCCGCCTTGGAGATGCCGCGGAGGGTTGAGCCGCCGAGGCGGAAGTACATGGCGGGCTGGCGAAGGCCCTCGGCACCGGCCCAGCCGCCGTTGAAATGCGAGGGCGGGGCGGAGCCGGAGATCTCGAAGACCCACACGTATTCGTCGGTGGTGCCGCTGGCGTCGGGGTCGCCCCAGCGCAGGTCATGGAGCGTGTTTTCGACGGGCTGGCCGAGCGCCTTGTGGACGCGGTAGGTCATCAGGCCGTCGAGGCCGGCGCACTCGTCGACTTCGTTGAAGTGGGGAAGCGGCTCGCCGGCGTAGAGCTCGCGCTGGCCGTCGGCGCTGAAGACGGGCGGGCGGACCGAGTCGTTGAGCGTGCCTTCGACCAGGTCGCTCGCGGGCAGCAGGTCTTTGAGGCCCTGCTGGTATTGGATGCCGATCGTGGCGCAGCCGAACTCGTCGGCGATCCGCATGGCGGCGATGTAAGTCTTGCACTGCAGCAGCACCTGGGCTTCGGTGAGGTCGGTCGCCTCGTCTTTGCCGAAGTGAAACTTCATGCCGCGATCGAGATACCACTTGAAGACCTTGCTGGCCTCGGCATCGCTGACCTGGGTGGCGGCATAGTAGAGGGCCGACTGGCTGAGGCGCTCTTTGTAGACGCCGGTGGGGTTGAGCAGGCGGTCGGGGATGATGGCGTTGAACATGCCCATGCAGCCTTCATCGAACACGCCCATGATGGCCTTGTTTTTCTGGAGGTCGGCCGCGAGCGATTCGCCGAGGCGGGCGGCCTTGGGCGGGAGCTTGACCTTGCTCAGGGGAACGGCGTGAGAGGTCTTGTGCTTGCAGGAGCCAGTCTTGAGGAAGGCGGCGAGCTTGGAGCGGAAATCGGGCGACGTGAAGTCCTCTGACCAGAGCGTCGAGTATTTGACGCCGGCCTTGGTGAGCGAGCCATTGAGGTTGAGCATGCCGACCAGGCCCGGCCATTGTCCCGACCAGTTGGCGATCGTGCAGATCGGGCCGCGGTGGCTGATCAGGCCCGCGAGCACGTGGTGGGAATATTGCCACACCGCCTCGGCGACGATGAGCGGTGCGTCGGGGTCGATGTTGCGGAAGACTTCCATGCCCAGTTTCTGGCTGTCGATGAAGCCGTGCTTCTTCTGCGGATCGACCTGGTGGGCACGGACGACCTGATAGCCGCAGGCCGCGACGGCCTCGGCCAGCGCCGCTTCCATGGCGCTTTGGGCGGGCCAGCAGACCTGGTTGGCCGTGAGGCGATGAGCTGGACCTGGTTCTTCTTGAGCTTGGCGGGTTTGGCCGAGGCCATGGGGTGTCTCCGGTTGGTGGGTATGCGGCGGGAGTATAAGAGCGCCGGGAGGTTTGTGCAAACGATTGGCGGGTCGCTTTTTGGCGGTGTCGGAGTCGGGCGATTGGCGACGCCGGGCGCGACGCGAATCGGGCGGCGAGATTGCGGTGCTGGTGCAGGGGGTGGGTTTGCGAATACAACCAGCGGCATGGCAACCGTTCGCTCATTCGCAGGGTATCGCTACGCGCGCGACAGGGGTTTTGATTTCGCGAAGCTCGTCGCGCCGCCATACGACGTGCTCGATCAGGCGGGGAAGGATGCCCTGGCGTCCGACCCGCACAACATCGTGCATGTCGATCTGCCCCACATGCCGCCCAAGACGCTCGGGCCCGACTCGGCCTATCAGTCGGCAGCCGCGACGCTGAAGGGGTGGATCGAACAGGGTGTGATCAAGCAGGATCGACGCGCCTGCTTTTATCCATATGAGCAGACGTTCGCGGTGCGCAATCGGAAGGTGCACCGGCGGGGCTTTTTCACGCTGGTCAAGCTGTCGCCGTTTGGCGAGGGTGAAGTCGTGCCCCATGAGAAGACATATAAGGGGCCGATCGAAGACCGCCTGCGCCTGATGCACGCGACGAAGATGGCGCTGTCGCCGGTCTTCGGGTTGTTCGACGACCCCGGCAGCGCGGTGACGGCGCGGCTGTTTGAGAACATGGGCCGGCCGGACATGACCGCGATTCAGAACGGGGTGAAGAACGATCTGTGGAGCGTTTTCGACAATGCCGTTGAGCTCGACGTGATCGACGCGATGAAGGGTCGGCCGATCTACATCGCCGACGGACATCACCGGTATACGACGGCGCTGCAATACAAGGCGGATGTCGAAAAGCGGCTCGACTCGCCGCTGCCGGAGAATCATCCGGCGGGCTATGCGCTGTTCGTGCTGGTGGGCATGCAGGAGACGGGCCTGGTGGTATTGCCGACTCACCGGCTGATCGGTGGACTCACCGGGTTTTCGATCGAGAAGTTTGTGGCGGCCATGTCGGGCAAGGTCAACGTGCGTGAATCGGCGACACCCGCGGGCGAGGCCCTGGTGGATGAACTGCCGGAGGGGGCGATCGGGCTGTACGACGGCGCGACGAAAAAGACCTGGGTGCTCGAGCCGGTCGACATGGACTTGCTCAAACCCTCGCACGGCGGGCAGAGCGAGGCGTGGCGTCGGCTGGATGTGGCGGTGGTGCAGCATTACCTCATCGAGCGGGTGCTGGCGCCGACGTTTGCGGGGGGCAACGAGCCGGCCAAGGGATACACCGCCGACGCGGATGAGGTCGCGGCCAAGGTCACCGGCGGCGATTACCAGATCGCGCTGATCCTCCGCCCGACGCCGGTGGGCGCGCTGGAGGCGCTGGGGCGTCACAACGAGGTCATGCCGCAGAAATCGACCTACTTTTATCCCAAGCTCGCGACCGGGCTGGTCATGGCCGGTCTCGAGATGGACTGAGCGCCATCGCGCTAAGCGTGACGAGCCGGACACGACGCGTCGCGCCCAAACGCGTGGGACGAGAATGAATCAGGGGCGCGTGGCGATGAACCACGCGCCCCTTGTGCTTGAGGTGTCACGCCATGCGGGGCGTCGGCCGGGGCAACGATCAGCCCAGGACGTCGGGGAGCTGTTCCTCGTCCTCGGTGGCGAACAACGACGACGACACGCTCGGGGGCGCCGCGGTCGAGAGCGTCGCTTCGGGAGAGGCGATCGCCGACTGCGTTGCTTCGATGGGTGTCGAACTGAAGACGGCGGCCGACGACGGTTCGGCGGGCGCGGAAGACGACGACTCGCCGCCGCCGCTCATCAGCGCGATGGGCTCAAACTCGCCCACGCGGACGAAGCGAATGGCGTCAGCCATGACCTTGCCGTTGGCGCCGACGGTGCGGACGACGACGTTGCCGATGCCTTCATCGAACGTGTACTGGCCGAGCGAAACCCAGCGGCCGTAGTCGAGTTTCTGGTTCTTCACCACGTTGGTCTGACCGTAGTAGTGGTTGATTTCGAAGGTGGCGTTGGTGGCGTGACCGGAGTGGTTTTGGCCGCTGTTGTCGGCCATCCAGCGGCCGTAGACCTCCCAGACGCCTTCGATGCCGTCGAAGTCGAAGGTCACATAGTTCGACGCACTGGGCGACGCGTAGAGGGCGTCGGAGTCGATCCAGCCGCCCTGGTAGCTCGTGGTGCTGCTCCAGGTTCCGCTCACGGTGGCGCCGACGCTGTCGCCGGTGTCGACCTGGAAGACGCGCCTGTAGTCGTTGCGGCGGGCGCTGTAGACGTCGGCGTTGCCCATCGAGCCGGTGAGGGTCACCCCGTCGCGGGTTTCCTTGATGCTGACGTTGCCGGTGATGGCGGCGGTCATGACGCTCTCATCGACGATGAAATACTCGTCGGTGCCGAAGGCTCCGACGTGAAGCGCCCCGAGAACCTCGGTGCCGCCGCCGTTCCGGGTCAGGATGGCCGTGCCGGGGTCTTCGGTCTTGAGGCCCAGGATCCACAGCCCGCCTCCGTCGTTGACCAGCTTGGCTTCGTAGACGCTGCTTCCCTCGGTGTTGGTTTCGACGTTGAGCTGGCGCGCCTCGACCATCTGGTTCTTGAACACGCTGGCGCCGATCGCGACGTCGTTGAGGAAGAGGATGCCCAGTTCGCCGGTGTAGGAGGTTTCGACGAAGCGGCCGCCGAGAATGTTCTGGACGACCCAGTCGCGCTCGGAGTTGGGCTTGAACTTGATGTCGCTGCCGGCCTTGACTTCGAGCCGTTCGACCGAGACCGCGGGCGGCGATCCCACGTCGTCGACCAGTTCGATCGTGCCGTTACCCTCGATGGCGGCTTCGGTGCCCATGAAGCGTCGGACGTTTTCGCGCAGGTAGATGGTGCCGTCGAGCGTCCAGGTTCCGTTGGGCAGATAGACCGTGCCGGCGCCGGAATCGATGGCGGCCTGAATCGCGGCGGTGTCGTCGATGCCGTCGTTGGGGAACGCGCCGTAATTCTGGGGGCCGTCCCAGTCGGCAAGGTCGTCCCAGGGGATGAGCGGCTCGTCTTCGGGCACATGGTTGATCATCGCGTCCTGCGACTCGAAGAGCTCATAGACGCCGCCGCGGCGGTCGTTTCCGGCATAGGCGCCGTTGCCCCAGTATTCTTCGATGTAGCCGCCGTAGGTGCCGACGTTGCCGCGGAAGCTGGCGATCTCGCGGCTGATGTCGCCGCCGTAGCCGGTGGTGTAGACGTTGCGAACGTAGATCGACTTCTGGTTGCGGATGGCGAAGGTGGAAGGCCCGGTCGGTCCGGTGTGGTTGAGCACGCCGTCGATCACGACCATGCGTCCTTCGCCGGCGGTGGAGAAGGCGGGAATGTTGGCGATGGCGGTGACCTCGCCGGTGAATTCGATTCCGCGGATGAAGGTCGACTGCGTGGAGTAGTTGAGGAATCCGTAAATGTTCTGGTCGGTGAGGGTGATGTATTCAAACGTCTGGCTGGCGGTCTGGGCCGCGGTGCGAATCCCGTAGTCGAAGCCGGTGACGGCGACGTCCTTGATGAACAGCGGGCCGGGTTCGCCGGCGGTGGCGAGGTCGAGCCCGACAAAGCCCGATCCGTCGCCCGAGATGATGTTGACGTCATGCACGACGCCCTGGTTCGACGCGTTGAACCGCAGGCCCGTCGCGGCGGGGTTGCCGACGCCGATGTCGATCGTCAGATCGCGGACGGCGTTTCTGAAGAACTGGGCGGGGCCCGAGCGGAAATCGATCACCGCGCCGGTGAAGCCCAGGTTGTCGGTGAGCTTGAGGATGGCCCCGGTGCGGCTCTGGCCCTGGAAGATGTTGCGCTTGGTGACGCCGTCGTCGAGCGCGGGCATCAGGGTGCCCGAGATGTTGTAGACGCCGTCGGGGAAGTAGAAAACGGTGTTTCCGCTGGGGTAGTCGTCCAGGGCGTCCTGAATGGCGGCGGTGTCATCGATGTTGTCGCCGGGAATGGCGCCGTAGGTCGTGACGTCGATGACGCCAGCGTCGGAGGGGAAGACGATCCCCGAGAACAGACGCCGGGATTCGAGCGTCTCGACCGCCGCGCGCTCGACGGCGCGGTGACCGAAGAGACGTTCAACGCGGTCGCCCCTGACTCGGTCGTTTGTCCGGTCAGAGCCCGACCGCTTTCGCGGCGGGTGGTTGCGGTGACGAGTGAACTGAATGGCCATAGCGAAGCTCCTGAAGTTGGGCCGACATGGGCCCCGAAAACACCCCCTGATCCATGGCGCGGCGGTGACACGGACGGACGTTTTCAAAGCCGCCGGTCGGTTGAGCCGGCGGCCGGGTTTACGACGGAATCGACCCGTGAAACGGGCCTCGAAGAACGCGAGCAGACATGCAAGATAAAAGTCGCATCTTTTTTGTAACGTCCCAATTAAAGCGTTGTGACGTTCCAATGTCAACCCCTTTTTTTCGCTTGTGTCGCCGGCTCCCGGCCGGTGGCAAAAACCGACGCGGGCAGGATTAACGGATCGTCGCCGTCGACAAGGAGCGCTGGCGTGTGTCAGAAATCTCCGAACCGCAAATGGAGCCGGCCCGGGGTGCCCTCGAGCGGGGCGTCGAAGATCGGACCGAGAGTCGCAGGCGTGAAGACCTCGCGCGCGGGCCCGGCCGCGGCGACGCCCCCGGCCTTGAGCACCAGCGCCTCGCCCGCAACCGCGGCCGCGAGGTTGAGATCATGCGAGGCGATGAGGATGGCGATCGAGCGGGTGGTGACGAGCCGCTTGAGCATGTCGGCCAGCGCCGCGAGATGACGCAGGTCGAGAAACGTGTCGGGCTCGTCGAGCAGGAGCACGCCCGGGTCGCACACCAGCGCGCGGGCGAGGAACACCCGTTGTCGCTGGCCTCCGGAAAGGGTCTCGACCGGGCGCGAGAGAAGATCGACCAGGTCGAGGTCGCGTGCCACGGCTTCGATGGCCGCGTGATCACGCGCGGTGTCCAGACCGAACAGCCCGTGGTGAGGCGAACGACCGAGGCGCAAGATATCGGCCACCGAGAGCCCGGGCATCGCGGTCGGCGACTGCGGCAGATAGCCCACGCGCTGCGCCAGCCGTCGGCGGTTCCATGAAGACAGGTCGAGGCCCATCCAGCGGATCCGACCGGCGCGAGGCGCGAGCTGGCCGAGCAGCGCACGCAGCAGCGTGCTCTTCCCCGCGCCATTGGGCCCGACGACGGCAAGCACACCCGCGGGGGCCAGCCTCAGCGACACCCCGACCAGTGCCGGCGGCCGACCGGGATAGGCGACAGTCAGCCCGTCAACCTCGAGCAGCGGGTCGTCGGTCTTGCCGGCGCCCGTGGGAGGCTGCGGGCTCGGCGCAGGCCCCCGGTCAGGCCCCCCGTCCCCCGCGGCCGCGGCGTGTTGATCGGGCCGGTCGCCCCCGGGCTTGGTGTCAGGCTGGGGGTCGTCGGCCGATGGGCTGGTGTGGTCGGGCGTCAAATCACCCTCCTCGCGTTGCGCGCCAGCAGGGCGAGAAAGACGGGCCCGCCGATGAGGCTGGTGAGCACGCCGACGGGGAGGATCGTGCCCAGCGACCCGCTGAGGCCGCGGGTGAGGGTGTCGGCAAGCACGAGGAGGATGGCGCCCAGCGCCGTGGCGACGGGCAAGAGCCTGCGGTTGTCGGGGCCGACGATCATCCGCCCGACATGGGGGCAGATCAGCCCGACGAACCCGATCGGGCCGCTGATCGCAACGGCGGCGGCGGTGATCAGCGAAGCGATGGCCAGGGCCGTCCAGCGGAGGCGGTGGATGCGGAGCCCCAGCGAGACGGCTTCGTCATCGGAGAGCGTGGCGATGTTGAGGCGCGACGAGAGCGGCAGCAGAATCGCCCAGCCCATCAGCAGGATGCCGAGCGCCGTGCCCCACTGGGCGGCGCTGATGCCGGTCTGGAGTCCGCCGACAAGAAGGCGCATCGGCCCGCCGGCGCCGGCGACGAGCTCGGGGCGCAGCGCGTTGACCAGCATAAACATCGCGCCGCACAACACGCTGACGATCACGCCCACCAGCAGCATCACCACCGGATCGAGCCGCCCGCGGCGTGAAGAAAGCAGGAGCACCGCCACGACCGCTGCCAGCGCCCCGATGAACGCGGCCGCCTGCTGCCCCAGCATGGCGACGGGCGTCAGCCATGCGGAGACAGCCATCGACGCGGCGGGAATCTGCCAGAGGTAGGCCGCCAGCGATGCCCCCCCGCTGATGCCCAGGAGATAGGGGTCGGCAAGCGGGTTGCGCAGCACAGCCTGATAAACGACGCCTCCCGCGGCGAGCGAGGCGCCGACGATCGAAGCCATGACAACCAGCTCGAAGCGAAAGCCCCGGGTGATCGCGTCGGCCGGCCAGCCCACGCTGACGGTGCCGACCGTCATGGCCGCCGCCGCGATCGCGAGCCAGGCAAGGAAGCAGATCACGACCAGGCCGACCAGGCGGCGCGCGTCGAGCGGTGCGCCGCGTTGGGGCAGGTAGTCGAATAGGCGGTGGATCGCGCTCAATGTGCGTCTTGGCTGGTGGACGCGGGGTCGGCCTCGGACGACGAAAGCGGATGGAGCACCTCGGCAAGCCGCCGCGCGGTGTCGGCCATCGCCGTGCCCGAAAGCAGCAGCGAAGGGGCGGTCAGCACATGCACCCGCCCGGATCGTACGGCCGGCAGAGAGTCCATGCGCGCCCAGACCTGTTTCGCCTGCGCGACCTGGTGATCGCCCGCCCCGGGCAGCAGCACAACCACCGCCTCAGGGGCCATCGCAGCAATCCCTTCCGGATCGACGGTGGGATAAGCGTTGCCCAGCGGCGCGGCCGCATTGACGCCGCCGGCAAGACTGAGCAGCTGATCGAGAAAGCCGCCGGGCCCGACGACCGCGCGGCCTTCGACATCGAGCACGAGCAGCGTCTTCACCGGCGGCCGATCGAGCACGCGGGTGCGAACCTCGTCGAGCCGCTCGCGCAGCGCGTGCTGTGCTTCGACGGCGGCCTGGGGCATTTGCAGCGCCTTGCCCAGATCGCCCAGGGCAAGATAGACATCGGTGATGGTGTCGGTGCGCAGGTTGATCAGCTCGATGCCCAGGTCGGCGGCGCGCTGGCGCATGGGCGCGAGGGCCGACTCGGGAGCGAAGACGATCATGACATCAGGCCGCAGCGCCGCCAGGCGTTCCCAGTCGGTGTATTGATAGTCGCCCACGCGCGGGAGGCCGTCGGTCTGCGGGCGGGCCGGCTCGACGCTCGATACGGCGACAATGCGATCGCCTGCGCCCATCGCCAGCAGCATGTCGGTCGCCCCGGGCACGAGCGAGGCGACGGTGACAACCGCAGGCGCGGCGGCTTGGGTGTCGGGTGTGGAGGCGGCGGGCTGCTCGTTGCACCCGCCAGCAAAGGCGGCCAGCACGCCCATGAGGCCCGCCAGCGACAACGCCACAACGGCCGCGGGGGATTTTGCGTTTGTATGCATGGGCGGCCCGATGCTAGATTGAGCGGCCAAACGCTGTCAAATTGGGCCCTTTGGCGGCAAGGATGCCAGCACGATGAGTCAGTCCACCTTGATGTCGAAAGTCAGGTCATGGTTCGGACGCCGCTCAGGCGACGCCGAACTGCCGCTGATGTCTGACCCCGACAACCGCACCACCGGCAACGGCGCGCCCGCCTCGCCGGCGACACAGGTGTCGATCTTCCGCCCGTGGGCGAAGCGCGATCAGGCAATCGAAAACCTTCAGACCGGCTTCACCACGCTGACCGACCTGATGGCGACGATTCGAGACTCGCTGGCGGATCAGAATCACCGCCAGGAAGAGTTGCTGCGACAGCTCAGCCACCTGCCGCGTGTGCTGGAGACGATCCCGGAGAACAGCCGGCTGCAGAGCGAAACGCTCTCGGCGATCCACCAGCAGCTCGAGGGTCAGACGGCGCAGCAGCGGCAGCTCATCGCCATTCTCGACCGCGTCAGCCAGACCGGGGGAGACCAGCGCAAGATTCTCGAATCGATGCGCGACCGCCTCGACGGGCTCAATGAGCATGACCAGATGATCGCCGACAGTCTGTCCAGTTTCGCCGCCTCGCTCCAGAGCGCGGGCCGAAACAGCGAAACCAGCACGCAGGTGCTCCAGCAGCTGCGCGACGGCATCAACCGGCGCGACGAAGAGATCACCTCACTGCTCAAGACCCAGCAGTCGCGTCACACCGTTCTGCTCGCGGTCACCGCGGCCATGGCGCTGGCTGCGCTGGTGATCGCGTCGGTGGGCGTGTATCTCCTCTCGACCGGCGGCCGATAGGGTCCGGCGTCTGGGCGCCCCCGTTTCGCCGGACGAGCCACGCTCAATCCTCGGGCTTCTCACCGGCATCGGCCATCCTGACGATGCGCGGATCGAAGCGGGCGATGACCTCGACCAGGTCGGTCTGCGCCGCCATCACGGTGTGGATGTCTTTGTAAGCCAGCGGCACCTCATCCAGCCCCGCCGAGAGAAGGGTTACATCGGCGGCCTCGAGCAGCGGTTTGATGTGTCCCCAGCGGAACTTCTCCTTCGCTGCGGTGCGTGACATCGCCCGGCCGGCGCCGTGCGACGCCGACATGAGCGAAGCGGCGTTGCCCCTGCCCTTGACCACAAAACCGGGCGACGCCATCGAACCGGGAATCACGCCCAGCACGCCCTCGCCCGCGGGCGTCGCGCCCTTGCGGTGAACGATCATCTCACGCCCGTCGTGCTGTTCTTTCCATGCGAAGTTGTGATGGTTTTCGACACCCGCGATCGCCTTCTCGCCCAGCGCGCCGGCGACACGGGCGTGAATCACCGCGTGGTTTGCTGCGGCATACTCGCCCATGAGGGTCATCGCCGCCCAGTATTCGCGACCGGGATCGGTATCGAGATCGAGCCACGCCAGGCGCTTGAGGTCGGCGGGCAGCTCAGGGTGAAGATCCGTCGCGAGCCTGGAGTAGTGCTCTGCGATGCCCGCACCCGTGCCGCGGGAGCCGCTGTGCGAAAGCAGCGCCAGGTAGCGCCCTGGGTCGAGCCCGAGCGAATCGTCGCGGTGATCGACCGTGAGAACGCCCCACTCGACAAAATGGTTGCCCGAGCCCGATGTGCCGAGCTGCGCGCGGGCCTTCTCGGCCAGCCGGCGCGTGATCGGCAGCATGTTCCAGTCGGCTTCGAGAACGGCATGATCGACCGGCTTGGGCTGCGTCGCGCCGGTGCCGAATACGGTCTGGGTTTCGAGAATGCGCCGGAGCTGATCGCGAATGCCGGCGATCCGCTTTGCCTCGATCGGAAACACGGAGAGCCGCATGCGGCAGGCGATATCGACGCCAACGGCAAAGGGGATGACCGCGTTATCGGTGGCGAGCACGCCGCCGATCGGTAGGCCGTAGCCGACATGGGCGTCGGGCATCAGGGCGCCGCGCAGCGCCACCGGCAGCCTCGCCGCCGCCTTGAGCTGATCGACGGCCGTCTGCTCGAGCCCCTGACCCCAGATCTGGTAGGGGGCCGGCTCGTCGCGGGGCGTGAAGGTGGTGTCTCGCTGCTCGATCAGCGCGGTCGCGAGATCACCGCAGCGTGCATCGGCGGTGTGGCCTTCCGGGTCGGCGATGACCGCCGCGATCTGGCGCAGCGCCGCCTCCTCGCCGTCAGCGGCCGACAGCGTCCGCAGCAGTTCGAGAGCCAGACCGAACGGCCGGCCGGGCTGAAGCCCGATTTGTTCGAGTTGGTGAGACGGTTTGGACATAGGCCCGGATCATACCCCGCCCGAGGCGACTCATGGGCCCGGCCGCACCCTTTCGCGTGGAAACTGCGGGGGGCTGCATTATGATGTGCCTCGGTCGTAGCGACACGCTTCGAGGGCGGGTTCAGACACGGCGGCAGATCACGACCGTCTTCAGAAGGCGGATCAGCAACGCCGCCCGTCGACGCGACCGCAGCCATGCAAGTGAGCCCGATAGTGGCGCGCCTTTCCGGTTGACCGCGCTGGCGTGGCTGGAAGGGGATACCGGCTTGTCTGGGGCAAGGCCCCTGGGGTGATCGGATGTTGCCAAAACAAGCACTCTCGGCGGCGCTGGCCGCCTTCCTGATATCGTGCGGCGTGGCCGCGGCGCAGTCCGCCCGCCCTGCCGCGGCGGGCGACGACGATGTCGCCAAGCTGCTGGACATCAAGCCGACGTTTGCGTCCGTGATAGAGTCGACGGCCGCCGCCGAAGGCGGCAATGTCGAGGCGATGCTCGAAACCGCCTGGCGGCTCGAGCGCGGCATCGGCGCGACGAGGAACCTCGCCGGATCCCTGGCGATGTTGCGTCGCGCCGCCGACGCCGACGACGGACGCGCCCAGACGGCGCTGGGGGCGCGCCTGCTGATCGGCCGGGGGAGCGTCATTGATCTTCCCGAGGCCCGTGCGCTGCTCGAGAAGGCGTCGGAAAAAGCTCTGCCCCCGGCGCCCTACTTTCTGGCCAAGACACTCGACGCGCTCGCCGCATCGGGCGCCGAGGCCGGCAATGAAACGCGCGTGCTCGATCTGCTCAGGCGGTCGGCCGAGGCGGGCTATGCGCCGGCACAACTCGAACTGGGCAAGCGGCTCGACGGAACGTCGCTGAGCGACTCGCTGACGTGGTACCGACGGGCGGCCGAACAGGGCCTCTCGGCGGCGCAGCTCCGGATGGCGCAGGCCTACCACGTCGGCGACGGCGTTGAAATCGACAGAGCCGAGGCGGTGCGCTGGTATGAGCTTGCGGCCGCGGGGGGCGAGGCTGAGGCTCAGTGGCAGATGGGCCTGTCGCACATGCCCTCGGGCATCGGCCGGGCCCACCCTGCGTCGGCGGCGCGGTGGCTGACGCCGCTGGCGGCAAGCGGCAATCTGCGTGCGCAGCAGGCGCTGATGTCGCTCGACAACGCCCATTCTGATCGGGCCGTCAAGCCGCTGACGATACAGATGATCGAGAAAAACCGCATGCCGCCGCCCGGCACGCTGGTGAAAATCGAGGGGCTGGTGGCAGCGATCGAGGCCGGCGTGCCGGCCGCGGCGGTAGCGCAGGCCCCGGCCGCGGCGACACCGCCCCGCCGCACACTGCCGATCCGCGACGCGTCGGCGGGCTCAATACC
>CAZBOE010000052.1:19128-23642 GCA_964493365.1 uncultured Tepidisphaeraceae bacterium | reverse complement strand
GAGATCGCCCGGGGCCGCATCACCCGACATGGCTTCGCCCGCGGATCGATCGCCCTGGGGCGGCGCGCCGGCGGTAGGCGACATGATCGGGGCATGGAGCGCCGCGTGCTCGCGCAGCGCGTGGTCGGCCAGCACGCGCGCCGCACGCTGGTCGAGCTGGCCCATCAGCTGCTCCATGCGCTGCCAGGGGACCAGCAGCGCTGCGCCGATGATCAGCACCAGCGCCGATCCGAAGAGCAACTGGCATTTGACTGCCAGCGGGATCTTCATTTGTCGAAACTGCTTGAGCACCACCGCCGATGATACCGCAGGCGACGCCCGTTGACGCTCTATGCCCGGAGCGTCTCTCGCAGGCTGTCCGGGGGGTCGATCCGCCGGGGGCTTGCCTTGCAGTCGACGCCGGATCGTGTGACAACAGGGCCGCGTCGAGGCCGCCAGCCGGTACAGATGAGAGGAGCGAGCAGCCATGGGCCTTTCGGCACGATGGGTCGGCTTTGAAAACACGGACCTGATCACCGACCTGCGCGTGCAGTGCTATGCACCGGCACAGCGCGAAACGGCGGCGTATCGGTCGCGCATGCAGGCCGACCTGCGCGCCGCTGACGGGGATTTTCTGGTCGTCGAGCGCGACGGCCGGCCCGTCGGGACCGCCACCAG
The DNA here is from genome assembly GCA_964493365.1 of uncultured Tepidisphaeraceae bacterium. Lineage (GTDB taxonomy): Bacteria > Planctomycetota > Phycisphaerae > Tepidisphaerales > Tepidisphaeraceae > CAZBOE01. The sequence goes on along the minus strand of CAZBOE010000052.1, from coordinate 22,985 downwards.
CCTCTCGCTGCGGATGTTTGTCCGCGGGGCGGAGATCGCCACCCAGGGCGTCGCGTGGGTCGGCACGATCCGCACCGAACGCCGAAAAGGCGCCGCCGGCGGACAGGACCGGCCCGGGTCGAGTGCGGGTGGGTCGAGTGCGGGCGGGTCGGGCGGGCCGGCCATGGCACGCGAGCCGGGCGTGGCGACCGTCGTCATGCAGAACCTTCTCGCCCGCGCACGCGAGCGGGGTCAGCCGGCCACGGCGCTCATGCCCTTTCGCAGCAGCTTTTATGAACACTTCGGCTACGGCAACGTCGAGCGCCGCTGCGACTGGACCATCCCGACCTCGCTGCTGCCGGTGCGCCCCACGCCCCACCTGCGCAACATGAACGCCGACGACCTTGGCGCGCTCAGCGACCTTCAGCATCGGATCGCCCGCCGCGGGCAGTGTGAGTTCGCTCGCTCGCCGAGCGAGTGGGCCGTGCGACTTGAGAGGGCGCAGTCGGGCTTCACCGTCATCGACCGGGAAGACCACGGGCCGGCGAGCAGCTGGGCGTCGTTTGTCACCGAGGTCAGCGAGACCCGCGCCGTCTGCCGCGTGGTCGACATGGGCGCGGCCGACACCGATGCCCTCATGCGGCTGCTGTCGATGTTCGGCTCGCTCAAAGACCAGTACTCACACCTGATCCTGACCACCCAGGCCGACTACCCGCTCAACCGGATTCTGCGGGAATCGCAGGTGCCACACCGCCCGGTGGTCCATGCCACGTCCGAACCGCGCGTCTACACGCGCATGCAGGTCCGCGTGCTCGATCACGTCGCCTTCGTGTCGGGCATCAACTGGAATCCCTCGGCCAGGGGCGTGGTCGAGGTGGCGGTGAGCGAGCCCGAGCAGACGGTGAGCCGGTTCAGGATCGATGTCGCCGATGGCCGCGCCGCCGCCGTACCCTCGACATCGTCGTCGCCCCACTTCGCGACCGACGCGGGCACGTGGGCCGCGGTGATCTGCGGCGACCTCACGCCCCGCGTCGCGGTCGAACTGGGCCTGGCGTCAGCGCCGGCCGACGCAGACGCCGCGGTGTCAGTGCTCGAGTCGATGTGCCGCGGCCCGGCACCGTTCACCAACGAATATTTCTGATCGCCCGCCCCGCAGCACCCGTTTGTGATCAAGCCAGGTCCGACTGCCACCAAGCGGGGCACGTCTCCGCGCGGGCGGGGCACGTCGCCGGGGCGGACGGCGTTGCGGACGGGCGCAAGCGAGGGGCGTCGGCGTTGGGCGGGGGTGTTGGCGACGAGCCCGAGACGTTGCCGGCGGGTGGGAATCAGCCCGATCCGCAGCCGATGCCGCGTTGAACCCCCTGTTTCACCGGGCTATATTCCACTGTGAGCACGCGGGCCGCCCATGGCGCGGTGCTCGCGTGTGGCGCGATGCGGGGGTGGGGCGTCGCCCGCTGGATGGCCGATGCGGTCGCCCGGGGCGTTTGCCCGCGGACGCGCGGCCGATCCGAGTGACGTGTCAGTCCGGGTCAGCGACACCTGTCTGCCGCCATTGCCCATGAGCCAGCAGTCCCCCGACATCCACGCCGCCGACATCCGCCGCGCGCCGCCCGCGCCTGGCGGCTCACGCGGTATACCGCCGGTCGCGCCGCAGGCCGCGTTGCCGGTCAATGAGCGTCCGGCGGGCGCGCAGGCGTCGCTGGTCTACAACAAGTGGTTTGTCAACGGCGTGCCGCTGGCGACGTCGATCGCCATTCACGCCAGCATCATCGTGATCGGCCTGGTGCTGCTCGCGGGCACCGAAGTGGTCCGGCGGGTCACCCAGGAGCAGATCATCATCCCCGACGCGACGATCATCGAAGACGCGCCGGTCGGCGGAGTTCCCCAGGACCTGCTCAACGATCCGACCCAGGCCAACCTGCAGATCGATGTGCCCCAGCAGTCGCGGATCGCCACCGAGAGCGCGCGACAGATCAACGAAGCACTGATGAGCCCCGGCAGCGGCGCCGACACCAGCGGGCTCATCGGCTCGGGCGCGGCGCGGTCGTTCGGCGACGGCATCGGCGACACCGCGGGCGAAGACGTCGGCTCGACGCCGTTCGGTGTGCCGGCCGGGGGCGGCGGGCCGCCCAGCAGCTTCATGGGCATCAGCGGCAACGCCCGGCGCATCATCTACATCTGCGACGCCTCGGGCTCGATGATCCCCCGACGCGACCCGCTCGAACGCGAGCTCCGCGCATCGGTCATGCGCCTCAAGCCGATCCAGGGCTTCAACATCATTTACTTCTGCGACGACGGAAAGGTGGCCGCCTTCCACCGCCAGGCGCTCCAGCCCGCGACCGCGACCAACAAGGCCCGGATCGACGAGTTTCTGCGGCAGGTCTTCTACCTCGGCACAACCCGCCCGCTGCCGGCGATCCGCATGGCGTTCGCCCAGCAGCCCGAGCTGATCTACCTGCTGACCGACGGCCTCGAACAGGTCGATGACCTCAGCGGCATCGTGGCCGAGTTTCGCAGGCTCAACGTCGGCAATAAGGTTAAGGTCAACACCATCCTGATCGGCACGGCGCGAGAGCCCATGCTCGAAGATGCGCTCAAGACCATCGCCCGCGACAGCGGCGGCGTCTTCAAGCAGGTGGACGACGACGCGTTCTGACGCAACATAGACCGTTTCTCACACACGCAAGGAAGATTCATGGCAGGTGCATCGAGAGTCGAATACGCAGGCAGCCGGTTTCGGGTGATCCTGCTGGGCATCATGCTCGTCGTCGGGCTGCTCGCCACGGGCTGGAGCTTCGGCCAGGACGGCGTCGCAGCGCCCGGAACAGCCCCCGGCGTCACCGCGCCCGAGGGCGAGGCCAACGCGATCCCGCGGATGGGGCTGATCCAGCTCATCATCGGCCACGCCGATGTCATCACCGGCATCATCCTGATCCTCTCGATCATCGGGCTGACGCTGATCATCCAGGGGTTTATCAAGTTTCGTTCGTCGGCGTTCCTTCCCAAGGCCAGCACCGACGCCATCCGGTCGATGATCGAAAACCGGCAATACAAAGAGCTCCTCGATTTCACCGAGACCGACCCGAGCTTTGTCAGCCGCGTGCTCAACCCCGCGCTCAAGCGGGCGCCGCGCTTCGCGGAGATGAAAGAGGCCCTCGAGACCGCCGTGGGCGAGCAGACCGCCGACGAATTCCGCCGCATCGAATACCTCAACATCATCGGCAACCTCGGCCCGCTGCTGGGTCTGCTGGGCACCGTGCTGGGCATGATCTATGCCTTTCAGGAAGTCGCGGCCGCCGGAGGCCAGACCGATGTGACCAAGCTCTCTGACGGCATCGCGGTGGCGCTGGCGCACACGTTTATGGGCCTGTTCCTTGCCGTGCCGTGTCTCGCGGCATTCGGCATTCTGCGAACGCTGGTCGATCGCCTGACCGTGCGCGGCGCGCTGGCCGCCGAAGAGCTGCTGATGATGACCCGCCCGCCCGAAGCGCGGGCGACGACGACCATTCCCAACCCCGCAGGCTCGGGCATGGCTCCCGCAGCGGCGTCGCCTGCCGTGCCCCCCTCAACCCTGCCGCCGGCGGGCCCGCCCCGGCCGGCGATTCCGCCCTCGACGATGCCGTCGTCCGTGCGCTCGGTGACACCCGCGCCGTAATCGCGTTATGCCCCGCAGGGGCACATGACCCCGCATGCCCTCGACGCCGACGCACTCACCGGTAATCCAGGACCTGATATGAAACGGCGCATGATCCCCGCGGCACACGCCACGCATCCCAATGTCACGCCGCTCATCGACGTGGTGATGTGCCTGATCATCTTCTTCATGCTGGTCGCCCGGATCGGCGGCAACCTGGGCGCCGAGCCGATGAACATCCCCG
>CAZBOE010000052.1:15788-19097 GCA_964493365.1 uncultured Tepidisphaeraceae bacterium | reverse complement strand
ACATGGCCAACACGCTGGTGCTCAATGTGCGGCCCGGGCCGATGGGCAGTGATCAGCCGCTGGTCACCGCGCTGATCAACGGCCGCCTCGAAGAGCTCAGGGTGATCGACCCCGCAACCGGGCAGCGCCAACTGGTCGACTCGCTCCGCTACATCCGCTACGGCCGCGACACCCAGCCCAACACCCCCGACGACAACCCGGAGTTCAAGGTGATCATCCGCGCCGAAGAGTCGACACCCTATCGCTTCATCGAGCCGGTGTTGCTCGCGTCGGTCGAGGCCAATGTCAAAAACGTCAACTTCAACACCCGAAAAGGGGAGTAAGCCGGCTTTATCTCCGCGTCGTGTTCGCGTCGCCACGCATGATCACCGCGTTACCACCGTGTTACCACCGCGTCGGCAGCGTCTCGCGATCGGCAGCCGGCACGCCTGACATGCCGGCATTTCGACAACGTCTCACGCCCCACTCATCCACGGCTTCACGATGAAACTCCCCCTGGCAAGACGAGCCCACTACGACGCAGGACCCAACATGACCCCGCTGGTCGACGTGGTCATGGTGATCCTGATCTTTCTGATGCTGGCGGGCAGCTTCGTCGGCACCGAGCACTACCTGGTGAGCAACATCCCCATCGCCACCCGCGGCGCGGGGGGCAAGCCGCCGCCCCCGGGATATGTGCCCGATGAGCCGCTGGAAATCAGGGTGGATTCGCCCACCCCCGATCGATTCGTGGCGCGGGCAGGACAGTTGCAGGTCAGCGATCAGGCGTCGCTGTCGGCGGGTCTGCGGACGATGCGCGAGCGGATGAACGCCGCGGGCATCACCGACGACCGGATCCAGGTGCAGATCAGCCCCGGCCGCGACGTGCAATATCGCTTTCTGATCGACGTCTATGAATCGGCGCTGCAGGCGGGATTCACCAAGGTCGGCTTCACGCAGGCACGCTAATCTCCGGGGGTCTTATGATGCGCGAGCAAGGTCGTCATGTTGTGCGGCGCGACCGTCTCGGCGACGCCGATCACCCGGGGCGTCGCCCGGCATCGGTCGGGCGATGTGGCCCCGCCGCCCGCGCTTCACGGTCGGCCCGCGACCCGGCCGCGCCGGTCAGCCTGGCTGTCGCGCTGGCGATGATTGTGACGGGGGTGGCCAATAGCGGCGCGCCGGCGCTGGCGCAGACATCGAGCCCGCCCGCCCCGGCACAGGTCTCACCGCCTGCGTCGGCCGACCAGGGCCTCGGGCTCTCGTCATTGAGCGATGAGCGGCTCATGTCCGAGCTGGCCGCACGGGGCATGGAGAGCCTCCTCGAGCGCAACTTCGAGCAGAGAAACGTGCCGCCCGAGAAGCGCGTGGCGATCAGAACACTGGCCGCCCTGCGCGAACTCACCGCCAACGCCGACGAGCTTTCGCCCCGGGAGCGCCAGGCGCTGGTCAGGCGCGTCGTCGGCGGCATCGAGGCGGCGCTGCCCACCCTCAATGATCCGTCGGTGCTCATGCAGCAGGCATCGACGCTGATCACCGAGGGCATCGCATCCGATCTCAACACGCTCGAATACTGGGGCGCCAACCCCCGCGCCATGGCCGGCATGCGACCGATCGCCGAAACGGTGAACAAGCTGCTCGATCGCGCCGCGCTGCTGGCAAACCGCCAGTCGGAGGAGATCGCCGCGGGCCTGACCGGCATGAACGACCCGGCCATGGCGCGCTACGAGGCCCTGGCCAACCTCGCCACCGCGGCCGAATACACCAACCGCATGGCCGACTATGCGCTGGCGCTCTCGCTCGACCCGTCAGACCCGCGCCGCCGAGAGGTGATCGACCGCGCGGTCACCTACCTCGGCCAGTTCGATAACCATGAATCGGGCGTGCAGCCCGCTGTGAAAAACCGCATCGCCAAGCTCGCGATGGCCAAGGGCGATGTCGAGACCGCCCGGGCACAGTTCGCCCAGGTGGCGGGCGGCGGCGATATCCGCCCCGAGCCCGATGCCGCACAGCAGTATGAAGCGCGATACTTCGGCGCCGTCAACGAAGTCGTCGCGGGCGATCTCGCGCGGGCGCAGGAGATGCTCGACGCGCTGACCGCCTGGCAACGCACCGCGATGCCCGAGCAATCGCAGCCCGCGCTCGATGCGGCCGCCTCGATCCTGCAATACCGCATCCACAACGCCGCCGGCCGCCAGGATGCGGCGCGCGACACGCTGCTGGCGCTGGTCAGGCAGCAGCCGGCGTTCTCGTCGCGCATCTTCGAGCTTCTCGCAGCGCGGCTCCCCGCAGACGCCGATCTCGCGACGCTCGACCCGCTGCTGCTCCAGGCGGTCTTGCGCCAAGGCGATAGCGAACGGCTCAAGCCCGCGGGCGAGCCCGTCGATCCCGCGGTGCTCGAACGGTCGATCGCGGCGGCGAACGAACTGCTCTCGCGCCCCCCTGACCGTGTCGACCTCGCGACCCGCCAGACCGCATCGCTGCTGATCCCGCTGATGCTCCAGCGGCTCGGCCGAGATGCCACGGCGGCCGACGCTTTTCTCACCCATGTCGAGCGCTTTCCCACCAGCGACAACGCCGCCCTCGCGCTCGACAACGCCGCGGCCGTGATCGTCTCGCTCCGCCAGGCCGGCCCCGAAGACCCGCGCGCCGGCGCGCTCTATGAGCGGTTTCTCCCCCTGGCGATCGCGCCGCCTTTCAACCGCACCGAGCTCGCCTTCGAGTATGCCCGCAGGCTGCAGGCACTCGGCCGATTTGCCGAGGCGACCGATTACTACCAGCGTGTGCCGGCCGACGACCCGCGCGCCGCGCTCGCGAGATACTTCTCGGTCGTCGGCATCAAGCAGCAGCTCGATGAGCCGCGCGGGCTCGACGAATCGCAACAGGCGGCGCTGCGCCAGCGACTTCAGGAGCTTGCCGACGCCGTGCGCACGCAGGCGCAGGCGACCCTCGCACAGCCCGGCATCGACGCCTCGGCCGCACGCGAGGCGCGGCTGATCCTCGTGCGCACAACCCTGCTCGCGGCCGACGTCGCCCAGCGACAGCAGGGCGACACACGCCGGGCGCTGGCGCTGCTCGACGGCTTTGAGCAAAAGCTCGCCGGCGTCGAGGGGGGCGACGAACTGCTCGCCCAGGCCATGCGCCTCCGCGTCACCGCCCTCATGGATCTCGGGGACAACAAGGCCGCCACCGACACGCTCGTCGCGCTGCTGGAAAAGACCGGCGGCGCACAGGGCGCCGGCATCGTCTTCTCGCTGCTCACCCGGCTCAACAACGACCTCGACGCCGCCAAGCGCTCGGGCGACCAGCGGCAGATCCGGTCGCTGGCCA
>CAZBOE010000052.1:15154-15778 GCA_964493365.1 uncultured Tepidisphaeraceae bacterium | reverse complement strand
CCGCGCCGCCCTCTCGGGTTTCCTCGTCGACTGGGCGCGAGCCAACCCCGACCCGCGCATTCGCGGCTTTACCTATCGCTACCGCGTCTTCGACGCAGAGAGCAAGCGGCTCGCGGCCATGCTCGAACCCGACGACCAGCGGCGGTCACAGCGGTTGGCCGAAGTGCTGGCGCTGTATCGCCAGCTGCAGTCGCCCGAAAACCTTGAGTTGATGCGTGAAGCCGTCGATCCCGCCCAGGCTTCCGCGGGTGATCCGGCGGTGCTCCTGGGCGAGGGGCTGGTTCACCATGATCTGGGCGACCACGCCGCCGCACAGGCCATTCTGGCAAGGCTCCTGTCCGAGCGCCGGCTCGGGCAGCCGACGCAGATCATCGACGACAACGGCGTCGAGCGGGTCGTGCCCAACGAGCGCTGGTGGGAGGCGACGCTGCGGCTCATGCAAAGCAATGTCGCCCTCGCCAGGTCCGGCCAGACACCCCCCGACACCACCCCGCAGTCGGTGATCGACCAGACCGCCGCCGGCCTCAAGCGGCTCTACATCCAGTGGGGTGTAAGCCTCTCGGGCACGCAATGGGCATCGGGCTTCGAGGCCCCCCGCCAGCAGATCGCGCCCGACTTCTCGCC
>CAZBOE010000052.1:0-15048 GCA_964493365.1 uncultured Tepidisphaeraceae bacterium | reverse complement strand
TTCCGCCGCCCACCCCGCCCGATGCTGCATCGCCCGCCTTTGCTGCGCGACGGCCCCATGCGGCACCGACAAAGAAGAAGCCCGCCCCGAGTGATCGGAGCGGGCTTGGTTGTTTGCGGGTCATGCCCGAGCCGCCTGGCGCTCGCCGCCGGTTTGTTCTCCGACGGGTCACGGCACGGCCGGGCCGATCAACTTCCTCATGCCTTACCGCGAGGCGAGGCTGTAGTAGCCGATGTAGTAGAGGAAGCGGTTCTGATTGAGCACAGGGATGTACAGGTCACGGGCGCGGGTCAGAACATCGTTATAGGCATTGAGGCGCGCCTGGGCGTCGTCGAGCTTCTTGCGGTTGATCGGGTCGAGCAGCTCTTCGCTGGTGAAGGCGGGCAGCTCCGGCTCGATGCCCATCACGACAAAGTCGGTGTTGACGTTGATCTCGTCAACGGGCTGGCCGCCGTTGCTGGTGATGAGCCGCTTGATGATCTCGGCGTCCGCCGCATCGGGTCGGCCGTCCTGGTTAACGTCAAACTCGCCATAGACGTGCCAGCGATAGGAGACGTGCGGGTCATACACCAGGTTGGCGATCAGATCGCCGTCGGTGATGTTGGCGCCGGGGGTCAGGCGGACAATCCGGGCTTCGGCGCTGTTTTGTCCGAGGCGGATCACCTCGATCGAGGCCTTGCCGCGGGGCAGGACATTGGGGTCATCGGTGCCCGAGTTGGCGGGGATGCCCTCGATCTTGTCGTACACCTCAAAGGTCATCCCGGGCACGATCTGATCGGCCAGGCCGCGGTCGATATAGACCAGGTTGTTGCCCGCCAGGCGGGTGACGGCGCCATCGGGCGTGCGGATGATCGGGCCCGACGGGTCGGTCCGCAGGCCGGCGAGCCGCTGGCTGATCTGCGCCAGTTCCTTCTGCAGGGCGGTCAGGCTCCGATCGCGGTCGCCGAGCTGGCTCGACAGCTCCTGGATGCGGTCGTTGAAGCTGCGCCGCTCGCCTTCGATGTCACGCTGGATGGCCGCCACCGTGTCGAGCTGGTTCTGCCGGGCACGCTGTTCGGTGTCGCGGATCTGCTGCGCCTCCTGGCGGGCCGCGGCGATCTGCTGATCCTTCGCGCTGATCTGAGCCGCGGTCGAGGCGACCGTCTCCTGCATCCGCTGGTTGACCCGCGCGATCTCGTCTTCGAGCTGCTTGACCCGCTGGTTCTTCTGATCCACCGCGGTGGCAAGCACGTCAACGGCATCGACCAGGTTGTTCTCGGTCGAGGGAAGGGTGACGCCGGTGTTGGCCAGCCGGGTGGCCGCGGTGCTCAGCGTGGTCTGCACTTCCGCAACAACCTGCTGGAACGACGCCCCGCCCCCGCCGGCGATGTACTGCGCGAGCAGGTCACGCTGAATCAGCGCCACATCCAGCAGCTTGCTGTTGGGGCTGATGCCCAGGGCTTCGCCCGCCTGGCGGTCCGACGCGAGCGACTGCACATCGGCAGACGTGATCCGCGACCGCTCGAGAATGTCGTTGTACTGCTGCGTCAGTGCAGTGAGGTCGCGCTGCGCCTTGCGCGCGCCGGCGCTGAAGATAAACGCGAAGATCAGTGCCGTGACCGCGACGATCGACAGCACGACCACCGACGTAATCAGCGCAGCCCGTGAACTCTGCTGGCTTGCCATGCGGCGACCTCCATTGCCCCGGCGGAAAACCCCAGGGTGTGAGCATCAGGTTTGACGGGTGGCAGTCCGAGTGCGGCACGCCCCGAACAGGACTGCCGCGATTCGGTGAGAGCGACCGGACCCGCAGCACCGGCCTCGTATGCCGTACTGTAATCCGGCGGGTCGGGTGGTCAAGGGAACTAAACCGTTACGCCGCGCGCTTTTACGACGCCGGGCGACGATCGCCCTGTCCGATAACGTTGCGTCTGCCAGCGTTCATCGCCGCGTCTGCCCATGGCAACCGCTGGGCACGCTACCCATAGCAGTCGCCCCGGCCAAGGTCCCGCCGGTGGGGGCTCGCCGATGGGGTTAAGACGATGGGGGTCACGCCGATGGCATCACGCCGGTAGTGTCGTGCCGGTGGGGCATCGCCCGTCTGCCCTCCGTCTTCCGGGCGCCCCGTCGGCCTCCCCGCCCGCCTGTAGGGACGGGCATGCCATTGGGCTACGATGCACGCGATGCCCAACCCACCGCCTCAGGACGACACCGCCAAGACCTTTTACATCATCGACGGTCATGCCCAGATCTATCGCGCCTACTTCGCCCCCTTCCGCGACCTGACCTCCCCCGCCGGCGAACCCGTCAAGGCGACCTTTGTCTTTACCCAGATGCTGCTCACCCTCGTCGAGCGGTGCAAACCCACCTATCTTGCGATGGTCATCGACCAGGGCGGCGATGAGGGGGTCTTCCGCAAGGCGATCTACCCCCAGTACAAGGCCAACCGCGCCAGCCGACCCGACGACTTCACACCCCAGGAGCAGCGCATCCTCCAGATCGTCCGCGACGCGGGCGTCCCGATTTTCGGCGTCGACGGCTTCGAGGCCGACGATGTCATCGCGACCATGACCCGCCGCCTCGAGGGCAAGGGCTTCGACGTCGTGCTGGTCAGCAAAGACAAAGACCTGCGCCAACTGCTCGACGGCAAGGTCAGCATGTATGACCCGCACACCGACAAGCGCTTCGACGCTTCAACCATGTCGGCCGAGCTCGGCTACACCCCGGCGCAGGCGGTCGAGGTGCAGACCCTCATGGGTGACAAGATCGACAACGTCCCGGGCATTCCCGGTGTGGGCGAAACGACGGCGGCCAAACTGATCAACAAATATGGATCGGTTGAAGGGGTGCTCGCCCACGTCGACGAGCTGACCCCGAAAATGCGGGAGAACTTCAAGACCCACAGTCATCTCCTCGACACCAGCCGCAAGCTCGTGACGCTCAAGAGCGATGTGGAGTTTGATTTCGATCCCGGTGCGTGTGAGTTCAAGGGCTTCAACATCCCGGCCATGCGGGATCACCTGCGGTCGCTGGGATTCACCGCGCTGCTCAAGCGGCTGGGCCTTCCCGAAGAGCCGCCGCCCCGGCCGGCAACAAGCGTCCGCAAGCCGGCGTCGATCGAGGGCGGGCTGTTCGCCTACCTCGATGCCCCGGCCGACGGAGCCGGGCCGGGCGATGTTCCGCCCGTCGAGACGGGCGCGGGCTGTCGATATGAACTGGTCGACACGATCGACAAGCTTGACGCGCTGGCAGACGCGCTGCGCAAGCAGAAGCGGTTCGCCTTCGACACCGAGACCGACGCGCTGGGGGCGATGTCATCCGACATGATCGGCCTGAGCGTCAGCTGGGAGCCGGGATGCGGGCATTATGTCGCCGTGCGCGGGCCCAGCGGCGCGGCGGTGGTGCCGCTCGAAGCAGTCATCGGCCGGCTGGGGCCGATCTTCGCCGACCCGGCCGTCGCCAAGGTCGGGCACAACGTGAAATACGACCTGCTGGTCCTGCGCAACGCGGGCATCGACGTGCGCGGCATCACGCTCGACACGATGGTCGGCGCGTTCATCCTCGACGCGAGCCGGACGTCATTCGGCATCGACCGCCTGGCGCTCGACCTGCTCAACTTCCGCAAAGTGCCGACCGAGGACCTGATCGGAAAGGGCAAGTCGCAGATCTCGATGGAGAAGGTCGACCTGGCCCGCGTGAGCCGATACGCGGCGGAAGACGCCGACATCGCCCTGCGACTGGCGAACCACATCGAGGCGCAGTTCGACGCGCTGCCCGAGTTGCGCAAGCTCAACGACACGCTCGAGACGCCGCTGATTCCCGTGCTGGCCGACATGGAGGCGGAAGGAATCTCGGTCGACGAAAAGGTGCTTCGCGAGCAGTCGGCCGTGCTGGGCGAGCGCATCGAGGCGCTGCGCGCCCGCATCCACACCGAGGCCGGCTGCGAATTTGTGATCGACTCGCCCAAGCAACTGGGCGACGTGCTGTTCAACAAGCTGGGCCTGCGGGTGATCAAGAAGACCAAGACCGGCGCCAGCACCGACGTGGAAGTGCTCGAGCGACTGGCGGGCGACCACCCCGTGCCCCGGCTGGTGCTCGACTACCGCAGCCTGGTCACGCTCAAGAACACCTACCTCGACAACCTGACCGATTACGTCAACCCCAGGTCGGGGCGGGTGCACACGCACTTCAACCAGACCGGGGCCGCGACCGGACGGCTCTCGAGCAGCGACCCCAACCTGCAGAACATCCCGATCCGCACCGACGAAGGCCGGCGGATCCGCCTCGCGTTCGTGCCCGGAGACCGCGCGAACAACGTCCTGCTGACCGCGGACTACTCCCAGATCGAGCTGCGCGTGCTGGCGCATTTCACGCAGGAGCCGGCGCTGCTCCGGGCGTTCGAGCGCGATGAAGACATTCACCGCGCGGTGGCGGCCGAGGTGTTCGGCGTACCGCTCGAAGGCGTCTCGCGCGAGCAGCGGTCGCAGGCGAAAACCATCAACTTCGGGATCATCTACGGCGTCACCGCCTTCGGGCTCTCGCGGCGCATCGACGGCCTCTCGGTCTCGGCGGCGGGAGACCTCATCAAGGCCTACAACCAGCGGTTTCCCGCGATCAACCGGTTCATGCAGCAGTGCGTCGCCGAGGCGCAGGACAAGGGCTATGTCACGACCATTCTCGGGCGACGCCGCCCGATCCCCGAGATCAACTCGAGCGTCGTCGCCATGCGCGGCATGGGCGAGCGGCAGGCCATCAACTCGGTCGTGCAGGGCTCGGCGGCCGACCTGATCAAGGTGGCGATGATCCGGCTGCATCAGCGCATCGCCCGGGAAGGCCTGCGGTCGCGGATGCTGCTGCAGGTGCATGACGAGCTCGTGCTCGAAACGCCCCGCGCCGTGGTGGAACACGAAGCCCGGATCGTGCAGGAGGAAATGATCGGCGCGGGGCCCCAGATCGGGCTGACCGTGCCGATCAAGGTCGAGTCGGGTTGGGGCGACAACTGGCAGGAAGTGAAGTAACCCGCGCTGCCATCTTCTGCCCGCGCGGTGGCGAGTCGAGCCTGCGCGCAAAAAAAGAACGCCCACCGCGCTGGGCGGTGGGCGTTTGAGACGATGGCTCGGTCGATCGCGACGCTGCCGTTACTTGATCGGCACTTCCTTGCCGCCCGACTCCGACGAGCGGTAGACGCCGTCGAGAATCTTCTGGACAGCCAGGCCCGCCTCGCCCGGGGCGGTCAGGGGGGTGTCCTTGACGCAGCCGTCGATGAAGTTCCGCAGCTTGAGCTTGAACAGCGCGGGGAAGTCACGGTTGTTTTCGAGGAACGCAGGCTGCGTGTTGACCATCGTGCCCGCGACGTCGTTGAACACCATCGGCGGATCCCAGTTGCAGCCGCCCTTGGTGCCCATGAGGTTGAAGTTCCACACGTCCTTCTCGATGTGGGCGACGAACGACGCCTCGATATGAAGCACGGCGCCGTTCTCGAACCGGATCGACCCGATCGCCAGGTCTTCGACCGTGTAGGTCTTGTAATCCCAGTTGGGCCACATGCTGACGGTCTTCGAGGCCTTGTTGCCCAGGTAGGTCCAGGTGTTGCCCACCGCCGCGACGGGCTTGGGGCTGCCCATCACATAGTGCGCCATCTCGATGACGTGAACGCCGATGTCGATCATCGGCCCGCCGCCCTGAAGGTGCTTCTGACCGAAGACGCCCCAGTTGGGGATGCCCCGGCGTCGCAGCGCCTGACACTTGACGAACATGATGTCGCCGAACTGACCTTCGTCGGCGGCGCGACGCAGATACTGGGTGTGCGGGTGGTAGCGGTATTGGAAGCCGATGACCAGCTTCTTCTTCGCCGCCTTGGCGGCGTCGATCATCTTCTGACACTCGCCCGGGTTCATCGCCATGGGCTTCTCGACGATGACGTGGCAGCCGGCCTTGGACGAATCGATCGCCGGGGCGGCGTGAACGCCGTTGGGCGTGCAGATATCGACGGCGTCGGGCTGCACTTCCTTGAGCATCGCCTTCCAGTCTTTGTAGAGCTTCTTCACGCCCCACTTCTCGTCCATGATCTTGAGGCGGGCGGGGTCGATGTCGACGCCCGCGACGACTTCGACATCGGGCATCGTCGCCAGCGCACCCATGTGGGTCTGGGCGATGCCGCCGCAGCCGATGATGGCAACGCGGAACTTCTTGCCTTTGTACTCCTCGGCAGTTTCCAGCTTGAGCGAATCAGATGAGACGGAATTGTCTTTGGCCATGGCGCGATGTTCCGGGGGTTGGGGTTGAGGGTGATAAAGTTCCCGGCTCCTTTGCGGGCGGCTAGTGTTATGGTCTTCGCCCAAAATTGCAATGATGCCGCCCGTGGCGGGAAGTCGCGTTGCCGGGCAATTTTGGGCCGGTTTTGGTTCAGGTGCGACACCCGCCCCGGCCCGGCTTAACATGCGAGCCATGGGATGGACTTCGCTGTGTGAGCTCGACGAACTGACCGAGAACGTCGGGAAATTCGTCGAGATGGACGGCTTTCGGCTCGCCGTATTCAGGCGGGGCGAGCGTGTGTTTGTCATCGACGACGCCTGCCCGCATGCCGGCGCATCGCTGTCGGCCGGGCAGGTCAGCGACGAGGCCTGCCTGGGCGGACTGCACACCACCCCGACCGACGCTGACGCCGGAGGCTGCGTCGTCTGCCCCTGGCACGGCTGGGCGTTTCGACTCGCCGACGGCACCTATCGCGACGCGCCGGGCGTAAAGGTCGATGTCTACCGCGTGCGCCTCTACCAGCGCGGCGACGGCGTGCGGCTCGTGCAGGTTGACCTTCCGCGTTACTAGGTTGTGCATCGCAGCCCGATGAGGGCAACACGCCGCGACTGCGCCGCCAAGCAGCGACGACCCTGCGGGCGGGCGGGGCAAGTTTCCCGAGGCGGATCGCCTTGGACGGATCGGCCGGGGCGGGGCGCTGTGAGAGCGCTGAGCGACAGCGGGGGCTGGGCGCGGTTTCGGTTTGGTGACACTGGGAGCAGGACTTAAGATTCTGCAGGCCGGGCAAGTCGGTGGCCGATTGTCGTCAGGGCAGACGCCGTCATTTTCGATGTGGTTATGGCTGACGCGAGGAAAATCATCCGTGCGCGGGGCACCCGTCTGACGTTGGTGCTGATGATCGGCTTTGTCTGCACGATCATCATATCGGCCGCCACGACCGCGGGCTGGCTCGACCTGATCGAGCGCCGCTTGAGCGACCTTCGCGCGCGGTGGTTTCAGTTTCACACGCCGCCGCCGACGAAGGACATCGTTCACCTGGACATCACGGATCGCTCGCTGCAGGTGATCGGCCGATGGCCGTGGCCGCGCGATGTGCAGGCGGAAATCCTCGACGTGGTCAACGAAGGCGGCGCCAAGGTGGTGATGACCGACGTGATCTACGCCGAGCCGTCGGCGCCGGGTGTGGACGGCCGCAACCCCGACGACGCGATGGTCGAGGTGCTCACGCGGCGCGGCAACGTGCTGATCCCCTACTCCGCCACCTTCACCGCGGAACCCGAGCCGACCGTTCTCGAACAGGCGATCATCTCACTGTTCGAGAAAGACATCGAGATCACCCCGAGCGAGATGGTGCAGCAGCTCAACGACCGCGGCTTCGACGAAGAGCTGGCGAAGGTGAACCTCGACCCGATCTTTCTGCAGCGCCGCGAACAGACGATGATGCGGCGTATTTCGGCGCTGATGGACTCGGGCGTGACCGACGTGGCCGAGCTCCGGGCGCGGCTGCTGCCGCGGACCGACCCGCGGTATACCGGCTCGCCGCTGTTGCGGCTGCTCGACGAGCAGCTCGACCGCACGCTGCGTTTCCGCGAGCTGGATCGGTTTTCGGTGCCGCTGCAGCCCGCGGTGCCCAGCCTGTTTCAGGCCTCCAACGCGGTGCTGCCGATCCTGCGGTTTTCGCAGGCGGCACGGTACAGCGGTTATGTCGACTACATCCCCATCGGCGACGCGGTGGTGCGGTCGTTGCCGCTGTTTATCGAGCAGAACGGCAAGATGGTGCCGGCGGCGTCGTTCGCGCTCGCGTGCGCGTTTCTCAATGTGCCGATGGAGACCGTCAGGGTCACGCCCAATGAGGTCGTCTTGCCGCTGCCCGAGGGCATCGAGCGGCGGATCCCGGTGAGGACCGTCCATTCCGGCAGCGGACGAAACGCGCCGCTGGTCATGGAGGTGCCGTGGTGGGGGCCGGAAGAAGAGTGGTCGGTGATGTACGACTTCCCCTCTTACGTGCAGTCGAGCCAGCACGTGGGCGTCGACGTGGCGTGGTCGGTGATCGATGTCCGGCGGAAGATGGCGCAGAACCAGAGTGAGCTGCGCAAGGCGGTCATCTATCTGACCAGCGTGATCTCGCCCGAGATGGTCGAGATGGTCGAGACGCTGCCCGACGACGCGCTGACCACCTATGCCAATGAAAAACTCGGCGCCGCCGAGGCGGCCATCGGCGAGCAGGCGCTGGCGCTGGCAGCCCTTGACGAGCAGTTGGCGGTGGTCAAGGCGTGCGTGGCTGCGGGTGGTCTGCCCCCGGGACGGAGCGAAGACGACTTCTACGCCCACTACGAGGCGATGCTCAAGCGGGTGGATCAGGAGGCGTTTGCGAGCTTCAATCGCGCGCTGGGGCTGGAGGCGAACATCGCGTTTGCCGAATCGCATATCCCGGCCGCCGAGCAGCTGCGGCTCAAGACCGATATCGCGCTGCAGACGCTGCGCGCGGCGACGCAGATCGTGCCGGTGATCGAGGTTCAAAACAAAAAGTTCGCCGAAGAGCTCGAGACGGCGCGGCTCAAGATCCGCCAGGCGGTCAACGGCAAGGCGGTGATCCTGGGCTTTGTGGCGACCGGCGCGCTCGACTTTTATCCGACGCCGCTGCACAAGAAATCGCCCGGGGTGGTCGTGCACGGCGCGGTCTTCAACGGCGTGGTCACCGGGCATGTCTGGACCTATGCCCCCATGTACATCACCGTGCTGATCACGCTGGCGATGGGGTTTACCGCCACGCTGGTGTCCTCGCTGCTGGCGCCGCTCAAGACGGTGTTTGTGATGGTGTCGCTGCTGCTGGGGTATGTGCTGTTTAACTGCATGGTGCTCTTCGACTACGGCGACACGATCGTGGGGCTGGCCGGGCCGATCGTGGTGGCGGGGCTGGTCTGGTCGGGCACGACGCTCGACCGCTACGTGATGGAGATCCAGGAGCGGGCGCGGATCAAGAAGCGGTTTCAGAGCTATGTCGACCCGCAGTTGGTGAATTACGTGGTGTCGCACCCCGAGCAGGACACCCTGGCCGGCGCCGTGCGCGAGATGTCGGTGGTCTTCACCGACCTCGAGGGCTTCACCACCCTGTCTGAGAAGTTGAAGGAACGGACCGTCGGCATGCTCTCGGAATACATGACCCTCGCGGTGCCGATCATCCGGCAAAACCGCGGGCTGGTGAACAAGTTCCTGGGCGACGGAATCATGTTCTTCTACAACGCCCCCGAGCCCAACCCCGACCACGCCTACAGCGCCGCCAAGACGGTCTTCGAGCTCAACCAGATGCTCGTTCAGTTCAACGAGAAGCTCAAGCAGAGCGGGCTGCCCACGCTGTTCATGCGGGCCGGACTCACCACGGGCGAGATGGTGGTCGGCGACGCCGGCGACCACAACACCGGCGCCGACTACACCGTGCTGGGCGACAACGTCAACCTCTCGGCACGCCTCGAGTCGGCCAACAAGGTGACCGGCACCAAGCTGCTGTGCATCGACAGGACGGTCGAATTGCTCGCGGGGCGGTTCGTCGTGCGCCCGGTTGCCAAGCTGCAGGTCAAGGGCAAGGAACAGTCGGTGATGACCTGGGAGCCGATGTGCCTGATCGGCCAGGAGAACGAGCAGATCGTCAAGACCGCTGAGCACTCCAAGGCGGTCTTCGAGGCCTACAACCAGTCGCAGTTCACCGAGTGCCTCGCGGCGGTCGAGGCGATGGAGAAAGAGCTGGGCCCCAGCAAATTCACCAAGCTCTATCGCGACCAGGCCCGGATGCGGATCGAAGACCCGCCGGGCCCCGAGTTCGACGGCCGAATCACCCTGACCGAAAAATAACCCGGCGCGCCGAAGCAGCATGCAGGGCGCAGCGACACGCCCAAACAAGACGGCGCACTGACCGCGACCGCTCGCCGCCCGATCGGGCAACGTCGCCGGCCGCTGTCAATGCGCCGCCTCAGCTCTCAATTCGTCACGTATCAGGGCGTCACGTATCAACTCGTCACGCCACCATGCGTCACACAACCGTGCGTCACGCGCCCACTGCTTACCAGCGCGATCCCCGCCCCGTCATCGCGTGACGCGGACGATCACTCTTCGTCGTCTTCGAAGTCTTCGTCTTCGTCGTCGTCATAATCATCGTCGTCATCGTCGTAGTCGAAGTCGTCGTCGTCTTCTTCTTCCTCGTCGTCTTCCTCATCCTCGTCTTCGTCGTCTTCCTCGTCGTCGAGCTCGTCCTCGTCTTCCTCTTCTTCCTCTTCCTCTTCGTCCTCGTCTTCCTCGTCGTCATCGAGATCGTCGTCTTCGTCTTCGAAGTCTTCCTCTTCTTCGTCGAGCCCGCGCTTGGCGGCTTCGATCTCCGCCGCCGAGGCCTCAAGACCGGCCGCGAGCGAAGCGGCGAGCAACTGATCGCCGACGAGCATGTCCAGTCCCACGAGCATCTGCGGGTCGGTGTCGCCGTCTCCGATGAACAGGTCGTGTGAGAGTGCCGCGGCCGAGACGGTGCGATGGGTGGTCATGTCGAATCCAGGTCGAAGAAGACAATCAGCAGTTCCACGGCGGCCGCCTCCGTGCAACCCACGGCCGTCGGTGCGTCCCCGGGATGAGCCGGGGGCGAAGTGGCGGTATTGAAGCGATGGGGTGCCCGGGCGTCAAGCGGCAAAACGGTGTTTCGTGGTCGCAGGGAAATCGCCGCCCCGACGCCCGCCGCACAGACAACCCCCGTCGCGGCGGCCGGAGCGCCTCGAAGCGTGACGTCCGGCGTCATCGCACGCGCCGTCCCGCGCGCTGTTATCCACACCCGCCACCGCAGCAATAGACACCAGCACCCGCCCGCGGCCGCAACGGGAAGTGACGCCAACAGGCAGTCGCAGCGACGGGCGTCGAGGACGGGCGGCAAAGGTAACGGGCAGCGGCGACGATGGGCAGCAACCGCAAGGGGCGGTGGCGACGACGGGCGATGGCGATGACAGTTGGGGGCCTTGGCCACCACGCTCAGTGGCGGGTCATGGCCGCGGCGGCGTCGCACATTTCACCGACGGGCAATGGAATTGAGCGCCACAAGGGCGTGAGCCATGGGTCGCGACGGGTCGGTCGGGTTTGGGTGGTCTGGTGGGGTTGTAACGCCGGTGTCACGACGCCGGTGTCACGACGGCGACCGCGCGCCCGTTTCTGGCACGGCGGCCCAGCGCCTGTGCAGCAGCAGCGGTCTGGCAGCAGTCGGTCATCCCGCAGCGACGTCGCCGCAGGCTCATCTCTCTGCCGATCTCACTGACGATCTCTTTGGGCTATCACCGCCTGGCTCACACCAGCCGCCGTCAATCGATGCGTTTGCGGCGCAGGCGAAGTGCGTTGCCGATCACGGTGACATCCGACAGCGCCATCGCCATCGCCGCGATGAGCGGCGTCAACATGCCGAACGCCGCCAGTGGGATCGCCAGCACATTGTAGAAAAACGCGAAGAACAGATTCTGCCGCACCACCGACATCGTCGCGCGCGACAGCCGGATCGCCGCCGGCAGGCCCTTGAGGCTCGACCCGACCAGGACAATGTCGCCCGTTTCCTTGGCGATATCCGAACCCGACCCGATCGCCACCCCCAGGTCGGCCGCCGCGAGCGCAGGGGCGTCGTTGATGCCGTCGCCGACCATGGCGACGCCCGACAACACCGGCCCTGCGAAGACGCTCGACCGCGTCCGCCGCTGCTGCAACTCGGTGATGGCGTCGGCCTTGCCGCGCGGGCGAACGTCCGCCCTGACCTGGTACACTCTTTGCCGCCACCACCCGCGCCGCCTGCTCGTTGTCGCCGGTCAGCAGAACCGTCGAAAGGCCCAGTTGATGCAGCTCGACGATCGCATCACGCGAGTCGGGCTTGATCGTGTCGCTCAGGCGGATCGATCCAAGCAACTGGGTCGCCTGCCCGTTCCGCCGGGCGACAAACACCTGTGTGCCCACCGCGGTCGGCGTCCCCGGCAGGTCAGGCACGTCGGCTCCCAGCAGCGCGCGATGCCCGACCAGCAGATCGCCCTGCTGGCCTTCGACGCGGGCGACAACGCCCAGGCCGGGCTGGTTGTCAAAGCCCTCGAGCGCCAGCAGCGTGATCTCGCGCGAACGAGCGTGGGCGACGATCGCCTTGGCCAGCGGGTGTTCACTGTATTGCTCAGCGCTGGCCGCCAGCCGCAGCAGGTGATCAGGCGACACGCCCGCGGCGGCCGACACTTCGACCACCGTCGGGCGGCCCTGGGTGATCGTGCCGGTCTTGTCGAGAACGACCGTGTGCAGTTTCTCCGCGCTCTGAAGGGCGCTGATGTCGCGGATGAGAATGCCGCGGCGTGCGCCCATCCCGGTGCCCACCATCAGCGCCGCCGGGATCGCCAGCCCCAGCGCACACGGACACGCGATCAGCAGCACGCTGCAAACGGCATTGGCGATGCGCCCCCATGTCACCGCGGCGCCCAGGTCTGCCACGTACATCCCATACACGTACCAGCTCACGCCCGTGATCAGCGCGATCACCAGCACGATCGGGACAAACACCGCCGAGATCTTGTCGGCAAGCCGCTGCACCGGCGGCTTGCTTGATTGCGCCGTCTCGACCAGTTGCACGATCTGCGCCAGCGCCGTCTCCGAGCCCACCCGCGTCACCCGGGCGACAAGCCGGCCGTCCTGGTTGACCGTTCCGCCGATAAGCTGGTCGCCGACCGAGCGGGCGACGGGGAGCGGCTCGCCGCTGATCATCGATTCATCGATGCTCGATCGCCCCTCGATCACGGTGCAGTCGGTCGGCACCCGATCGCCCGGACGGATCAGCACACGGTCACCCAGCTCAAGGCTCGAAACGGGCACCTCTTCATACTCGCCCTTCGCGGCGTTGCCGTCGGCGGCGCTCGCGCCCTGGATCACGCCCAGCGCGACCCGCTTGCTCCGGGGCGGAGGCGGGGCGTCGTGAAGCCGAAGCGCGGTGGCCGGCGCCAGTTCCAGAAGCTGTCGGATCGCCGACCCGGCCGACCGGCGGGCCCGCGCCTCCAGCCAATGCCCCAGGCTGATCAGCGCCAGCAGCCCGATCGACTCCGTAAAGTAAACGTGCGGCGGCGGCGCCCACACGCCCATCACCCCGCCCAAAAACGCGACCAGGCTATAGAGGTAAGCCGTCGTAAAGCCCATCGAGATCAGCACGTCCATGTTGGTCGTGCCGCGGCGCAGGGCGGCGAGCGCCGAACGATAAAATCCGCTGCCGCCGTAGCCGATCGCCAGGGTGGCGGCGACCAGCGACGCCCAGGGCATCCATTGTGCGTGAATGCCCGCAAAGTGCAGCGCCCAGTGCAGCCCTTCGAGCGGCGCCCACAGCACCATGCCGACCAGCGCCCGCCGGGCCCATTTCGACGCCTCGTCGATCTGGCGGCGCAAGCGGGCGTCTTCGGCATTGCGGGCGTCGCCGCCAGCTTCGGGGGCCGCGGGATAGCCCGCATCGGTGATCGCCTTGGCCAGCGCCGATTCGCTCGTGACCGCGGGCTGATACACCACCACCGCCCGGCCGCGCGCCAGGTTGACCCGCACACTGTCAACGCCCGGATGCTGGCGCACCGCCTTTTCCACGTGGGCGACACACGAAGCACAATCCATTCCCGAAACGGACAGCGCGGCCTCCCGCGCTTCGACCCCGGCGCTGGAACGATCGACCGTTGGAGTGGCGAGCGACGTCATGGTGGGGGATTGTAGCGTGCGTTTCGCGACCTTGGGCGCAAGTGTTGCTCATGCAAGTTGATGCAGATGCAGGTGAGGTGAAGATGCCCCCTGCTGGCGCGGCCATACCGGTCAGCCGACGTTCGCGCCACGCGGCGTTCTCCGCCGCGTGGTCCTGCCCCTCACGCGGCCCAAACCGTGGGGCGGCGCTACTTCCTCAGACGATGCCACGCGCGGGCGAGCTTTACGCAGGGCCAGATCACCACCCACATCACCCACTCGGCGGCGTTCTTGCGGTGGCGTGGTGTCATCGGCGGCAAGCGTAGACCCGATCAGTAATACACGTTGCGCCCGAGACGCGGCGCCACGCCCCCGCTCAACCTACACCTCGCCCGCCAGCGTCTGCTTGCGCCGGACGATCTCATCGGCTTGCTCGAGGGCGGCGGTCTCTTTGATCTGGCCGCGGTCCATTTGTTCCCACAGGTGCATCAGTTCCTGGCCCGGCTCGCTCAGCCCGGCGCGGGAGAGGGCATCCTGATCGGCCTGGCTGCCCAGGCCCAGGATCATGTCCAGCCGTTCCTGATAGGCGTCCTGCGTGACCGAGTCGTTCTCGATCCACCCGCTGATGCGGGCGACATCCTTGTCGGTGAGCTTGAGCCGACCGAGCGTGCCTGACTTCCCCTGGTTTTCCTTGATCATCCGCAGGCGGCTGACGGTCATCAATTCCTTCGAGCGCAGCGTGAGCTCACGGGCGACCATGAGCTGTTCCTGCCCCTTGAGCTCAAACTGCATCGCCAGCGCCTTGCGCAGCTCGGGCGCCTTCTGTGCGGCGCCCTGGGTAAAGATCTTCTGCTTATCGGCGGTGATGGTTTCGATCTTTTTGAAGAGCCGATCCCGCTGCTTGGTCAGCAGGATCTCCTCACGCCGCAGCTCCTGCCGATCGAGCTCGGACAGCGACTTGTTCTTGCCGAAGATTTTGTCGATCAGGGCCATGGCGTGTTGGTGCGGGATGAACGGAGGCGACAAACCGCGGTGAACCCGGCGTTACCCGGCTTCCGGTTCGGCGCGGCGGGGCTGGCGCTGGGCGGCCGACGGCGCGGCGTCGTGTAGGGAAAGAGTGTA
>CAZBOE010000051.1:0-23674 GCA_964493365.1 uncultured Tepidisphaeraceae bacterium | reverse complement strand
TTTTCTGGAGGCGCTGCACGAGGTTAAAGGCCTCGAGCAGATGTTCGAGGTCTTTAACCTCGTGGAGCTCCTGGTTTTTCTGGAGGCGCTGCTGGTGTCGGGTGTCGGCGGTTTGGGCGGGCGCGGCGCCGGCCGGCAGTTCGGCGGTGTCGACCAGCAGGTTGTGCTCGGCCATGTACTGGTCGCGCTGGACGACGTTGTGGAAGAAATGGTCTTTGCCGTCGACGACCAGGCGGTATTGGGGCAGCTTGCCGTTGCTGTCGCGCAGCGCGAGGAACTCGGCGAAATCGATGCCGCGGCGCTGCACGACCTTGACGAACTCTTCCATGCGGGTGAGCAGGTCGATGACGTTGTGGAGCTGGTCGGTGTTGAGCCGGCGGACCTCGGCGCGTCGGCCGGCTTCGTCGGCCTCGTCGGCGCGGATCGACAGCTCGGTGCCGTCGAGGCCCTGGGCGATGAGGTTGCGGCGCATCTCGCGCTCGTTGAGCACGTATTCGCCCTTCTTGCGCCGGGTCACGAGATAGAGCGGGGGCTGGGCGACAAAGACACGCCCCGCCTTGATCAGCTCCTGCATGTGGCGGAAGAAAAACGTCAGCAGCAGCGTGCGGATGTGGCTGCCGTCGACGTCGGCGTCGGTCATGATGATGATCTTGCCGTAGCGGCGCTTCTCGAGGTTGAAATCGTCGCGGATGCCGCAGCCCAGGGCGCTGATGATGGTGCGGATTTCCTCGTGCCCGAGCATCTTGACGAGGTTGGCCTTCTCGACGTTGAGCAGCTTGCCGCGCAGGGCGAGGATGGCCTGGATGTTTGAATCGCGGCCCTGCTTGGCCGACCCGCCTGCGGAGTCACCTTCGACCAGGAACAGCTCGGTGGTTTCGATGTCCTTGGAGCGGCAGTCGGCGAGTTTGCCGGGCAGGCTGTTGCCCTCGAGGCTGTTCTTTCGCCTTGCCAGCTCGCGCGCCTTGCGGGCGGCCTCGCGGGCTTCGGCGGCGTTGAGGCCCTTGTCGAAGATGATGCGGGCTTCTTTGGGGTGTTCTTCGAGATACTGGCCCAGCGCGTCGGAGACGGCCGACGAGACCAGCCCCTCGACCTCGCTGTTGCCCAGCTTGGTCTTGGTCTGGCCTTCGAACTGCGGCTCGGGCACCTTCACGCTCACCACGGCGATAAGGCCCTCGCGCAGGTCGTCGCCGGTGGGGCGCGTCTCCTTGATCAGGTTCTTCTGCTCGGCGTAGCGGTTGATCGTGCCGGTGAGGCCGGTCTTGAAGCCGCTGAGGTGGGTGCCGCCTTCGTGGGTGTTGATGTTGTTGGCAAACGACTCGATCGCTTCGTTGTAGCCGTCGTTGTACTGCATCGCGACTTCGACGCTGATGCCTGTCGCGGCGTCGGTTTTCTTGAACGCGATCACGTCGGCATGCAGGACGTTTTTGCCGTCGTTGAGGTAGCGGACGTATTCGACCAGCCCGTTGTCGAACTTGAATTCGTCGGATTTGCCCGTGCGCTCGTCGGAGACCGCCAGCGCCAGCCCCTGGTTGAGATAGGCCAGCTCGCGGAGTCGCTTCTGCAGAATCTCGTACTTGAAATCGACCTCGGGGAAGATCCTGCCGTCGGGCTTGAAGCTGACCTTGGTGCCGCTCTTGGCCGCCGAGCCGATCACCGTGAGCTCGGTCGACCGTCGCCCGCGCTGGAATTCCATGTGATGGACTTTCCCGTCGCGGGCGACCTCCACCTCGAGCCATTCGGACAGGGCGTTGACGACCGACGCGCCCACGCCGTGGAGCCCGCCCGAGACCTTGTAGGCCGAGCCTTCGTTGTGTTCGAACTTGCCCCCGGCGCCGAGCTTGGCGAAGACGACCTCGACTGTGGGGATCTTCTCGGTGGGGTGGATGCCG
Organism: uncultured Tepidisphaeraceae bacterium; assembly: GCA_964493365.1. GTDB lineage: Bacteria > Planctomycetota > Phycisphaerae > Tepidisphaerales > Tepidisphaeraceae > CAZBOE01. The sequence goes on along the minus strand of CAZBOE010000051.1, from coordinate 21,785 downwards.
ACGGGAATGCCGCGGCCGTCGTCGGCGACCGTGCACGAGCCGTCGGCGTTGATCTTCACCATGATCGTCGAGGCATATCCCGCCTGCGCCTCGTCGATCGAGTTGTCGACGATCTCCCAAACAAGGTGATGCAGCCCGCGGGCGGTGGTGTCGCCGATGTACATGCCCGGACGCGTGCGGACGTGCTCGATGCCCTCGAGCACCTTGATGTTGGACTCGTTATACGCGGCTCCGGAAGGCGGGGTGGGGGCTGAATCGTTTTGGCTGGCAGGCGGGTTGGCGTCGGCCATCGAGGTAAGGCTCCTGTCAATGTGGGTCGCGCGGCCTCATGCCGCCCCGCGGCCGCCACAAAAGCGCCCCTCTTCACGACAACGGGGCTCGGGCGGCGCGGGTGACCGGCGGCGGACAAGGGCTGGTCGGGTCGAAGCCGCGGGTGTCGCCCGCAGGCCTCGATGAGCAGCCCGGCATCTGCAGCCGGCAGCGCTGTTCGTCGGCGGGCATTATCGCAGAAAATGGTCCGGATAGCACGCCTCAGGCGGCCACGAATGACGCCGGCAATGCCCCGCACACAGCACCCATTCTAGGCCCGATCACGCCTGCAGTGCCCGGTGATCTCGGCCGGTTTTGGCGTGTATGTGGCGCGGCAGGGCGGTAGGATCGGCCGCCATGGTTGTCACACATACAAGCGGGCGGGCGGGGCGGTCGAACATGGGAAAAAACAAACGGGTGTCGGTTGGCGGGCGATCGGCCAGTGCGCGGTCGGCAGATGTGCGGTCGGCCGGTGCGCGGTGGGTGTCGGGCGTCGCCATGCTCGCGGGCGTCCTGGCGACCGGGCTGGTGCAGGAGGCGGTCATGCATTGGCCGGCCGCGCCCCAGGCGGCTGTGTGGGAGGCGGCTGCGTGGGAGGCCGGCGCGCCCGAGGCATCGCCCGGCAGGTCTCTGGCGCGCGAGCCGGTGGGGGTGGGGATCTACGCATACGGGGCGGCCGCGAATTGGGCGTCGCCTGATAGCGCAGACGCGGGGCAGGGCGGGCCCATCAGGGTCGACGGCGCGGCTGACGGCGAGGCCGACCTGCGGGCGCGGATCGCGGCGCTGATCGATCAGCTTGGTGCCGTCGAGAGCAGCCGGAGGCTGGCTGCGGTTGAAGAGCTGGTGAGGATCGGGATGCCGGCGCACGACGCGCTGGTCAAGGCACAGGAGACGGGGCTGCCGCAGGTCCGCACGCTGGCGTCGCGCGTGCTGGTGAGGCTGCCGTGGTATTGGGATGACGCCGATCCGCCCGAGGTCAAGAGTGTGCTCAAGGATCTGGGCAGCAAGACGATCGACGAGCGTGTGGCCGCGGTCGAGTTGCTGGTCCAGCAGGGGCAGCAGGGCCGCGCCGCGTTGGTCAGGCTGCTGCGGTATGACCCGTCGAGCACCGTCCGCTGGGTGATCGCGTCGGAAATGCGCGGCACTCGCGGCGCCTATTCCGAGATGCTGCGCGAGATCGAACCCTCGCCCGACAACGCCGCCATGCTTTCGGCGGTGGGCTGGGCGTGGCTCCCGCTCGACGGGCCCCGGGCCTACCGCTTGATGGAGCGGAGCCTCGAAAACGCCGAGCGGTCGTCGGAGGCGGCTCAGGCGGAGCAACTGCTGATGCTTGACATGCTGGTCGAATCGGCGCGGGCCCAGGGCCGCGGCGTCGATGCGCTGCGCCATGCCCGGCAGATGGCGGCGATGATCGCCGTCCGACTCGATAGGCCCGAAGTTCTCCGCAGGCCGGCGCCGCGTGGTTTGCAGCGGCAGGTCAACATCGGCGCGGTCAAGCTGCTTGCCGTTCACGGCGAGTTTGGCACGCCGCTGTCGCTGGCACGCGACATACCGCTGCTCACCGGCGAGATCGTCAGCCCGCTGACCCTTTATTCGCTGGCCGCGATGTGCGAACGGCGCAGCGCGTTTGCGGGCAGTGTGATGGAGACGGTGGCGTGGGCATCGTCGCTGACCGCCGTGCCGGTGAGGCTGCAGGTTGGCGCCGCTCTCGATCAGGTGGGTTGGAAGGACGCGGCGCGGCGTGAGTATTTCACCGTAGCATCGCTCGGATTCTTCCAGCCGACGCCTCTGCAATACTGGGGCGTCGAGGCGGCAAAGGCCAGCGCCCGTGCGGAGGACGATTTCCGGGCGATGGCGCGCGTGCTGCAATTTGCCGCCCGCCTGCACTGGGACGCGACAGGGCTGGGCCGTGCCGTCGACGGCACCGACGTGGGGGTGTTGGAACTGCGCCTGGCGCAGGTTGCCGAGGAAAGGGGCGATCGCGCCGCCGCGATCGCACACGCGAAGCGGTTTGCGGCGTCGGGCGCGCTGGAGGTCGACTATGCCGTCGACGGCGTCCCGCTGCTGCGCCGCCTGGGCCTCGATGCCGAAGCGTCGGCCATGTTCGCCAAAGCCGAGGAGGCCTCGCGCGAGCGGCTTCGGGCGGCGCTGGACAATCGGCCCAACGAGGCCCGATTCGAGCGCAGGCGGATGCTCCGCAACGTCACACCCAAGGCGGAACTGGCGACCGAATACAACGACCTCGCATGGCTCCTGGCGCGGTCGGGCGAGAAGCCGAAAGCGGCGCTGGAACTGGTCGACAAGGCGCTGGAGATCGAACCCGACAACGCCGCGTTCATCGATACGCGGGCGGAAGCCGAGTTTCAGCTCGGCAATTCGGAGGTCGCCGCCGAACTGGAAGAACGGGCGCTGCGCCTCCGCCCGGGCGACCGTTTCATGTTGAAGCAGCTCGAGCGGTTTCGGCGCGGCAAGTGAGTCTGGCGGGTGACCCGGGCGTGTGACCCGGCCGGGTCATTTGGGCGACTGTCCCGGGCGAGTGACACGGGCGAGTGACCCGGGCGATTGACCCGGGCGAGTGGCACGGGCGAGTGGCACGGGCGAGTGACCCGGGCGAGTGACACGGGGCGAGCTTCGGGCATCGGGCGTCGTCGTCGGCGAAGCGATCGCTCAAGCCGGATCACGCGCCGACTGCGGCATCGACCGTTCGCTATGATCCGATCATGGCGAAGCAGGCAGACCGACATGAGTTGCATGTGGAGGTCGGGCGGCGGGCGTTCGACGATCCGGCCCAGCTCGCCTATCTCAGCCTCGTCTACACCACCGAGTTGCTGCGTGCGCAGGTGGCCGATGTCATCAAGGCCTTCGGCATCAGCGGGCCCCAATACAACGTCCTGCGGATTCTGATGGACGGGCCGGGCGACGGCATGTCGTCGTCCGCGATCAGCGAGCGGATGTTCGTCCGGTCATCCAACATCGCGCGGATTCTGCCGCGGCTGCTGCGGCGCGAGTTGATCCGGCGCGAGAAAGACCGCGTCGATACACGGATCGTCCGCATTCGCATCACGCCGGCCGGCCGGCGTCTGGCGCGGCAGATCGACAAGGCGCTGCTGCCCCTGCACGCGCGCCAGTTCGCGGCGCTGACGCGCGTGCAGTTGAAGCAGTTGATCGAGCAGTGTGGACTGATCCGCGGCCGGCTGAATCTTGGCGAAGCGCCATCGCGCGAAGCCCCGTCGCCCGAAACGCCCTCGCCGAAATCGCCCTTGCCCAGAACGCCCTCACCCCGGACGCCCTTACCCCGTTCCGATCACGCGGTTTGAGCGACCGGCCGCATCAGGCCCGACGGCTTGCCGCCCAGCAGGCGATGCAGCACGCCGTCGGCCGACAACGCGCCGCCGCCGCGGATGAGGAACACGAGCATGAACAGCCCGAAGAGATGGGCGAGCATGTTCTCGCGAAGCGGCTCACCGGCGTTGGCGACGTAGGCGGCAACCACCATGGTGATCAGCAGGAAAAACGCACTGACGCGCGTGGCCAGGCCCGCGGCCAGCGCGAAACCGCCGAGGAACTCGGCCGCGCCGGCCGACCAGGCAAAGAACGTGGGCATGGGAAACCCGAGTTGCGTGCCGACCTCGTCGATGAAATCCTGCGGCGGCGGGAACTTGCCCGCCCCATAGAAGAGCGCCATCGTCAGCCCGGTGAAAACACGGGCAGGCAGCAGCGAAAGATCGGTCGGGTCCAGGGGCGACCGCTGCGGCCCCAGCACCCATCCGAGAGCGTGATTGAGCATTGCAGACTCCTGTGAAGAGATCGAACCAGACAACGCTCCGCTACCCGTGCCGATGACTGTAGGTACAGCGATATGCCCGGATCAAGTGCGGCTCTCCCGGCGTGCGCCCGGCGCCCGCGAGGGCGGCATGGCCTCCCGCCAGGTCGGATGGGCATGGCCGTTCGCCGGGCCTACCATCGGGGGCATGTTTGAACTGACCCGCGAGGTGAGATTCGGCATCGATGTCTGGAGGCCCCCGCCCGGCGAAGGGCCGGTGGCATCCAACGGCCATGCCGGTCATCCGCCCCTGACGGGGCTGGGGCATTTCTTCGTGCTCGCGGTCACGGCGCAGGGGCCGGTCGATCCGCGGAGCAGTTACCTCGTCAACATCAAGCAGATCGACACGCTGGTCCGCCGGGTGGCGGTGCCGGTGGTCGAGCGGCACGTTCGCGGCGGCACGTTCGGCCAGGGCGGCGCGGTGGTGATCGAGCTGCTCTCGCTGCTCGGCGACGGCCTGCCCGGCCGGCAGATCACCGCCCTCGATCTGGCGCTGAGCCCTTACCTCTCGCTGGGCGCACTCTCCCGGGAGCCCGACATGGCCAGACTTACCCTTCGGTTCGAATTCTCCGCCGCCCACCGGCTGCACAATCCCGCCCTCTCCGAGGCGGCCAACATCGAAACCTTCGGCAAGTGCAACAACCCCGCCGGCCACGGCCACAACTATGAGGTGGCGGTCACGGTCCGCGCCAGGCCGGGGCCGCAGGGCGTCGTGACCGATGTGGCCGAGTTGCAGCGCGTGGTCGATGAGTCGGTGATCGACCATTTCGACCACAAGCACCTCAACACCCAGGTGCCCGAGTTTTCTCCCGCCAGCCAGACCGGCGAGCCCGCCCTCAACCCCAGCGTGGAAAACATCGCCATGGTCGCCTTTCGCCGGCTCAAGCCCCGGCTCGGCGACCGGCTGGCCGAGGTGACCGTCTGGGAGACACCCAAGACGTGGTGCAGGTATAGTGAGTAGGGTAGAGCCAGGGTGCAGGCGGCAGGATGCGACTGGAGATCGATCATGACAATGACCATTCAAAGAACCGTCGACCCCGACGGGAAGCTCCGGATCGAGGTGGTCAGCGCCGACTTGACCCCGGGTGATGTGGCGACGGTCACCATCACCACCGAGCCGTCGACACCGTCTGACACAGCGAAGATCACCGATTTTGCGGGCATCCTCGCCGACCAGAAGCGGTTCGCTAACGGTGAAGAGGTCGTCCAGTTCATTCGTGACTTGCGGGACAACGAATGGGATCGATAGCTCAGCTTCTGGGGCACCGGATCTATGTCGATGCCAACATCTGGATCTACTACGCGGAGCGAGAACAGCCCTATTTCTCGACGATCTCGCCGGTGTTCGACCGCTCGGCCGCAGGTGATCTGGCACTGGTGACGTGCGAACTGACACTGTTGGAAGTGCTGAGCAAGCCGGGGCCGCAGTGGATCACACTGCGCGACGCATACGTGTCGATGCTCTCTTCGCGACCGGGCGTCGAGGTCGTGCCGGTTACGCGCCGTGAGTGGGTCGCCGCCGCGGCCATCCGCGCGACCTATCGGTGTTCACTGCCTGATTCCGTGCATCTATCAGCGGCCATTCAAAATAGCTGCCGGTTTTTTCTCACCAACGACAACCGCGTACCTGTGCTACCTGATATCCAGCGCCTTCGCCTGAGCGATCTAGAGTCGAACTGATGCATTTCCTTCTTATCACCATCGGCTCGCACGGCGACGTTCACCCCTTTGTCGGCCTGGGCTTGCGCCTGCTCGAGCGCGGCCACCGCGCCACGCTGGTCACCAACGCCCATTTCAACAGCCTTGCCGACCGGGCGGGTCTTGAATTCGAGCCGCTCGGCGACGAGGCGCCGTTCCTCGACGCGATGAAAAACCCCGACCTCTGGCATCCTACCGGCGGATTCAAGGCGGTGATGCGGTTCGGCGTGAGCCCGCTGATCAAGACGACGTATGAGCGCGTGGCTGAGCGGCACGCCGCCGAGGGCGATCGGCTGGTGGTGGTCGGTTCGACACTGGCATTCGGAGCGCGCATCGCCGAGGAGAAGCTGGGCGTCAATTACGCCACGATGCACCTGTCGCCCGTCTGTTTTCGCAGTTGTCACGACACGCCCAAGTATCCCGGGCTGTTTATGCCGCGGTGGATGCCGCTTGGCATCAAGCGTCGGATCTGGGAAGGGGGCGACCGGTTTGTGATCGACCCGGTCGTGGCGCCGCCGGTCAATGCGCTGCGGGCCGAGCTCGGCATGGCGCCTGTGGCGCGTGTGATGGACACGTGGTGGAACTCGACGCGGCTCGTGCTGGCGATGTTTCCCGACTGGCTTTCGCCGCGCCAGCCCGACTGGCCGGCCGAGGCGGTGCATTGCGGCTTCCCGCTCTATGACGAGCGCGGACACGAGCCGCTGAGCGGTGACCTGCTCGCCTTCCTCGACAGCGGCTCGCCGCCGATCGCGTTCACGCCCGGGTCGGCGATGCTCCACGGCAAGCCGTTTTTCGAGGCGGCCGCCGGCGCGTGCGAACGGCTCGGCCGACGCGGGCTGCTGCTCACGCGGCATGCGATCAACCTGCCCGCCCGCCTGCCCGAGGGGGTGATCCACGTCCCCTTCGCTCCGTTCAGCCAGTTGCTGCCGCGCTGCGCCGCCCTCGTTCACCACGGCGGCATCGGCTCGCTGTCTCAGGCGCTGTCGGCCGGCGTGCCGCAGGTGATCATGCCGATGGCCCACGATCAGCTCGACAACGCCGCCCGCGTCCGCCGATTGGGCGTGGGCGATTCGCTCGCCCGATCGCGCTTCACCGCCCCGCGACTTGCCCGCGTGCTCGCGCCGCTTCTTGAAAACCCCGAGTTCACCCGGCGCTCCCGCGAATTGGCGGTAAAGATGGGCCAGATGGATGGTCTGGGCGCTGCGGTCGATCATCTCGAGCAGACATTTGTCCCCGCCGCCCTCCGTGTGTCGTCGCGCGATGTTGCGATGATGCAGGCGGACTGAAGAATCCGGATGTAGTTGGGAACCCCCTCTCGGTGAGTGTCGTCACTGTATTGCCCGGCCGCACATCGCGTGCGATACTTCGGGCCTGTTGAGGCTGCTGGTGTATACAGCTCACTTGAGCGGGGACAATCCATGAACAAGCGGCGAGTGGTGCGGAAGTCGGCCCGGGCTCATGCCCGGATGACCAACGGGGCGGTCGTCGAGTCACTCGATCGGCGTGTGCTGTTCAGCGGCGACTTGCCCGATCTTGCCTTTCCAGTTGAGGATGCCGGCGCCTTCCGCATGGGTATCCTCAAGGGCATTCCGTTCGGCAGCCCGGCATTGCCCGGCGGACCGCTCCTTGCCCCGCACCCCGGCCCGCTAAACGTCGGGTCGGCACCGGCAAAGATCGAGTTCGACCTCGTCTTGTCAGGCGATGACATCGTCGGGAACGCAGACGATCTTGTGCTGGCCACCTACCGCGTCGATCCGACTCCGGGCTATTACTGGAAGGGTGCTGTGCTCCCTGCGGATCTTGCACCGGGCAGCTACCGACTGTTTTACGTCGCCGATCCGCATAACGAAGTGATCGAGAGCCGCGAAGACAACAACGTCTACGCCTTCGACCGATTTGACGTGGCGCCGGCGCCGACCGATTCAAGCCTTTCGATCTCGGACGTCAGGATTGGCGACAGTGATACACTGGCCGTTGCCGGAGGCAGCATCGATGTCTCCGCCGACGTGGATTCAACGGCATACGGTGGATCGGCAGAGGTGGAGTTCTACCTCTCCAGGAATGACATCGCCGGCGACAACGATGACATTTTCCTCGGCAAGACCGCGGCCAAGGTCAACGGCCCGGGCGAGAACGATCCGACCCTGATGACGGTGACCCTTCCGGCAGATCTCGCCGACGGAGAGTATCACCTCGTCGCAGGCGTCGTCGGCGGGCCGAGCGCCGTGGGAGAAGCGACGGCAGTATACGCCCACAGCAGTCTGCCGGACTACACATTTGATCATCTGCCCGGCGCGTTTCGCGGCAATATGTTTCGGGATATAGACGGTGTCTTTCCCGGATCACAGTATAAATACTTGTATGATGGGCCAATGAATATCGGTGGCACGGAAGGATCCGTCCGCGTTGAATTTGTCCTGTCTTTAGATGACATCGCCGGCAATGAGGACGATCTATTTATCTCAGATTATGTCTTTAGTTCGCACGACCAGTATATCCGGGAAGTGGTCGGCTTGAATCTGCGGCTGCCCGACGATTTGGCGCCCGGAACATATAACGTCTACCTCATCATCGATCCAGACAACGTGGTCGAAGAGGCCCGCGAAGACAACAATGTGGCGGATTTATATCGAGTTACCATATCGCCGATCACCCGTGACATGCGCATCACCAGCATCACCGCCGACCCGGCTGCGGTGAGCGATGGGTTTCTGCGGGTGGGTGTGAAGACCGAGGGTCTTCAGCCCGGCAGGGCGCCTGTGGCTCTCTATCTCTCGCGCGATGATGTCTTCGACGAGCGCGATATTTACATCGGCAGCGGCTACGACTCGGTCGAAAACTTCATCCTTCACCTGCCAGCCGATCTTGCGAGCGGAGACTACCGCGTGATCGGCGTCTATGCAGCCGACGACCGCTACGTCGAAATCGACAAATCGAACAATGTCTTTGTCGGCCCGTCGGTGACGGTGACCTATGTCGGCCCGCCACGAGATTCGGAGATTGAGGAAACTCCCGTCGTGGGGGGCTATACGCCGATTACGCGCTTCCTGCCAGGCACACCTGTCCCACCCGGCACGCCCGCCGTACCGGCTAATCCCTCTGTCGACCCCGTCGTGGTGATCGGCACCAAGCCCGTTGTCAAGCTTGGGATCAGCAACACCACCGACGACACCCAGCGCGGGCGGCGGCGTTATCGCGTGTACCTCTCTGCAGACGGCACATTCGATGATTCCGACATCGCCGTGGGTCGTCTCGTTCTCAAGAAGACGCTCAATCCTAGTGATTCGGCTGACAAGCGGGTGCGCCTGCGGATACCAGAAGGGCTTACGCAGGGCAGCTACACCTACCTGCTGGTCGATGAAACCAGCAATCGAGCTGAGCCCGCCGTTATCGAAGCGGGGCTCGTTTCGGCTCAGATGCCCGTGCGCGATGTGGGGGTCGATCTGGTTGACATCAGGCAGACCCGCAGAGGCGGGATTGCCGAGGTGATCGTCACCAATTCGGGTAATGTCCGTCTGCATGAACGGATTAACCTGGACGTTCGCGGCAGTGACGAACAATTATCCGGGTTGGATCACATCCGAACTTCTACCGACGTTTTGACCCGCCAGGTCAAGCGGCTGAGACTCGACCCGGGCGAAACCAGAACATTCCGAGTTCGGCTGGGCAGCATAACGCCAGGCACATATGAGGCCCGCGTCCAATTCTCGGGCCGCGCGATTGATGTCGACCCGGATCCCCAGGGCGCTTCCTGGGCCTATTTCGATGGCTTCACCAGCGGAGCGCGAGAGTTTGAATCTTTCTGACGTCTCGGTGAGGCCTCACTGCCACGCCACGCCTTCACCGCTTGATCCGTGCTGAGCCGCCGCCGGCGACGTGGAGCAGTTCCTCCAGTGTGATCTGGCTGGTGTCGCCACGGGTGCTCATGAGCATCGCGCCGTGGGCGACGCCCAGGTCGACACACTCCTGCGGCGGCCGGCCGGTGAGGAAGCCGTAGGTGAAGCCCGAGGCGAAGCCGTCGCCGCCGCCGACGCGGTCTTCGATCTCGAGGTTGGCGAATTGCGGGCCGTCATAGAACCTGCCCTGCGACCACATGATGGCCGACCAGTCGTTGATCAGCGCCGTCTTGACGCCGCGGAGCGTCGTGCCGACGACTTTGACGTTGGGGAAGTCTTTGACCACGCGCTCGACCATCTGTTTGAACGCGCCGGTGTCCATCTCGTTTTTCTCGATGTCGACGCCCTCGGCGTGATAACCCAACACTTTTTCAAAGTCTTCTTCGTTGCCGATCAGGCAGTCGATGTAGGGCACAAGCGGCTTGGTCGTTTCGATGGCTTCCTTGCTGCTCCAGAGCTTGGAGCGGAAGTTGAGGTCATAGCTGACGATCGTGCCCGCCTCGTGAGCCGCCTTGACCGCCTCGGCCGCCACGAGGCGCGTGTTTTCGCTCAGCGCCGAGAAGATGCCGCCGGTGTGGAGCCAGCGGACGCCGTCTTCCCTGAAGAGCTTGTTCCAGTTGATCTCGCCGGGCTTGATGCCGGCGGTGGCCGAGTGGCCGCGGTCATAGAGGGTGGTGCTGGCGCGCTTGCTCGTGCCGACCTCGGTGAAGTTGAGCCCGATGCGGTCTTTTTTGCCGACGCCGTCCCACTTGCGTTCGACGGCGTATGACACGTCGACGCCCGCAGCCCGGGCGTGGTTGCGGACGATGGCGCCCATGGGTGAGGAGTTGAGCCCGCCGATCCAGCCGGTGCGGAGGCCCAGGCGGGAGAGGGCGTAGGCGACGTTGTATTCGCCGCCGCCCACCCAGACTTCGAGCGTGGGTGAGAACTCGATGCGTTCATAGCCCGGGGGCGACAGGCGGATCATCGTCTCACCCAGGGCGATCAGATCATACTTGGCCGAGCCGGCCGGCTTGATGTTGAGCATGGTGGTAAGAGTCTAGCGGCCGATCCCGGGGCCGCGAAAGCCCCCCGTGGCGGTGCGCCGACATGTCCAAAACGGGCGTGCGGAATCACCAAGCGGCTGGCTGATCACACGGATTTCGCCGGGCCCGCTCGTCGCCGGACGCGGCCGGGCGCGCCGAGTCCGCGCTACTTCTGTTTTCGATACTCCGTGGTGAGCATCCCCGAATAGCCCCAGTTTTCGGGCTCGACTTCGTCGATAATGATGTGAATATGCTCGGGCTTTTTTCCCAGCGTGCGGACGAGCGTATCGGTCATCTCACGAACGATCGCCGCCTTCTGCTCGGCCGTGACCCCGTCGCGGATGATGCGGACATTGATGTAGGGCATGTTCAAACGTCTCCGTCTCTGGATTCTGTCCCGCCGGTGAACTCGACCGCCCGCAAAAGAGTCGGCCTATTTCGCCCCCTTCGCGATCCCCACCGCCTCGGCCGACAAGCGGGTGATCTCGGCCCACTTGCGCGCCGCCAGCAGGTCTTTTGACACCATCCATGACCCCCCGCACGCGAGCACCGACGGGGTCGCGAGGAACTCGCCCAGATTGGCGGCGCTCACGCCGCCCGTCGGAATGAACTTGATCATGCCATACGGCGCCGAGAGCGCCTTGATCGCCTTGAGCCCGCCATACGTCTCGGCGGGGAAAAACTTCACCACGCTCAGCCCGTGATCCAGCGCCATTTCGATCTCGGTCGGCGTGACCGCGCCGGGCGTGATCGCGATCCGGTTGTCGATGCAGTAGCTCACGACCTTGGGATTCAGCCCGGGCGAAACGATAAACGTCGCCCCCGCATCGACCGCCCGCTTGACGGTATCGACGTTGAGCACCGTGCCGGCGCCGACGATCATCCCCGGCTGTTTGCTCATCGTGCGGATCGACGCCTCGGCCGCCGCCGTGCGAAAGGTCACCTCCGCCACCGGCAGCCCGCCCGCGGTCAGCGCCTCGCCCAGCGCCGCGGCATCGCCCGCCGACTCGAGCGCAATCACCGGAATGACCTTGTGCAAAGCAAGCTGGCTGAGGGTGTCTGTCATGATGACCGGCATTGTAATCCGACAGCGCCCGCGTCGAAAACATCGCTCTCCATCCCCATGTGCGCGCAAGCCACCGCCACACGCCCCGCGCTGTGCCCCGTCGCGCCCCGCAACCCGCCCCACCGCGTGCCCCGCCCTATGCCCTATCTCGTGCCCCACCCCGTGCCATGAGCACCGCCCGCGCCAATCCGCCCGAGCCCAGGATGAGCCAGACCGACAGGCCGCCCAGGACCAGGTTCCCCAGCAACTCGGGGCTCGACGCCAGCACCCCCGTGTTCGGCTTCGCAGCCGCCATCACACCGATCAGGCCGACCCGCTGAAGCACCTGCACCAGCCAGAAAAGGCCCACCGCCGCAAAGGCGATCGACATCGCATCGCCCATCGACACAGCCAGCGACGTCACCGGCGCCTCCCGCCCGCCCACAATCTGGCGCCCAAGCGGGCGCGCGTACAGCCACATTCCCGCCGCCACGCCGATCGGCCCGACCGCAGATGCAAGCACCTGCAATATCACGCCCACCGGCGCGCCGCCACCGTTAATCACGCTCATCGACATTGACGCCAGCGATATCAGGCTGCTGACACCCTGCGCCCCCAGCCACAGCGCGATGACTCGACACGCTATCGCTCCGATTTCGCCCCGCGTCATCACTTCCGGCGGGGGCACCGCCGGGCTGTCCGTGCGGGCGTCGGCATACGAAAGGCCCGCAGTGTTCTCCGTACTCACAGTCGAATCGCTCATCAGCGAGCCTCCAAAGTCAGTTCATCGCCCGCTCGTGGCAAGGAACAAGCGGCTAACGCTACAGCATCGAAGCCAACGTATAGCCCCCGACAACCACCGCCGGTACGAGGTCGATCGCCCCCACCACCAGGTACATCAGCCGCCGCTCGCGGCACCCGCGAGACAGCATGTAGATCCCCACGAAGAACCCTGCAATTGCCGACAACGGCAGGACGCACATGACTCCGGTAAAGAGCAGACCTAATCCGCCGGGCCACTGCATGACCGCCAACGCCACCAGGAGAATAGTCGCCGCATATCCGAAGGCCGGAAGGCTCGCGTTGAAGACGACGCTTCGATCGGCCTTCCACGTCCAGCCCCGATTGTACGGCTCCTCCCCGTAATGATCGATCGGCCGAAGATATTCCAGTTCGACAGGGCGGGTCGACCCAGCGTCATCCAGGCCGCCCGAGTCATTCGCATTGCCAGCATCCTTCACAGCGGCAGCGTCATCCGGTTCAACACCGTTGACCGGCCTGAACGCCTCCTTGGAAGGTGCCGGTGGATATCTCGGCGGGACGGCTTCGCGGGGTACAGTGTCAGCCATCGGGAGCATCTCCGGCTCTTCGCAGAGGTGAGTTGATGAAAGTTCATTGCAGCACCGCCAAGGCCACCAGGACAAAAACCGCCAACAACACAACCACGGCAGGCACGAGGTTGACGACGGCGAGCACTGCAAACACCAGATTTCGGTCGCGTTGCGCCAACTCGAGCGCCCAGAGGCCCGCGACGATGCCATAGACCGTGCTCGCGGGAAATGCGCAACATACGCCGAGTAATTTCAGCGACTCGTCGAGATCCAGCGCAAAGGTCAACGCAATTGCAGCAAACCCTATCGCCGGGCATGCCGCCACCATCGCGAACGGCAGATCGAGATTCCACGTCCAAGTGCGGTCAACGCGCTGTGGCTCATAGTTCAGCAGTTCCGCCGGCGCGACGTCGGAGTCCACCGCCGGAGAGGAGCCCGGCGTCGATGAGTCCGGCGTCGCAAGCGCGGGCCCTGCTCTTTGTCGCGCGTTACTGCCAACCGTCGGGTCACTCGAATTCACGGCATCGTCAGTCTGCTGGTTGATCCGATCGGCTCAAAGCCGATCCAGCGTCAATCCCCCGTCCACCATGATCACGCTACCCGTCGCATATGGAAAATCGCCCCGCGCCAGCGACGCCACCGCCTTGCCCACGTCTGCCGGCGTGCCCCAGCGCTTCTCCACCGTCAGTCCGCCGGCGATGAGGTTGTCGTATTTTTCCTTCACCCCGCTGGTCATGTCGGTCGCGATGATCCCCGGGCGCACTTCGAACACGTCGATGCCGAATTCGCCCAGCCGCGTGGCCCACAGCTTGGTCGACATCGCCACGCCCGCCTTGCTGATGCAATAGTCGCCCCGGTTGACGCTCGCCACCGTGGCCGAGATCGAGCTGACATTGATGATCCGCCCGCGGAAACCCGCGTCGGCCTTTCGCTGCTCGATCATCTTCCGCGCCGCCGTCTGCGTCAGGAAGTACGGCCCCTTGAGGTTGATGCTGATCAGCCGGTCAAAGCTCTCCGGGCCCGCATCGAGAATGTCGGCCCTCACATCCGGCGCCACCCCCGCGTTGTTCACCAGCACATCGAGCCGCCCGAAGACCCGGCACGTCTCGTCCACCAGGCGGGCGTGATCCGCCAGCGAGGCGATGTCGGCCTGCACATACAGCACCTTCGCCCCCGCCGACTCCAGTTCCTTGATCGCCCCCGCCACGTCCTGCGCCCCGCGGCGGCCATTGATGACCACGTCAAACCCGCTCCGCGCCAGTTCGAGCGCCACGCCAAAGCCGATGCCGCGAGACCCGCCGGTGATGATCGCTGAGGGTTTCATTGTTCTGTCAGACCGCCGTTCGCTCGAAGGGTGAAATGCCGACCCAGGCCGCCGCGCGGCAACGCCGCCACGCCGCCGGGCTGGTTCAATCGTCCGCCTATCTTGGCGGGCGATCGCTTCGGATCAACCTTCATAACCTGCCCGGGCGTGCCCCGTGACCCATCTTGCAGATAGGCCGCGGTTTTGAAAGCTCAAACCTTGCCCAGCGGTTGAACCGGCGGGCGCACAGGCTTAGCCTGCTGGCTGCCGGGGCACGCGTCTCCTCCCCACCGCGCTCCTTGGCCGCGGGCGTGCGGGCCTTGCGTGGCCGCCGGTGAAATCACCTCAGGGTGCATATGGCAATCGTCGTCGCATTACTTGACCGCCTCTTCGCGTTCTGCGCCTCGTTGCGCCTGGCGGTGATGGTCATCCTCGCCATCGCTTCGTTTCTCGCCGTCGCCACCTTCTATGAGGCGCGCTACGGCGCCGATGCCGTCGGCCTGCGTGTCTACGGCAGCCCCACGTTCCTCGTGCTGATGACGATCCTGGCCATCAACGTCATGGCCGCCGCCGTCATCCGCTATCCGTGGAAACGCAAGCAGACGGGCTTTGTCATCACCCACCTGGGCATCCTGATCCTGCTGCTGGGCTGCCTCATCAGCTACCGCGCCGCGGTCGACGGCCGAGTCGCCCTGGCCGAGGGGCAGACCGAAAACCAGATCGCGCTGCTGACCGAGCGGATGGGTGTCACCTTCACCTCCGATCAAGGCCCCGCCACGCTGTCGGCCCCGGTCGAGCTGTGGAGCCACGGCGGCTACCCGTCTCTGTGGCGCTATCTCGCGTCGATGGTGTGGGCGCTGCCCGATAAGCCCGTGTGGCCGGCCGATCAGTTGCTCCGCGTCCCGCTGGGGGGCGGCGTCGAGATCAACGTGCTCGAGTGGCTGCCGGCGGCGCGGCTCGAGCGCACGTTCGTGCCGATTGCCGACGACCCGGGCTCGGGGCTGATCCGCGGCAACCCCGCCGCCCGCCTCCGCCTCAGCGGCACCACCCCTGCCGGAACCGTCATCGAACAGCAGGTCGAGTTGTTCCAGTTGACCGGCGACGCCCTGACCGACGGCATCACCCGCGAACTCTTCAACGGGCTGATCGAGATCAGCCTCTGGAAGACCGGCTACCAGGGCGAGGTCGACGACTTTCTCAATCCGCCCGATCCGGCGACGCTGCCCGGGGCGGGCAAGGTCATCGTGCGAAACGGGCCGGTGCGGGCCGAGCTCTCGTGCGACCCCGACGCGATCGGCAAGCCCGTCTCGATCGGCGCCGGCTGGACGGGCCGCGTCGTCGAATACCTGCCCACCGCCGAGCCGCAGGGCGGGCTGCTCGTCCGCAGCAGCGATCTGCCGCTGTCGCCTGTCGCCCGGGTCGAACTCACCCGCGCGGGCGTCACGCAGTCTTACTACGTGTCGGCCCGTCAGCCGTTCCTGGTCATGCGCGTCGGCGACGACGGACGCATCGGCCACGCCTCGCCCGGCGGCCCGCTCCTGCGCTACGAACACCCCGCGATGTATGCCCCGCCCAGCGACGGCGTCGCCCTGGGCGGGCGGCTCCAGCTCCTCCAGGGCCCCGACGGCGTCCTCTACGCACGCTCCTTCGGCGGCAACGGTTTCCGCTCCGCATCCCGCGCGACACCGGGCTCGGTCATCGCACAGTGGATGAGCCTCGACCTCACGCTCGAAGAGCACGTTCCCGCGGCCCGCATCGACGAGTATTACGTCGCCGCGGAGGTGGCCCCCAAAGACCTCCGCGAGGCGATGCGCGCCGCCCGCGTCGAGCTGATCGTCGACGGCAAATCCCACGGCCCGCTCTGGCTCGCCCGCGGCGCCGCGGGCAAGCCCGTCACCACCGCGCGCGGCGTCATGACCGTCAGCTACGGCTTCGACGGTTACACGCTGCCCTTCTCGGTCACGCTGCTGAGCGCCCGGCGCATCGACGACCCCGGCACCGACAACCCCGCGGCGTTTGAGAGCGTGATGCTGATCTCCGATGACCAGGGCCGCCGCGAGCAGCAGACGATCTCCATGAACAACCCCATGACCGTGGGCGGCGCTTTGGCCGGTCTCACGTTCTACCAGAGCGGCTTCGACAACAGCCTCGGTCAGACTGTCTCGACCCTCAGTGTCCGATGCGACCCCGGATGGGTCATCAAATACGCCGGCTGCACGCTGATCTGTCTCGGCATCTTCCTGATGTTCTACATGAAGGCTTACTTCCAGAAGCCCGTGCCCGCCCCGGCCACAAACGCGGCCAAAAACGCGGCGACCCCCGCCAGAAAGCCGGCGGTCGCGTGATGCACTTGTCAACAGGATTGGGCTCTATGGCAAACGCAAGCCGCACGACGCACCCTCGCTCGGTCGTACGATACCGCCCGCGGCCCGCACGCCGGATCGCCGCGCCGCATGCCGCCGCCGGGCTGCCGGTCGAGCGGGGTGTCATGGCGTCGTTGCGCGGCGCGACTGCCGGCCGCGGGGTGTTTGATGTTCGCTGGTGGGTGCTGGTGATTCATCTGCTGCTGGGCTTGTCGGCCCCCGCGGTCGCGCAGGTCGATCCCGCTTCGCTGCGGGCGTTGCCCGTTCTCGACAACGGGCGGGTCAAGCCGATCGACACCGTCGCCCGTGAATACGTCCGCGTCATCACCGGCCGCGCCGGCTTCGGCGAAGTCACCTCCACCCCCGGCGACCAGCGGATCGTCGAGTCGGTCGACCCGCTGCTGCTGCTGATCGACTGGCACACCCAGCCCCAGGTGTGGGACGCCCGGCCGATCCTCTATGTGCCCAACCTCGCGCTGCGGAGCGAACTGGGCATGGACCCGGCGCACAAGTGGATCTCGCCCATCGCGCTGCGCTCCCATGCCGCGTTCATGGAGGAGGCGGTCAAACTCGATCGCCGGGCGAACGCCGCCGACCCGATGAGCCCGTCGCCGCCCTTCACGCGGATCGAAGAAGCGCGGCACGATCTGCTGCGTCGCCTGCAGACGTATGACGCCGCCGTCACGCTGACGATGTATCCGGTGCTTCCGTCGAACCTGCCCGGGGGCAACTGGTTCAGCCTTTTCGCGCTCGCCCGTGCCGGCGACCCGGGTGTCGAGCCGATCAACGTCGCATGGCGTCAGGTCACGTCGGCCGCGGCGGCCGACGACAAGGCGGCTTTCGACGCCGGCAGCGCAGCGCTCCGCGCCGCGCTGGCTGCCGCAGGCGGCGCAACCTACGCCGGCCTCGATCAGGCCCGGCTCGACCGCGAGGTGCTCTACAACCGCATTCACCCGTTCGGCATTGTCGCGCTGGTGTATGGCGTGGCGCTGGTTGGACTTATCGCGTCGACCATGGTCGCATCGCGAGGCGTCTATGTGGCGGGGCTGGCCCTGATGGGCCTGGGCATCCTGATGCACAGCGGGGCGTTCGCGCTGCGCAGTTCGATCACCGGATGGGCGCCGGTCACCAACATCTATGAGACGGTGGTGTGGGTCGGGCTGGTCGGCGCGGTGATCGCGATGGTCATGGAACTGATCTACCGCACGCGCACGATCGCGCTCAGCGGCGCGGCGGTCGCCCTGCTGGCGGGCGTGGTGGGTGAGGCCATGCCGCCGGAATATGGGCACTCCTTCCGCAATCTTGCCGCGGTGCTGCGGAGCAACCTGTGGCTGACGGTGCATGTGTTGACGATCGTCAGTTCGTATGCCGCCTTCGCGCTGGCGCTGGTGCTCGGCAACATTGTCTTGACGCAACACCTTGTGCTCGCCCGCCGGCGAGGGGGCCAGGCCTCGGCATTGGCCGCGTCGATCCGGGACAACACCCGGTTCATCTACCGCACGCTGCAGGTGGGTGTGCTGCTGGTGGCGGCGGGCACCATCCTGGGCGGGCTGTGGGCGGACGTGTCGTGGGGGCGGTTCTGGGGCTGGGACCCCAAAGAGGTCTGGGCGCTGATCGTGCTGCTGGTTTACCTGGCGCTGCTCCACGGGCGGTTTGCCGGGTGGGTCAATCCGTTCGGGCTGGCCGTCGGCGCGGTGGTCTGTTTCACGACGGTGCTGATGAGCTGGTATGGCGTCAATTTCGTGCTCGGCGTCGGGCTGCACAGCTACGGCTTTGGCACAGGCGGGCAGGGGTATGTCGGCAGCTATGTCGCGCTGCAACTGGCTTACGTCGGCGTGGTCACACTGATCTGCCGGGCGCAAAATCGCGGGGCGATGCTTGAAAAGCGGACGGCGCAGAACGACGATTCAACGCAGGCTGGCGCTTCGGGCAACGCCACCGCACCGGTATGACGCAGACGGCTGGTTCGTCATGGCGTTGTTGGCGGTGCAGACATTCCAGCCACGGCCGCGGCAGATCAGGGCGTCGCGGGCGTCGGGCAGCAAATCCAGCAGGCAGGAAACAACATGGCCGACTATGACTATGAACTGATCGTGATCGGCGGCGGCCCCGCCGGTGAGAAGGGCGCTGCGCAGGCGGCTTATTTCGGACACAAGACGGTCCTGATCGAAGAATACAAGGAGATGGGGGGCGCCTGCATCAACTGGGGCACGCTGGCTTCCAAGACCCTCCGTGAGAGCGCGCTGTTTCTCTCGGGCTTCCGCACGCGTCAGCTCGGCGAGGGCATGAACGTCGACTTCAAGGCCGACGTGTCGCTGGCCAACTTCATGACGCGCAAGAACATGGTGCAGAAGCGCGAGCAGCAGCGTGCCGCCTCGAACATGTCCGCGCCGTATCACAACGTGGCCCGCGTCAACGGGCGTGCGCGGATCGTCGACCCTCATATCGTCAAGGTGAAGCTCTTCGACGGCGGCGAACAGACCGTGACCGGCAAGTTCATCATGGTCTGCACCGGTTCGGTGCCCGCCCGCCCGAAGCACATCCCCTTCAATGACGAAAACGTCTTCGACTCGACGACCATCCTCGAGATGAAGAAGCTTCCCAAGTCGATGGCGGTGGTCGGGGCGGGCGTCATCGGGTCGGAATACGCCTGCCTGTTCGACGCGCTGGGCGTCAAGGTGTCGCTGATCCACCCCAAGAGCCGCGCGCTCGACTCGCTCCTGGATGCGGAGATCGGCGAAATCTTCATGGGCCGCATGCGCGACGCCGGCATCGACCTGGTGATGAACGACAACCTCGAGTCGGCCTCCCTCGAAAACGGCTCGGTCAAGCTTAAGCTCAAGAGCGGCAAGGAAATGGTCGTCGAGGCGCTGCTCTATGCCCTGGGCCGCAGCGGCAACACCGCGGGGCTGGGGCTCGAAGACCTGGGCGTGCCGATCGGGAAGTACGGACACATCGAAAAGGTCGACCCGATCACCTACCAGACCACCGTGCCCAACATCTATGCCGCGGGCGACGTGATCGGCCCGCCGGCGCTGGCGTCGACGTCGATGGAGCAGGGCCGCCTGGCGATGTGTCACGCCTTCAACCTGCGCTACAAGACCAAGCTCGCCCCGATCCTGCCGGCGGGCATCTACACGATTCCCGAGATCTCGCAGGTGGGCAAAACCGAGCAGGATTGCCAGCGCGAAGGCATCCCCTACGTGGTCGGCAAAAACCGGTTCGGCCAGCACGGTCGCGGGCTGATCATCGGCGACACCGAAGGCATGATCAAACTGATCTTCAACGCCATCGACGGCAAGCTGCTGGGCGTTCACGTGATCGGCGAGATCGCTTCGGAGCTGGTCCACATCGGGCTAGCCTGCCTGACCTACGAAGGCGACATCGACTTCTTCATTCACACCGTGTTCAACTACCCGACGCTGTCCGACGTGTATAAGTATGCGGCGTACGACGCGCTGGGTAAGCTGAACAAGGTGCGAGCCGGCGCCGTTCGGGCGGCTGAGACGCTCAGCGCCGAATATCGCTACGGGCAGGGCGCGGCGTCGTAGGCCGGCCGATCATGACGCGGGCGCGCCCGGTGACGGGCGCGCCACTTCGGCGAAGCCGCCGGGAAGGGCGGCCCGCTCGTTGACGTGGGCTTTAATCAAGGGCAGAGGGTCGCAATGCGCATTCGCACGCAGAAACAGGTCGCCCGGCGGATCGATCTGCAGTACTTCCGCAAGCCGGGAGCCCTCCGCAGGGGCCGGCGGCTCATGGTCTTCCTCGCGGGCCTGGGCGCCATCCTCTTTGTCACCCTGTTTTCCATCGGCGGCGACCGCGCGCTCCACAACCCCGGCGCCCTGACCACCGCCCACGCGCTGTTCGAAAACGACTGCGCCGCCTGCCACGTGCCCAAGAACGACGGCGGCTTCTTCACCACCGTCACCGACGCCACCTGCATCTCGTGCCACGACGGCGCGATCCACCACCCCAACCAGGCGCGCTTCGTCACCACCGGCGACGACGCGGTCGACGCCTCCGCCCAGAACGCCCATGCCTCGATGATGAGCGCCAACTGCACCGCCTGCCACATCGAGCACCGCGGCCACGAACGGCTCATCGGCGGCTTCGACGCCAACTGCACGACCTGCCACGCCGACCTCTCCAACCCGATGAACAGCCGACAGACCCCGGTCGTGCAGGCGAGCATCACCGGATTCGGCGAGCGGGTTCACCCCGGTTTCGGCCGCACGCTGGTGGGCGAAGGCGGGAAGTGGGTCGACAACACCAGGGTCAAGTTCAACCACGCGCGGCACAACAAGATCGCCGGGCTGACCGACAACTGCGTGGCGTGCCACAACGTGCTCGATCCCGACCCGGCCGCCAAGGCCCTTTCCGAGGGCGGCGCGCCGCCCTGGCTGACAGGCAAAGACCGCTCGATCGACGCCGCCGCTTCGAGCGACCTGCGGTGGACGACACAGGTCAACTTCGACGCACATTGCGCTTCGTGTCACACCGTGGCGCTGCCGGGCAAGGGTGCGCCGGCCATGCCCCACGAGCAGATGGACATCGTCCGCGGGCAGATCGCCAACCTGGCCGACCTGTATCTCGCCCGGCTGCGATCGATGAGCCCCGAAGACCGCACGAAAGAGCTCGAGATCGAGATCCGCACGGGCCGCCCGCCGCGGGTGAGGATCGAGAAGAAGACGATCACCGAGGCCGAATGGGTCGCGGCGCGGATGAAGGAACTGGGCGACGCGGTTAACAAGTCATCGGGTGATGCGTGGACGGCTGTCGAGGCCGCGACGGCGTCGGCCGCCGAAGTGCAATACGCCTCGCTGATCGGCCCGGTGACCGGTCCGAATCCGTCGCGCGTCGAGCATTACATCGCCTACAGCCTGTCCAACTCGTGCGTGCTCTGCCACGACATGAGCGGCGTGACGCCCGCGGTGGCCTTCCCCGTGGCGCAGGCGGTCGCGGCCCCGGCTTCGGCAGAAGCGCCGGCGACCC
>CAZBOE010000050.1:6380-23783 GCA_964493365.1 uncultured Tepidisphaeraceae bacterium | reverse complement strand
CGGGCCTCCGCACACGGCTCTTCACGCGGCCGCCCGAGGCGCGGTTGCTCGATTTGCTCGACGCGTTCGGGGTCGCCGGCACGACCCGCGCCATGTCGCCCGGGGAAATGACGCGCACCCTCACCCCGGCCATGACCGACCTGCGCGAGATCGGCACGCCGATCGTTCATTACAAGGTCTGTTCGACGTTCGACTCGTCGCCCACGGTGGGCAGCATCGGCCGGGTCATCGAACTGGGCCTCGAGCTCTTCGGGCAGAAGGCGGTTCCGTTGGTGGTGGGCGCGCCATCGCTGGGGCGATATTGCGTCTTTGGCAACCTCTTCGCCCGCTGCGGGTCTGAGAGCGAGCCGTATCGGCTTGACCGTCATCCGTCGATGAGCCGCCACCCGGTCACGCCGATGAACGAAAGCGATCTGCGTGTGCACCTTTCTCGCCAGACACGGGTGCCGGTCGGGCTGGTCGATGTGCTGGCGATCGATGCCGGCTCGGAACGGGCCCGGCAGAGCTACGACACCGCCGCCTCGGCCGGCGGCGCCGTGCTGATCGACCACCTCTCGCCCGGGCAGTCGCCCGTGGTGGGCGAGCTAATCGACCGCGCCGCCGAGGCGCATCGCCCGCTTTGGGTGATCGGCTCATCGGGCGTGGAGTCAGCCCTGCTCGCCTACTGGCAGCACACCGGGCGTCTGCCGGCCCAGCCGCCGATCCCTCGCCGCACGACGACGACCCGGCCCGCGCCGCTGCTTGTGCTGGCCGGCAGCTGCTCGCCTGTCACCGCGGCCCAGATCGCGGCGGCCGTTTCGGCGGGATTTGCCGAGGTGGCCCTCGACATGGCGTTGTCGATCGACGCGATCAACGCCGTATCCGACCAGGCATCGCGCCTGCTCCGCGAGGGCCGCAGCGTCGTCGTGCACACCGGCGCGGGCAGGGGCGCCACGCCCTCTCCCCTGAGATCAGAAGCGATCGGGTTGTCGCTCGGGCAGATCGCCTGGGCCGCGCTTGATAGCGCCGATGTCAGGCGCGTGCTCATCGCCGGTGGCGACACCTCGGGGCAGATCGCGCGGGCGCTTGAGGTCGAGTCGCTGGACGTCGTCGGGCCGCTGGTGAGGGGTGCGCCGCTGTGCCGCGCCACGGCCCCCGGATCGCCGGCAGACGGGGTGGAGATGATCTTCAAGGGCGGCCAGATCGGGCACGCCCATTTCTTTGATGACGTCAGGACGGCCGCCTTTCCCGCGGCCGCGAGCAGCGAGGTATCGGCATGAGCAGCACCGTGGCAAAGCAGGTCGCCCTGATTCACACGTCGCCTTCGATGGTGCCGGTCTTCAAGCCGCTGTGCGCCGAGCTGTTGCCCAGGGGCGTGAGCGTCTTCAACATGGTCGACGAGAGCCTGCTGTGCGACATCATCCGCGACGGCAAGTGCCCCCCGGCCACGGCGCGGCGCCTGGTCGGCCACGTGCTGTCCGCCGCCGACGCGGGGGCGACGCACGTGCTGGTCACCTGCTCGAGCATGGGCCGCGCCGTCGACAGCGCCGCGACCCTCGTCCCGGCGACGGTGCTGAGGGTCGACCGGCCCATGGTCGACAAAGCCGTCTCGTCGGCCGCGCGGATCGGCGTCATCGCCACCCTGCCCTCGACGCTGGCCCCGACGGTCGAACTGGTCTCGACCCGGGCCGCGGCGATGAAGAAAGACGTGTCGGTCGAGTCGGTGCTCGTCGAGGGGGCGTTCGCCGCCTTCATCTCGGGCGACACCGCGACCCACGACACGCTGGTCGGCACGGCGCTGGCGAGCCTGTCGCAGCGTGTTGAGGCGGTGATCCTCGCGCAGGCGTCGATGGCGAGGGTGGCCGACCTGCTCGAGCCGGCGCAGCGCCGCGTGCCGATCTATTCGAGCCCACGCCCGGCTGTCGAGCATCTGGCGACGCTGCTCGCCTGAAGCACGACGACAGCGGATTACCCCGGAGTTTCACGATGAAGCGTCTTGGTCTTGGCGTTCTCGGGCTCGGCGAAGGCCGAAGCATCATCTCGGCCGCCCTGAACAGCGAACTCTGGCGGCTGGTCAACCTCTGCGATCTGAGCGAGCAGTTGTGCAAAGACCGGTGTGCCGAGTTTCGCTTCGACCGCCACACCACGCGCTTCGAAGACCTGCTGGCCGACCCCGAGATCGACGTGATCGGCATCTACACCCCCGACCCGCTGCACGCCCGGCACATCCGCGCCTGCCTCGATGCGGGCAAGCACGTGATCTGCACCAAGCCGCTGATCGACAATCTCGCCGACGCGCCGTCGCTGCTCGATGCCGCGCGCAAGAGCAACCGGCTCGTCTACGTCGGGCAGAGCACGCGGTTCTTCGAGCCGATGATCCGTCAGCGCCGCGACTTTGAGGCAGGCCGGCACGGCGAGCTGTATTCGGTCGAGGCTTATTACAACGCCGACAACCGCTGGTTTCTCCAGCGAGACTGGGCCCGCAACGGCGGCCTCAAGTGGCTCTATGGCGGGCTGTCTCACCCGGTCGATCTTGTGCGGTGGTATCTGCCCGACATCGTCGAGGTGATGGGTTACGGCACGCTCACCGCCAACGGCCGCGAACTGGGCCTGCGCGACCCCGACGCGATGCACTTCATCTTCACCACCGCCTCGGGAAAGATCGCCCGCGTGTCAGGGCACTATTCGGCACCCTACGGCAATCACGACCGCGACAGCGGCATGAGCTGCATCCTTCGCGGCCTCACCGGGGCCAGCCAGGCCGACTATTCCGACCTGCGCTACAGCACCCACTTTTCGGGCGAAGGCGCCGTTCAATACGACTTCAACCATCGCAGTGGCTACTACTTCCGATTCGGCGGCAAGAGCCACCACGCGGGCGAGTATCAGAATTACATCGAGCATTTCGCCCGCTGCGTCGAGGCCGGCACCACCCCCGCGCCCGACGTCAGCGAAGGCATCGTCACCGTGGCGGTCATGTCGGCCATGGAAAAGTCTCTCGCCACGCGGCGGCCCGTGAAGATCGTCGACGTGTTGTCAGAACACGGCCTGGCAAGCCTGCTGCCCTCGACATAGTCGGCGCTCCGCCGCATCGAGCGCTGCGAATCAGCCCGGCACCGAGACGACGCGGTGCGCCCCGGGGCCAAGTTCGACGGTATCGCGACCTGCCTCGGCGGAGGCCGCGACGGCAGCGCCCGTTTTGGAGATGATCCGCCCCGGCATCGCAACCAGCGCGTGCCCACCTGCGGGCAGCGATACGTCGAGCGTCATCTTCCCGCCCTCGCGGCGCCATGCCGCCTCGACCCAACCCCATGACGACCGATGCCGCGCGCGGGCCCACGACACCGTTGCGTCGGCGCCCAGATCGGCCGGCCGAATGGTCAACCGCGCCGGACCCTGCCTGGCGTGATCCACCCGCAGCCCCACGAGCCCTTCGATAAACCAGCCCAGCGCATGCCCGAGCATCATGTGGTTTTGCGACTTGCGCGGGTTGGCGTCCCACGCCTCGGCCAGCGCCGTCGCGCCCGCCTCGATCTGCGCCCCATAGCTCGGCGGGTCTCTGCGGCTCAGCAGATCGACGATGACGTCATCCCGCCCTGCCTGACTGAGCGCCGCGAGCACGTACTTAAACCCGATATCGCCCGCGGTGATGTGATTATCGTTTGCGCGGATATCGTCGACCAGCCGCCCCAGCACGCGCGGGACATTCCCGGGCTCGACGATGCCCAGCGCCAGCGGCATCGCCTGGGCCGTCTGGCTGCCGCGGTCGTACCAGCCATGGGCGGCGTCAAAGAGGGTTGCGTTGAACGCCCGCCGAACATCGCCGGCCCGCTGCTCGAACGCGTCGGCATCATCGTCTCGACCCAGCAGCCGCGCCGACCGCGCCATCACGGTGAGGCACTCGAAGTAGATTGCCGTTCCCGTCACCGCCAGCGAGGTGAGCTTGGCAAACCCCGGCTCGCCCGGGCCGATGTCGTACCAATCGCCGAGCCCGTAGGCCGTGATCGCGCCGATCGACCGCGACGCGAGGTAATCGACCCACCGGCACATCGACGGGTAATGACGCTCGATGAGCCCCGCATCGCCCGTGTAGCGATAGACCAGCCACGGGTTGAGCACACACGCGCTGCCCCACTCGGGCGAATCGTTGAACACATCCCACGGCGGCTTGAACGACACATACTGCGGCGCGATCGTCGGAACACACCCGCTCTCGTGCTGCGCATCTTCGATGTCGTCCGACACCTTCGCATACAGCCCCGCGGCGGCGTAGTGCAGCAGGATGCCCGGGCCCATCAGGTGCGTCTGTTCGAGCCAACCGAGCTTTTCGCGGTGAGGGCAATCCGTCATCACCGACTGAAGATTGCTCAGCACGGCGTTGTCGATCAGCCTGTGAATCTGGTTGAACAGCTCACTGGAGCAGGCAAACTCGCCCACCCGCTCGGCCGACGAGCAGACCCGCTCGCCCGACACCGCAACCACCTCGGGCGGCGCGCCGCCCTCTGTTGCCGCTCTGGTCGTCACCGAAACATATCGAAACCCCGTCAGGCTGAATCGCGGCTGCCATGTCTCGACGCCCTGCCCCCGCAGCGTGTAGGTGAAATTGACGGGCCGGCCGGTGAACTTCTGATTCACCGCCCCGCCTTCGTCGACCAGTTCGCCGGTGGTCAGCGTGACCGACGAACCCGCCTCTCCGCGGACACTCACCATCGGGCGGCCGGCGAAATTCTGCCCCAGGTCATGCACGACCGCGCCGGCGCAAGGCCACGCCGACACCGACCGCGACACGCCCATCACGCGCACCGCCGGCGCGACCGACCGATACAGCCCCCCGCCCGGCCCGTCGCTCAGCTCGACCGGCATCCACGTGGTGTCATCGAATGCGTAGCCCGGCGCGGTGTCGCCCCCGTCCCAACTGCGCGGTTCGAGTCGTGCGTCGAAGTCTTCGCCGCCGTAGATGCATGAAAACGTGATGGGCCCGGGCGTCCATCGCCATAACTCGTCCGACGTCAGCGTGACGCGCCCGCCCCCGGCGAGCTCGATCTCGATCCGCGCGATCCACATCGGCCGGCCGAACGACGCCTTGAATTTGGAATAGCGCCCGCCGGTCACGTTGTACATGCCGTTGCCAAGCATCACACCCAGCACATTGCGGCCCCGGCGGAGCAGCGCCGTCAGATCGTGACAGACGTAGAGGCAGCGCTTGCGATAGTCGGTCCAGCCTGGTTCGAGCACGTCGTCGCCGGCTTTGCGACCATTGACGCGGAGCTCAAAGTGACCCAACCCGCAGATATAAGCCATCGCCCGCGACACGGGGGCATCGAGCTCGATCGCCCGGCGAAATAGCGGCATCGCCGGTTTGTCGACCTGAGGATCGGGCTGCGTCGTGACCCACTTTGCCGGCCACTCGATCGCCTCAGCCGATCGCGGATCGAGGGGTGTGTCATGCCGCGGCCGCGCGGGCATGGTGTCGCTCATGACACCCCCGCCAACACCTGCCGCACGGCGCGGGCCCATCCGCTGCAGAGCTGCGCCGCCTGGTCGGCCGGCATCAGCGGCGAATATCGCGTTGACTCCTGCGGCAGCGACGCCAGCGCTTCGATCGAGCCGACCATGCCGCTGCCCACCATGCCCGCCATCGCCGCGCCGAGGGGCGAGCAATCGGGCGACCGCGCCGCCTCCACCGTCACCCCGGTGATGTCGGCGATGAACTGCATGAGAAACGTGTTGCGGGTCGCGCCGCCGTCGGCACGGATCGAGACCACGCGCCCGCCGCCGGCCGACGATCCGGTCATCGAGCCCAGCGCGTCGCGCACCTGGTAGGCGATGGATTCGAGCGCGGCGCGTGCCACATGGGCCCGCGTGCTTTGCGACGAAAGCCCGACGATCGCCGCCCGCGCCGAGGCCGACCAGTGCGGCGCCCCCAGCCCCGCAAACGCGGGCACGAGATAGACGCCGCCGTTGTCGGCCACCGACCGCGCCAGCGTCTCGGTTTCGGCCGGGTCGGCGATGAGCCGCAGTTGATCCTTGAGCCACGCCACCGTCGCCGCGGCGAAGTTGATGATCCCCTCGCGGCTGTATGTCGGTCTGCCGGCGTGAGACCAGGCGATGGTCGTCACCGCGCCGCCCTCGCGCGCCTCGCGGGGTTGGTATTGTCCGCCGAGGTTGAGCAGCAGCGAAGACCCCGTGCCCAGTGTGACCTTGGCCGCCCCGGGCGAGAAGCACCGGTGTGCGAACAGCGACGCCTGCGAATCGCCCATGACACCCACGATCGGCACAGACCTGCCCAGCAGCCCGGCGAAATCGGTCATGCCGAAGTTGGCCGTGCTGTCGCGCACCTCGGGCAGCGCCGACATCGGAACACCAAACACCCCGCACAAGTCGGCGCCCCACTTCATTGTGCTGATATCCAGCAGCAGCGTGCGGCTGGCATTGGTCGTGTCGGTGGCGAAGACTTTGCCGCCCGTGAGGCGGTGTATGAGATAGCTGTCGATCGTGCCCAGCGCGGCGCTGCCGTCGTGGAGCGCCCGCGCGATGGGCGGGTGATCGCTCATCAGCCGCGCCGCCTTGGGCGCGGTGAAATAGGTGTCGATTCGCAGCCCGGTCTTGTCTTCAATCAGCCGCGCGTGTCCCTCGCGGGTCAGGCGCTCACACACTTCCACCCCGCGCCGACACTGCCACACCACCGCGGGACAGATCGGCCTCCCCGTGGCGCGGTCGAAGACGACAAACGTCTCGCGCTGGTTTGACAGGCTCACACAGCCGATCTCGCCCGCCGCGTGGCCCGCCAGCGCGATGACCTCGCCCGCCGCGGCGAGCGTGTTGTCCCAGATTTCCTGTGCGTCGTGTTCACACCAGCCCGGCTGAGGATAGAGCTGCCGGTGCTCGCGGCTGGCGCGGTGGATGACCCGCCCCGCCGCGTCAAACAGCAGGGCCTTGGTGGCCGATGTGCTCTGATCGATCGCCAGGACCAGCGACATGCCTCGCCTCCAGCCTTTGCCCGACTGCGCCGGGCGGCGTTATCGCCCCAGCAGGCGCAGCGCCGCCTCGCTGATGCCTTCCATGCTCAGGCCGTAATGCCTGAAGATGTCGGCCTGCGCGCCGGTGACCGTGTATTCATCGGGAATGCCCATGATCTTCATGGGCCTCCACCCGCCCGCCTGCATCATCGCCGCGGCGCATGCCTCGCCCAGCCCGCCGTGGAGATGGTGCTCTTCGACTGTCACCACCGCGCGACACGTTTTGAGCCCCGCCATGAGCGACGCCACATCCAGGGGCTTGATCGTGTGCATGCTCAGCACGCGGGCCGACACGTCCTTCTCCGCAAGCCGCTCGGCCGCCAGCAACGCGTGCACCGCGGTCTCACCGGTCGCGACGATGACCACATCGCCCCCGTCGCGAAGCTGCCGCGCCCGTCCGATCTCAAACGGCTGCTCGCAAGGCAGCGTGTGCATGGCGGCCTTGCCGAAGCGGAGATAGACCGGGTTGTTGCGCTTTGCCGCCGCCCGGACGGCCTCGCGCGTCTCGACGTTGTCGGCCGGCACGACGATCTCCACATTGTGAATCGCCCGCAGCGCCGCCAGGTCGTGCAGCGAGTGATGCGTCGAGCCCAGTGCGCCATAGCTCACGCCCGCGCTGATGCCGACGAGATTCACCGGGTGATCGCTGTAGCAGACGTCGTTCTTGATCTGTTCGAGCGACCGGGCGGTCAGAAAACACGCCGGCGACACCGCGTAGACCGTCTTGCCCGCCGACGCCAGCCCCGCCGCGACACCGACAAGGTTCTGCTCCGCGATGCCGACCTCCACGATCTGCTTCGGCAGCGCCGCGCCGAAGGGCGCCAGCTTGCCCGAGCCGCGCGAGTCGCTCGTCACCGCGACCACGTTGCGGTCGGCCTTTGCCAGCTCCAGCAGCGTGTCGGCAAAGACCTCGAGGTTGGCCTTGCCGCCGGGCAGGCCCATCCGCCCGAGCATGGCGGCGGCCGCCTCGCTGAACATCGACGGGGCCGGTGCGCTCATCGCACACCTCCGGCCATCGCGAGCTCGTCTGAGCGGGCGCTGGTCAGGGCAGCCTCCGCCGCCTCGAGCTCGGCCAGCGCCTTGGCCAGCTCCGCATCGCTGGGAACGCCGTGGTGCCACTTGCCGACGTTTTCCATGAAGCTCACGCCGCGCCCCTTGATCGTGTCGGCGATGACCACGAGCGGCCGACCCTCGCTCGGGCGTGCCTCCAGCGCCCGGGTCAGTGCCGCAAGGTCATGCCCGTCGACCACGCGCGTCTCCCAGCCGAAGGCACGCCACTTGTCCTCGAGCGGCTCGCTGGAGCAGACGTCGCGCGTCGGCCCGGTGATCTGCAGCCGATTGCGGTCGACGATGGCGACCAGGTTGTCGGCCTTGTGGTGCGCCGCCGACATCGCGGCCTCCCAGTTCGAACCCTCGGCCAGCTCGCCGTCGCCCATCAGCACAAACACCCGCCAGTCGGCGTCGTCCATCTTGCCGGCCAGCGCCGTACCCAGGCCGATCGGCAGCCCGTGCCCCAGGGCACCCGTGTTCTGCTCGACGCCCGGCACATGCCGCGTCGGGTGGCCCACCCAGTGAGACTGATACCGGCACAGCGTCTCGAGCTCGTGCTGCGGATAAAACCCCTTGTCGGCCAGCACGACATACAGCGCCTCGACCGAGTGGCCCTTGCTCTGAATGTAGCGATCACGCCGCGGGTCTTCAGGGCGATCCGCCCACACCCGCAGCACGCGGTTGTAAAGCACGTTGAGCACGTCGATGCACGACAGGCTTCCGCCCGTGTGCCCGGCGCCGGCATGGTGAATGATCTCGATGATCCGCCTGCGATAGCGGACCGATCGGATCGCCAGTTGTCGGTCATCCAGCGTCATAACAATTCCGCCCGTCCGGCGTCAGCCTGCCTCACGAGTGTCGGTAGATCTCCCAGCCAAGATACTTCGTGCACGCTTCGTTGAGGATCTCGCCGCAGTTGGAAAGGTTGACCGCCACGTGATGCTCGAAGCCCTCTTCGCAGACATACCGCAGCAGTTTCTGCAGGCCCGGCACGTGGGCCACCGCGCGCTGGCCGAAGGTCTTGAGCTCGTCGTCGGTCAGCTTTCCTTCCCCGACATACCCGCGCACCACGCCGCGCGTGTCGTCGGTGGTGAGCCGGAAGTAGGTCAGCGGGCCCGCGGGGGCGCGGCCTTCCATCGCGCCATAGGTGTTCTCGACGCCCAGCGTGCTGCCGAGGATCGGCGCGTTGGCCACTTTCGTATCGGGCGCAAACGCCTTGGGCCAGTTACCGCAGTGAAACAGCACGCACTTGTCGTCGTCGCCGCCGTAGTTATTGTTCCAGTCGACCAGCGCCGCCGGCACTTTCGACGCCAGCGACAGCCCGTACATCGACAGCGCCCCGGTGATGTCGACCTCACAGGCGCTGGGCATCAGCTTCTCCGACATCATGCTCATGCAGGTGCACGCGTTGCAGCCCCAGTTCTGCTGAAGGCTCGTCCAGCATTGCAGCGCCGTGCAATCCAGATCGTTGGCGGCCACGAACTCGTCGAGCACCACGCCCAGCCGCGCCATCTGCAGAAGCTTGTCGCCCGGCACGCCGCCCGCCGGGGCGTAGTTGTCGATCTCCGCGAGCTTGCCCTTCACCCGCGCGTCGTCGCCCGAGAGCTTGCCCGCCTTGCCGAGCACCTCCGACAGGTCGATCGTCGTCACGCTGATGCCATAGCGCTCGAGAATCTTCTCGCTGTAGCGAACGGTGTTAAACGCGCCCGGCCGCGCGCCGACGGCGCCAAACCGCGCCCCGCGCATTTTGCCCACCACCCGACACACCCCGATGAATTTCGCCAGGTCGGCCCTGAATGTCGCATCGGTCGGGTGGACGACATGCCGCGTCGTCAGCGAATAGGGGATACCGGCCTGCTTGAGGTTGTTGCAGACCGAGATTTTTCCGCAGAAGGCGTCACGCCGCCGTGCCACGCCCAGCGCGTTGAGGTCGTCGGGATAGCCCTGCACCAGCACCGGCACATTCAACCGCGCCATCTTCAGCGTGTCGGCCACGCCTTTCTCATCGCCGAAGTTGGGCAGCACGACCAGCACGCCGTCGATCACATCCCGCTTCGACGCAAACAACTCGGCGCACCGCCGCGCGTCGGCATAGGTCTCCACGCCACCGAGCTTGGTCTGTTCGGGCGTAAGCATGACCGCCTCGATCCCTGACTCGGCAAACAGCTTGACGATGTCTTTGCGCGCCTCGCCCACAAGCACATCGGGGAAGAAGTCGCGGTTGCCGATGATGACGCCCAGCGTGACGGCACGCTCTCCGCTGCGTGTTCGAATGGTGGCA
This sequence comes from uncultured Tepidisphaeraceae bacterium, assembly GCA_964493365.1. Taxonomy (GTDB): domain Bacteria; phylum Planctomycetota; class Phycisphaerae; order Tepidisphaerales; family Tepidisphaeraceae; genus CAZBOE01. Next base: position 13,454 of record CAZBOE010000050.1, on the reverse strand, counting down.
GGCAAGGCTGACATGATTCGCTCCGTTGGTCGCCCGGGCAGACGTGGCATTCGACAAGACAAGCCCGGATTCTTCGCTCACTTGTATCGCTGCAGCCCCCTCCAGACCATCCCAAGCCGCGTCAATGTTTTATCAACCCGCGCAAACCGCCCGCGCCCCCACGGCGGCTTCCGTTCTACCCCCGTCGGCGGGCCCCGGAAACGACACGATCCCCGACACCTCCGATGCAACGCACCCAAAACGCCCTTCACCCGAAACGCCCTTCCCCCGCGCCGCCCTGTGCCGCGCCGCCCTGTGCCGCGCCGCCCTTCCCCGGGCCAGCCCGCCTCGCTACCGCTTCAATGTTCCTGCTCCATCATCCGGTCACGCTCGCCACCTCGACTGTCCCGATCAACCCGGCCGGTGGGGCCGACGCCCGCACAACCAGCGTCACCGTTTTCTTTGCACTTCCCGGCGGTATCCGCCCGGCCGCGTCGACCGGCTGGCCATCGACGTAGGCCTCCACCGCCCCGGCCACGCCGTCGAGGCGCAAGACCCCGCCCGCGGACTGCATCGCCCTGGGCAGCGAGAAGGTGGCGCGATACATCGCATACCCGCCGCCCGCCTGCCACGCCGACTGCCCTGCCGGCGACGGCTCGACACGTTCCCATGTGTTCATGTCGCTGTCGGCAATCACCACCGTCGGGTCCGGGCGATCGGCCGTGATCCGGCTCATTCGCCAGCCGGTGACGTAGGTCGGCCTGCGCACCACCGTCAACACGCGGTCATCATTAACCGATGCCGCCGCGTGGGCATGAAACGTCACCGCACCGCCCGACAGCCCGACCGCGCCGGCGGTCACCGTCACGCTGCCGGGCTGATCGGTGCACTGGATGATCGCCTGCATCATGCCGCCGAACAGTTTTCGGCACGCGCCGATATCCGCCTCACCCGAGGCCGGGTCGCCGTTGCCGACGCCGATCACCCGCGCCGGGCCTTTGACCGACACGCTCACCGCATGGTCCGCCGTCGGCACGAGTCGGCCGGCGCTGTCGACCGCCGTCACCGTCACCGCCACCGCCCACTGCCCGTCGGCCGACGCCGGATCAGCGCCCGACGACGGATGCACCTCTGCCCGCAGGGCGACGGCTTGCCCCGCCGTCTCCACGCGGTCTCGCGCCGCCTCGCGCCCGTTGCGATAGGCGATCGCCTCGATCACCCCGGGCTCCCACGCCACTGACCACGTGGCGGTCAACATGCTGGGCTCCCTGCGCCCGAGCGACCGCCCGTTGATCAGCAGCTCGATCTCGTCGGCATTGGAATAGGCCCACACCTCGATCGTCCCGCCTTCCCGGCCCGGCCACGTCCAGTGCGGCAGCAGGTGAACCATCGGCCGATCGTCCCAGGCGGCGCGGTGAAGATGGGCCGCATCTTTCTCAAAGCCGCACAGATCGAGCAGCCCCCAGTGTGAGGTCACGCAAGGCCAGCCGTGCGGCGAGGGCTCGCCGCGGTAGTCGATGCCGCTCCAGACAAACTGCCCTGCGATCCACGGCCGCTCACGCAGATGCGCCAGCGTGGCCCGCGCCGTCGCGCCCCATGGGGCATGGGCGGTGTCGCGGGCGTCGAAGTGGAAGCCGCCCGTCTCATAGACCCCGCGCGTGCCGAAGGTGCAGCCGGTTTCCGCCCAGATCACCGGCAGCCCCGGGTGTTTTTCGTGAAACGCATCGTGCTGGTGGAGCAGGTAGTTGATCGACATGACGTCAACCGCCTCTGCCATGCTGTTGTCATTGAGCAGGCCGCCGCTGATCGCAGCCGTCACCGGGCGGGTCGGATCGAGCTCGCGCACCGCCCGCGCCGCGGTGTGGGCGATTCGCGTGCTCACCTCGGTGGTCTGGATCGGCTCCTCGTTGCACAGCGACCACAGGATCACGCTCGGGTGGTTGCGGTCGCGGACCACCATCGCCTCGAGCTGGCGGAGGTGCTCGGGCGATGAGCCGAAATTGCGGTTTTCGTTCATCACCAGCACGCCCAGTTCGTCGCAGGCTTCGAGGAACTCCTCCGCCGGCGGATGGTGCGCACACCGCACGGCATTGGCGCCCATGGTCTTGATCTGCCGCAGCCGAAACCGCCAGAGCGAATCGGGAACCGCAACGCCCACGCCCGCGTGGTCCTGATGAAGGCAAACGCCCTTGAGCCGCGTAGGCAGGTCGTTGAGATGAAAGCCGCGCTGCGCGTCGAAGCGGATCGTGCGGAAGCCGAACCGAACCGTCGCCTCGTCGACCACCTCACCCGCGACCGACAACCTCGCCCGGGCGGCATAGAGCACCGGCGCTTCGATCGACCATAATGCGGGCGAAGTCACGTCGCAGCGCAGCGCCGCGCGCCCGGCCGACAGCGGCGCAGCACCCACGTCCGCCGTTGAAGTGCTCACGACCGTGCCGCTAGTGTCGAGGATGTCGACCGACACGCTCGCCTCGGCGGGCGCAGCGCCGCAGTTGCGCACCGCCACATCGACAAGCGCCTCCCATCCCGCTTCGGTTTTGACTGCCCGGCAGAACAGCCCGTTGCGCGGCATATGCACAGGCGACCGCACGTCGAGCCAGACATGGCGGTAGATGCCAGCGCCCTCATACCACCACCCCTCCATCGGGGTCGCGTCGACGCGCACCGCGATGGTGGTCAGGTCGTCGCCGAAGCGGGCGACGTCGGTGATGTCGATGTCAAACGAGGTGTATCCGCAGAAGTTGCGATGGAGCGTGTGGCCGTTGACGAAGACGGTGCAGTGGCTCGATACGCCGCCGAAGTGGAGCGAGAGCGCCTTGCCGCGCAGCGACGGATCGAGCCGCATGTGGCGACGATACCACCCGATGCCGCGTGGGCGGAATCCCGCGTTCATGTGGTGGTCGGGGCTGAGCGGGCCCCCGACGGACCAGTCATGGGGAATGCTGACCTGCTGCCAGTCGCTGTCATCAAACCCCGGCCTGGCGGCGCCGCGGGCATAGCCGGCCTTGTTGGCCATATAGGCGCCCAGGTGGGTGTTGGGGATCGGCGCGTCGATGTCGCCCGCGTGAAAGAGCCACCCCTGGGCAAGCCGCACCGTTGATCGGCCGTTCACTGTCACCCTCGCTTCGCCGGTTCGGTCGTGCCGGTCAGATGATGAAGTTGATCACGTGGCTTTCGCCGCCGTTCATGACGATGACCGCGTTGACCACGAGCCAAAACCCGGCCGCCAGCGCTTCGCCGAAGATCATGCCGACAAACAGCGGACGCACCTGTTGAAACAGCTCGACGCCCCCGAAGCGGACCACCAGCACCTTGCACAACCAGCCGATGAACACGCTGAACCACGCATTGGCGAGAAACGCGCCATAGGTGGCGACCATCCCCACCGGCAGGATCGGCCACCACGCGAAGCGGAGCGTCATCGCCTGGAGAAAGCACGTCAGACCAAACCCGATCCCCATGTGAACCGCGGGCTTGTGGGCTTTGCGCACCGCCTGTCCCTCGGAGTGGGCGACGAACGGGTCGGCGACGTCGCGCTCCTGGAAGTAGATCGCGCCGATGTTGTTTCCGCCCGGGCGGATGTCGCGCGAAGTGGGCGTGGGGTGGGTGTAGTGACACCAGAGCGTGACGGTGGCTGAGACCGCCAGCGCCAGGAGCAAGGCCCATGTGGCGCTGGCGCCGACCTTCCATCGCTCGCGCGGCGCGACGCCGGCCTTTTCGGTGATGCCCAGCCCCGTCGATCCGAGCGTCGCGAGGCTGTCGCGGGTCGAGACCGGGCCCATCAGCGTGAACACCCCCGCGAAATAGACGTCTCGGCCGGAGAGCCAGGCGGTCGGCATGTTGGAGTAAAGCTGCGACACCTGCAGGCCCGAGCGCCACATCGGCAGCCCCGTCTCCGCGACGACCCGCGTCACCACCAGGTGGGCCGCCAGGATGATCAGCACGATCAGGGCGGCCATCCAGAAGGCCACCCCCATGACCAGCAGCCAGCCGGTCATCGTGACGATGCCTGCGACCGCGACCCAGAACGCGACGGCATATTCGCGGCTCGCGCCGCCGCCGAACGCGTTGCGGACGACCTTGAGCCAGTGCGCCCGGCCGATCCAGAGGAATCCGAGGATGAAGGCAACGCTGGCGCCGAGGTGCTGGTCGCGCCATGCGTCGCTGCTGATAGCCTGCTGGCCCATCATCGCCTGCTGCACGTTGACGACATTGGTGCCCAGGTAGATCAGCCACAGGCTCAGCGCCACCCGTGAGCGGATGAAAAAGGTCACCCCCAGCACCATGAACGAGATGGTGGCCGCCTTGACCTTGCTGTTGAGATAGACCAGCGGCTCTTCGGAAAACACCCCGCTGAGGTCATAGCCCAGGGGAATGGTCGGCACCCGGCTGGGGAAATAGCCCGAGAGCACGGTAAGCGAGTGGATCACAAACACCACGCACAGCCCGATCCACAGCGTTCGGCTGGCCAGCAGGCTGTTGAGCCACCGACCGCGCTCGGGCGCCTCGATGATCTCGACCTGTATCTGAACCAGCGGAAACGGCAGCCGCTCGTTGACCAGCCACTGATAGGTCACGAGCCGCGCCATCGCCAGCAGCGTGAGGACCATGGCGACAGCAAACACACCCCAGCTGATCGCGGGCAACACCCACGCGCCCCACGGGATCGCCTCGCCCGGGCTGACGCTCTGATAAAACGTGGAGACGACGCGCTCGGTCCGACCGTCGGCCATGTTCTGGACAGGAAACAGCCACGACGGCAGCCCCATCTGGATGAACGGCGTCCAGAACTCGGGCTCGCCCTGGCCTATGCGGAACGGCGCGACCGGCGTCGGCACGAGAAATCGGACCAGCCCCCATGCGGGCACGGCGCAGGCGACCAGCGTCATCAGCATGATGACCGCGAGTTCGCCCGTGCGCAGCGCCATCCGCGGGGCAAAGCGGTGGAGCGGCGCGTTGATCACCACCGCGATGAGGAACAGCGCCAGCACGCCCGCCACCGGCAGAAAGGTGGCGGTCAACGGCGTGTCGGACAGCACCATGTCGTTGTAGGGCCCCGCCGTGGCGATCAGCAGCACCGAGAGGGTGCCCACCGCCAGGCTTCGCCAGGTGACCGATCGCCCGACCTGCTGCGGGGCCGACGGGTCGATAGCGCCGGGGCTCGGCGCCGCCGACGACGATGTGAACTCACTTGGCTTCATCACTCGTGCACCAGCGCATCCCGCGGCACTTCCACACCGATGACCACCGCAGGGCGGATGCTCTCGTGGGCGTCGCCCATGATGCGGACATCACGCGTGTGACGCCCGCGGAGGTCGAGAAACACGTTGCCGCCCGGCGCGCCGCTCATCCCTTGTATCGTCACGCCGACCGTATCGCGAAGCGACAACACGGGCCCGAACCGCGGCGAGATGCGGACATCGATCAGCATGACGTCGCGCGACCCGCTGCAGAACAGCCCCTCTTCCGAGGCGATTGCGACATTCTCGAGGCGGATCTGCCGCAGCGCGCCCTGGTTGGCGCCGACCATCCGGACCGCCTCGCGGGCGTCGCGGCACTCGACCCCGCTCAGGTGAATGTTTCGACACACCGGCGCGGCCAGGGTCGACGGCGACGGCGAGGCCGGCCCGGTCGCCAGCAGGATCGCCTGTCCGTCGATGCGGCCCATCGCCGTGTTTCGGATGACCACGTTTTCGACGACCTGCCCGCGCCGGCGCGGGGCTTCGATACGCACGCCCAGGCGCACGCCGTCGCAATAGCATTGTTCGACCAGCACATTGCTGACACCCCCGCCGTGGACATCGCCGATCACCACCGCCGCGGCCCCGCCGCTGACGCGGAGGCGGCGAAGGACAATGTCGCGGCTGGGCACGAGATCGACCGAGGCCTCGTCATGCCGACGTCGGCGCGGGCGGGCGACAGGCGTCGCGCCGGCCGCTTCATCGACTGTGCCCGGGCCTCGTTCGTCTTCCACCACCGCAGTGGAGGCGGGCCGGGGCTCGAGCGCGTCAGGGCCTGTGGCCGGGGTTGCGACGGGCGCCAACGACGCGACGGGGGTCGGCAGGCTCGAATCCGCTCCGCCCGACGACGGCAGCGGCTGTCTCGATCGGACGACCACGCCGTCTCCGTCGGCCGACACGTCACACTCTTCGACCACCACCTCGCTCGACGAATCGATCATCACGCCCGGGGCGCGCGACTCGGCTTGGCGCGTGTCGATGCCGCCGGCCGGCCGATCCTGGCGCGGCACCGACGACACCGTGATGTGGCGGATCGTGACATGCCGCGACCCACTGACCGACACGGCCGACACGCAAGCGCCGGTGTCGAAGCGAAGATGCTCGATCACCAGCCCGTCGCAGGCAATCGCTTTGAACAGCGCCGGGTGCGGCGCGGGCAGGTCGATGGGTTTGCGGCCGCGCGACCGGGACACGGGCTGGGCGATCCAGTGCGTCGCGTCTCCGCACGCGATGCGGCCGCGACCGGTCAAAGCCACACCCGAACACCCGCGGGCGAGAATGAGCGGCAACCACGCACCGAGCAGCCCGCGATCGGCCTCGGGCGATTGAAACAAACCGGCGTCGCCGATCATCCGGAGCTCCGCGTGCTCGTCGAGCGAGAGCTCGACACCGCTGAGCAGCGCGATCGGACCGGTGAGCCACGATCCGCCCGGCACCACGACGCGGCCGCCACCGCTCTCAAATGCGCTGGTGACGGCGTTGACGATGGCGTCGGTGTTGTCGGTTGTGCCGTTGCCCGCCGCACCGTAGTGGCGGATGTCGAACTCCCGCTGCGAAATCACCGGCACGCGGATCGTCGGGTCGATCACCGGCATCGCGGCGAGATCGACGTGCGCCCCAGGAAACCGCCCAACACCAGGGCCCTGCCCCGCGCGGTTGGAGCCGCCTCGGTGTGAGGGGGTGAAGTGGCGTGCCAAGGTTCTGCCCGAGTGGCCCAACCCCCCGGCCGCGTCGGCGCCGCCGAGAACACCCTTGGTCTTGCCGTGCACACCGTTGCCGTGCACACCGTTGCCACTGCCGTGCACACCGTCGGCATGGCTCGGCACACCGTTGGTGTCGCCCTGCGTGGTGT
>CAZBOE010000050.1:0-6370 GCA_964493365.1 uncultured Tepidisphaeraceae bacterium | reverse complement strand
GGAGGCCAGGAGACAATTTGCATTGCTGGGCGGGCCGGCACTGGGGCGGGCAACTCGGCGGCCACGATCGGTTCGACCGACTCGAGCGACACACGACGACGCCCGCGACGGCGAGGACGAACAACCAGATCGGCGGACGCGGCCGCGGCGGCATGCGTGGTCGGGTTGGCAATGCTTGACGTGGGACGGTGTGCGGCGGAACCGCTAGCGGCGGGACTGTGAATGGCGGGGGCTTTGATCGCGGGGGCGTGGACTGCGGAGCTGGCCGGCGCCGGACCATCACGCGCCGGACCATCACTCGCCGGGCCCTCACGCGCTAGGACATCAAGTGTCGGGCCATTGAGTGCCGGGCTGTCCAATGCCGGGCGATCGAGCGCCGGCGTGTCGAGCGCCGGCCTAGGCGATGCCGCCGGCGCGACGGCGACGGGAGACGGCGAGGCTGGCGATGGGTCGTTCATGGATCAAACCCGACACTCGCGCCCGGTCGCCCGGAGGCCCGCGGGGGACAATGCCAAACCACCGATCGTCAGCCGACACGGTTGCGGCACAACGGCTCCCAGGGAAACCCTCACGCTGCCGTTCTTGCCGACGACATGACACAGACATGGCACACAGGCGTTTCGGCGGCGTCGCATCGATGCCCGCCGCGAACCTCGCCCGTGACACTTCGAAAACTAGTCCATGCAGACGACTTCGCCAGTACGCTTTTGCGAAAATGTTTTGCCAACGGGCGCAACCCCGCTGCGACGACTTAAACACTTGCATTTTCAGTGATTGCAGGAAACGAACGGGGTGATTGCATCGCGCGTCAACGCGTGTGCGCAAGGTCGTGTTGTCGCCGGCGGGCCGCGGGCGCCGCCCGGTATCGTCAGCCCGCGGCCGCCCCGGCTCGCCCGGCATGGCGGTATGCGCCGGGCGTCATGCTCACCACGCGGTGGAACAACCCCGCAAGATACTGGGCGCTGGAAAACCCGGTCATCTCCGCGATCTTTTCCAGCTTGTAGTCGGTGGTGACCAGCAACTCCTTCACCCGCTCGAGCTGCACCCTGCGGATCTCCATGTGCAGCGGCCGACCGACAGCGCTTCGGAAGCGCATCTCCAGCGCCCGCCGCGACAGCGCCACCTGCTCGAGCACATCGTCGACATGGATGCCCTGCGTCGCGTTCTCGCGGATGAACCGGACCGCCTTGGCCACTTCGCTGTCTTCGATCGCCAGCAGGTCGGTCGACTGCCTGGCGCGAACGCCCAGCGGATCGACCACGATATCGGTCAGCGCCTTTCGCCCCGACATCAGGCGGTCGAGCATGGCCGCGGCTTCGTAGCCGATACGCCGCGCGTTGTGGATCACACTCGAGAGCGGCGGGTTGGCCATTTCGCAAAACAACTCGTCGTCATTGACCCCCAGCACGGCGATCTCTTCGGGAACATGGAGCCCCGCGAGCCGGCAGGCATCGAGCACTTCGCGGGCCCGGGGGTCGCTGCCGGCCAGCAACGCAACGGGCTTTTCCAGCGAGCGGAGCCATTCCGACATGTCGGCCAGCCGGAGCGTCCGTTCCTGCGGCTGATAGGCGGGCTGATAGACGTCACACTTGTAGCCCTGCCGCTCGGCGAGCAGGCGAAACAACTGGCCCGTCGGCGGCCACATCACTTCCGGCGGGTTGCCGCAATAGGCAAACCGCACAAACCCGCGCTCGCGGAAATGCGCCATGGCAAGCTCGGCGACAGCGTCCTGGTTGGCGCGGACCGCCGGCAACCCCCCCGTGCCGGGCGGGCCCGACAGCGACACCACCGGAAGCCCGCTGCGCGCCAACTGCTCGATGAAGCCCTGGTGCTGGTGGGGCTGGACGATGATGCCGTCGCCGTCCCATTCGTCTTTGGGCGGCATCGCTTCGACCGGCGACTCGCTGGTGAGGTAGAAGAGCCACGGGCCGTGCACGCGGGCGTAGTCGCCGATGCCGCGCAGGACATTGCGACCGTACGAGCGGGTGGTCTCGATCAGCAGAGCCACACGGGGCAGGTGTCGCTGGGGTTTGGGCAAAGAATCAAGCGACATGTTTCATTCCCATGACCGGCCCCCCTCACAGAGAGGCCGAAAACGGCACCCCTTACGCAACTATCCGACACCGTTTGCGCTGGTTCATAATATTTATACGCACGAATGCACTGTCGCAAGGTGGGGTGGGTTCTAGATTCCACTTGGCCGAGGAACCACATCTATGATCGCTCCATCCAAATCGCTTGTCCGATCCGCCGCTCCATCACCGACTCACCCGGGGCTTGAGGGGGAAAACCCGATCGTTTTTGACAATCGAAGCGCCCCGTCGCTGGTTCGCACCCCGGTGCGGATGCGTCACCTGGCGTTGCTCATCGAAACGTCGGGCTCGTACGGGCGCGGCATTCTTCAGGGCATCGCGCGATACAACCGGCAGCAGGGAGGGAGCTGGTCGATGTATGTCCGCCCGATCGGGCTGACCGACCTGGCCCCCGAGTGGCTCCGCACCTGGCGCGGCGACGGGATCATCGCCCGCGTCGAGACCGCCCGAATGGCGCAACTGCTGCTGCGCACGCGTCTGCCGGTGGTCAACCTGCGACGCCTGCTGCCGGGCGTGCCGTTCCCCTATGTGGGGGTCGATAACGCCGAGGTCTCAAAGCTGGCGGCCAACCACCTGCTGGAGCGCGGCATTCGACACTTCGGCTTCGTCGGGCGCATGCGGGGCGAAAACCTCTCACTCGACCTCCGCGCCGATCACTTCCGGCAGCTCGTCGGTGAGGCGGGTCACCGCTGCGAATTGTTCCCGACCGAGCCCACCGCCGGCCACCTGGCGTGGGAAGACGAGCAGGAGCGCCTCTCTCACTGGATCAGCTCACTGCCGAAGCCGGTGGGCATCATGGCGGCCAACGACGAGCGCGGGCTCCATGTGCTCGACGCCGCCCGCCGGGCGGGGCTCCATGTGCCCGACGATGTCGCGGTCGTGGGCGTCGACAACGACGAAGCCCTGTGCAACCTGGGCATCCCGGCGCTGTCGAGCGTCGATGTCAACCCCGAGGGCATCGGCTATGAAGCGGCGGCCATGCTCGACAAGATGATGGCCGGTCGCGATTTCACCAGCCACCGGGCGACCGTGCTTCCGCGCGGCGTGATCACGCGGCAGTCGACCGACGTCGTGGCTTCGGAAGACGAGGACGTGAGCCGGGCGATCCAGTACATCCGCGACACCGCCTGCAAAGGGCTGATGGCGTCGGACGTGCTGGCGTTCGTCGGCGTCTCGCGCACCTCGCTCCAGCAACGCATGAAGCAGGTCACGGGGCGGACGATCCACCAGGAGATTCAGCGCGTGCGGCTCAACCGCGCCAAGGAACTGCTGGCCGGCAGCTCGCTGGCGATCAAGCAGGTCGCCATCGAAAGCGGCTTCAGCTCGGTGCAATACCTGACCCGCGTCTTCCGCGCCACGACCGGCGAAACCCCCGCCGGCTACCGCTCGAAGCGGGCTGGGTAACCAGCGGCGCTGGGCAGGCGTGGGGCGCCCCCTTGGGGGCAACCGGTGTTGGCGATCGCGGGCGTCGTCAGCCTTCGAGCACGTTCTTTTCGATCGGCTCGACGGTCAGGCCTGCTTCGCGCAGGAACGCCAGCGCGGCATTGACGTCGTCTTCCTTGCCTGAGAACAGCACCGCCATGATGCCGATGTCGTCGCGGACACTCGACTGGCGGATGTCAAACATCACATCGGGAAACTGACGGGCCATCCGCCAGATGATCGGCTGCTCGACCTGCGTCTTCGACGGGAAGGTGAGCCAGCAACGACGGGAATAGGGCGCGGGCTGGGGCATGGGCTGTCCTGTATTGTCGGATGACGGTTTGGCATCGGGTCGGCTACGCGAGATCTCACCCGCCGGCAATGGCCGGGACGATGCTCACCTCGTCGCCCTGCTTGACCGGCGTCTCGAGGTTCTGGAGGAACCGGATGTCTTCGTCGTTGACGTAGATGTTGACGAAGCGGTTGAGCTGGGCCGGGCCTTTGAACAGCCGCGACTCGATGCCCGCGGCCTTGGACTTCAGATCGCCCAGCACTTCGGCCACAGTGCCGCCGGTTGTTTCGACGACATCGGCGCCGTTGGTGTAACTTCGCAGGGGGGAGGGGATTCTGACCTTCACGCTCATGTTGCCTGTCTTCCTTCTGGTTGTGCCGCCGCGTTGCGGCTAATCCTCGGGCAGTTCGCCGCCGCGCCGTTGCTCGGGGGTAAGCCGCCGAACGCCCGGGCCCCGCAGGAGTTCTTCGATCCGCAGTCGGGCATCGGCGATGGCCCGCCTCGGGTCGCTCGTGCGGGTGTTCAGCTTACCGTGACCGTGCTCGAGCACCACGCCCTCGACAATCTCGACGGGCGTCAGGGCCGGAGCGATGCGGCCAAGCGCGTCGCGAACCAGCTTGAGTTCATCGGTCGGCGGCGTGGTTTCGAGCCACTCGATCACGTCATCTTCGAGTTGCCTCGCCATGGCCGCGCCGTCGAGACCCGCCCGCTGCCGCGCGACCACTTCACCCGCGCCCGCCACGATCTTGGGCGCGCCGGTGGGCAGGCGCGCGTAGAGGGCATCGCGGTAGAGCAGAATGTACTGATTGTTGAGCACGGCGCCTTCGACGCCGGCGGCGATGCGGCTGTCGAGCCGGGCCAGCGCCGCTTCGTCTCGCACCCGGGGCGCCTCGCGGTCGAGCTCGGCCTTCTGCGCCCGCGCGAACCCGAACGCCTGCAAAGGCGGCGGCGCTGCCTGTGCCGCGCGGTAGACGCCTTCGACCGACGGTCCGGCAACGACCGGGGGCAGCCCCGAGAGCAATTGCCATCGAACGTATGCTGTCGCCCGCGGGTCGCTGCTGACACGCCTGCCCAGCGCGCGAAGGACCGCGTCTTCGGGCAGATCGCCGGGGGCCAGGTCGTTGAAATAGTCGCTGGTCTGCCGAAGGGGCTGACCGCCTTTCTGACCGGCCTCGAATTCCTGCAGCAGCAGGTCGATGGCTTCCTGCAGCAGTTCATCCGGCGAGCGGGGCGACGGAGCAACGGGCTGGGTCGATGACGGGCCCCGGCCCGACGATGCCGAAGCCGGCCCGGCCGGGCCCTGTGCCGCCGCCCACGGACCCTGCATCAGGCCGGCCGCCATCGCGAGCACGATCAGAAGCCGCGGCGCGGGCGATTGCCAACCGACAGCCCGCTGCGACATCGACCGTGCCGAAACACGGCTGGGCCCGTCTATACGCGTGCGGGCGGGCCTCGACACAGCGGCGTATCGAGCGGCCGCGAGCGATCGAATAGGATTGGAGAACGCCATCGCCATGGGCCGCCTCCGGATGAATTCGGCGTCGCGGTCCGACGCCGTTCGATCAGACGTTTACGCCAGCGCGGGCGCTGCCTTCCGCCGCGCCATGACCGACGCTTCGATCGGCGCGGGCGTCCCGCTGTCGCGCGCGTTGCGGGCGAGCATGTCGTCAAACTCGGTCAGCTTGGCGTTGATCACCTCGGGCCTCACGAGCGAATCCTGCACGGTCTCGAGCGTCTTGAGCCCGTTGCCGGTGATGCTCACGCAGATGCTCTCGTCTTTGGGGATTCGGCCCTGCTGGATGAGCTTGATCGCCACGGCCAGCGTCGTCCCGCCGGCGGGCTCGGTCCAGATGCCTTCGGTGCGGGCGAGCAGCTTGATGGCGTCGACGATTTCGGGGTCGGTGGCGCTTTCGCCCCGGCCCCCCGACTGCTCGATCGCCTGGTAGACGTAGTAGCCGTCGGCCGGGTTGCCGATGGCGATGCTCTTGGCAATCGTGTTGGGCTTCTGCGGCTCGATGATATCGACGCCCTTGTGAATGGCGGTCACCACCGGATTGCAGCCGGCCGCCTGGGCGGAATACATCCTGGGCTTGTTGTCTTCGACGATGCCCAGCTCGATCAGCTCCTGATAAGCCTTGTAGATCTTGGGCAGGATCGTGCCGCCGGCGGTCGGGCTGATCGTGTGCTGCGGAAGCTTCCAGCCCAGTTGCTCGGCGATCTCAAACCCGAAGGTCTTGGCGCCCTCGGTGTAATAGGGCCGGAGGTTGACGTTGACGATGGCCCAGCCGTACTTGTCGGCGATCTCGGTGCACAGGCGGTTGACGTCATCGTAATTGCCCGCGATGCGGACCATGGTGGGCCCGAAGATCAGGCTGCCCAGCACTTTGCCCTGCTCGAGGTCGTGGGGGATCATCACGTAGCACTTCACGCCCGCCTGCGCCGCGTGGGCGGCCGTGCTGTTGGCGAGGTTGCCGGTCGAGGCGCAGCCGACGGTGTCGTAGCCGAGTTCAACCGCCTTTGTGACGGCGACGGAGACGACGCGTTCTTTGTAGGACCAGGTGGG
>CAZBOE010000049.1:21313-24242 GCA_964493365.1 uncultured Tepidisphaeraceae bacterium | reverse complement strand
GTTGCCACGTTACGCGAATATTGTTCAGTTCCTGCAAGCGGCTCTCCCCAGTCGCATAGCCTACCAATAGTCTGACCGGCGCCGGATATCGTGCCGGCCGAGTTGGGATGATAATCGACGCGGGGCGGGGGGCAACCGCGTTTTCGGCTCAGGATCTGAAGCAGCCTGCTCGTGGTCGATCGGCACATCGATGTGGCTATCGTGATCGTCCTCGTCCGTATGCTCGCCCGGCCAACGCTGCGGGGGCGAGCCACCGCCGGCGCGAGTGTCATCCGGCGCCGCTCGCGCACGCCGCCTGGCTTCAGACGTCGAGCGCCGTGGCGGGGAACGTGGTGAGCGCAACATCTTCCTTGTTGATCGTGTAGACCACGTATGCCGTGCCCCCGACTAGGCAGAGCGACGGGTAGCCATATCGGCCGTACTTGTGAACGCCGTGGATGCGCGGAAGAAAGTTGGGCTCGTCGCCCACGATGAAGTGCTGATCGAAGCGGTCTCCGTCGCGGCTGAGGGCGAGCACGAGCGGCGTGCGGACGGACCGCGGCTGCGGGTTGGACAGGCCGAAGAAGCGACCGTCGGGCAGTCGGCCGAACTGGTGGCGGCTGTCGGCGTCGGTGTATTCGGTGAGAACAGGCTCGCTCCACGAAGCGCCGTTGTCGTTGCTCTGGCTGACCGCCAACTGGTGGCGGTTGGTGCGCAGCATCATTCGGATCGTGCCGTCGTCGAGCTGGTAGCACGAGCCTTCGCAGTAGTGTTCGCGATCGCCCCGGGCGGCGTGGGCGTGTTCGTAGGCGCCGGGCGCGTCGATGGTGTCCGGGGGAATCCGAGGCAGCCCGCTGCGCCGCCAGCCGGTGAGGCCCGTCGTGTCGTCGGTGTATTCGAAGGTCACGTTGCCCGGCAGGATCAGCCGCCCCGAGGCAAGCCGCTGCGGCGCAAGGTTGGGCACGAATGCGTCGATGCGGCCCGCCTCGCTCCACCCTGCGCCGCGATCGCGGCTGACGAAGATGCGGGTGTGAGCGCCGTCGATGAAGGGTTGCTCGCCCGTGGTGATGCGTCCGCCGGCGGCGTAGTACATCAGCATGCCGAATTCGGTGCGGTCGTAATAGCCCGCATAGGCGACAAGCGTGTCCTGGTGGACGTGGATGCCCTCGCTGGTGACAACGCCCTTGCCGAATCGGCCGGGCAGGTAGTCACACAGCGGCCGCGGCGCGCTCCATGTGACGCCGGCGTCGTCGCTGGTGATGAGCATCATCCGCTGTCCCGGCATGTCTTCGTCACGCTCGCCCTCGCTCCACGTGACCAGAAGCCGCCCATCGTGATGCGTGATCTGCGCGTGGTGGTTGTATGACCGATCGGGCGGCGAGCGATACAACACACGCTCCTTCGCCAGCAGTCGCCGGGGGGTCGTCCGGCCCCACGCGTTGGTGATCGGGTGCGTCATCATGAGTTGACCGCCATCAGTGTCACGTACCTCAAAGCCCGTATGCACGACACCCACCGCAAACTGACGGTGGTCGCCCTTGAATGTGCCCACCGCGGCGCAGGAAGGTCAACAGTCGCTGCATCCTCCGCCGCTGACGATGGCCGAGGTGTCAGCGCCACAGGCCATCGTCAGCGGCCGGCCACGACAACGTCCGGCCCTCGCTACTCCGCACATGCTAATATCTTAACGTTAATACGCGAGTGATCTTGCTGGCCTCTGCTCTGTGCCCGTCGGGGCATCAGGTGGGTCGGCGATCCAGCCTGTCGAGCAGTGCGTCGGCCGCCTCCGGAGACAGCGGCGCCGTCGCATCGATGCCGGCCTGCCCCTCGGTCGGCAGGTCGTTCAATCCCGGCGGCGGCGGTTGAAGCGACGCGAGTATCGCGCCAAGCGCCGCCCCGGCATCGTGACCGGCCGCGCCTTCGCCACGGGCCGCGGCGCAGGCGTCGAGCAAGACCGCTTCGTGCCGCGTCGCGATCGATTGTCCGTCGAAGCGGGCGGCCGATGCGATCGCTCTTCGGCGCGCGGCGGCATAGAAGTCGGAGTCATCCCACAAGCGAATGATCGTCTCGAGCCACGGCTCGACCACGCTGACCGGAGGCACGCGCAGCGTCAGACCGGTGTATCCCACGGGAACGTCGAAAAGAAAACCACCGTCACCCACCGTGTCGGCAAGACCGCCGCGCCGGGTGGCCAGTACAGGAATGCCGCTGATCATCGCCTCGGCAGCCACCCGGCCAAACGTCTCCTCATTGAGCGACGGCACCAGCAGCGCCCGCGTCTTGCCGAAGAACTGCCTCGGATCATCGGAGGGCGGAATCACGGTTAGGTTGGGCAACCCGCCCAGGGTGAGGCCGGTGCTGTCGAGCCACGCCGCCTGCCCCCGGCCGATCACCACAAGGATCGGAATCTCCGGACGCCGACGCGCGAGCTCAGAAGCGATCCGAGCGAAGAGGAAGACACCCTTCTCCGGCAGCGGCGAGATGAACGTCAGGTGTGTCGGTTGCGCCTCGGTCACCGTCACGCGGGCGGCGTTGACCGGCGACGGGATGGCGATCGACTCGATCCCCAGTCGTTGGCGATACCCATCTGCGGTGAACTGCGACGGCACAATGATCGCATGCATGCCGCCGAACAGGTCGCGGCTGCCGTAGAGCATGTTGCGCAGCCAGAACACGACAGGCCGGCCGTGGGCCGCGAAGAGGCCATGCAGCGCACGCTGCACCCAGCCGCCGCCGAAGGTGATGATGACATCGGGCGGGTCGCGCCGAAGTTGGCGGTCGGCCAGCATGAGAAACGGATAAGCCTGCCGCACGGGCGGAACATCACCCGGCCGCGAACCGTCGAGCGGCTCGAAGACCGTCGTCACCGCATTGCCGATGGTTGCGCGATGTAGCGCGAAGCCCTCGGCCCCGATGGTCACCGGCACATGGCCGCGGGATGACAGCAACT
>CAZBOE010000049.1:0-21222 GCA_964493365.1 uncultured Tepidisphaeraceae bacterium | reverse complement strand
GGGCAGCGCCGTTGGTGGCGTCGGCGGCATACTGATAACTGACAAAGGCCGCGTGGCGCTGACCCGGCATCGACATCTCCGCAGGATAGCGCGCCGCCCCCGTGAGTGCGATAGGGGTACGCGCTCACCCGGCAGTCACGCGCCTGCAGCAATCCCGCGGCGCTTCGCTAGTGAGCCGGCTTCGGCGATGCCCCGCCGGGCGGGCTGTCGACACCAGCGGGAGCGTGTCCGTTTTCGGGCGTCGATTGTGGTGACCCGGCCTTCACGGGGGAAGCGGACGACGGCGCGGCGGCAGGCGCGTTGCCGTGATCATTGCCGGCGGCCGATCCGCCACGCTCGCCGCGGCCGTGCGCCGGGGGCATCGGATTGCGTGTGCCCCCGGTGAGCCAGCGAATGCTGTAGTAGAAGACGGGCGTGAACAGCAGCCCGAAGAACGTGACCCCCAGCATGCCCGCGAAGACCACCGTGCCCAGCGCCTGGCGCATCTCGGCGCCGGCGCCCGTTGCCAGCAGCAGGGGCACAACGCCCAGGATGAATGCGAAACTGGTCATGAGAATCGGCCGCAGGCGCAGACGGCTGGCCTCAATGGCCGCCTCACGCGGACGCAGCCCGTGCTCTTCCTGCTGCTTGGCAAACTCGACGATCAGCACCGCGTTCTTGGCGCTCAACCCTGCCAGCACGACAAAGCCTATCTGCGTGAAGATGTTGTTGTCCTGCCCGCGCAGCCAGACCCCGGCAATGCCGCTGAGAAGACACATCGGCACGATCAGGATGATCGCGGTCGGCAGTGAGAAGCTTTCGTATTCGGCCGCGTGTGTCAGGAACACGAACAGAATGCAAAGCGGGAAGATCAGCAGCGAGGTGTTTCCCGCGGCTTTCTCCTGGTATGTGAGCTCGGTCCACTCATAGCTCATGCCCTGGGGGAGCACTCGCTGGGCGATCCGCTCCATCTCGTCGGTGGCTTCGCCCGTGCTGACGCCCGGCAACGCCGAGCCGTTGATCTCGGCCGAGGGGTAAAGGTTGTAGCGGTTGATGCGGACCGGCCCGGTGATCTCCTGCAGATTCATCACCGCCCCGAGGGGAACCATCTCGCCCTGGCTGTTGCGGGTGCGGAGCTGGGCAACGTCCTCCGGCCGCACGCGGAACGACGGCTCCGCCTGGGCGATGACCTGATACGTGCGCCCGAGGAAGTTGAAGTCATTGACATAGACCGACCCGAGGTAGACCTGAAGCGTCTCAAACAGATCGGTGACCGCGACGCCCTGCTGCTTCGCCTTTTGCCGGTCGACATCGGCAAAAAGCTGGGGCACGTTGGCGCGAAACCCTGTGAAAAGCCCCGCAAGCACCGGGCTCTGGTTGCCCGCGGCCACGACGGAGTCGGCCGCGGCCTGGATCGCCGCGGGCGTGGCGGTGCCGATACGGTCCTGTATCTGGAGCTTGAAGCCGCCCGCGTTGCCGAGCCCGCGCACCGCAGGCGGCGGGAAGACCAGCGCAAAGCCTTCCTGGATCTGGGCGTATTCGGCCTGAATCCGCCCCATGATCGCGGCGCCGCTGAGCTCGGGGTGACCGGCGCGCTCTTCGAACGGCTTGAGCACGACGAACATCGCGCCGACGTTGGACTGGTTGGTGCCGGTGAGCGCGGAATAGCCCGCAATCGCGAAGGTGTCTTCGACGCCCTCGGTGTCGTTGGCGATCTTCGCCAGCCGGCGCATGACCTCGTCGGTGCGGTAGATCGAGGCGGCATCGGGCATCTGCAGGTTGACGATGAGATAGCCGGTGTCCTGCTGGGGAATAAAGCCGGTCGGAACGGTGCGGAAGCCCAGATAGGTCAGCGCCAGCAGCCCGCCGTAGATGAGCAGCACGATGACCGACAGACGCAGCGCCACCTTGAGAATGCTGACATAAACGGAGGTGCCGATGTCGAGCGTCTTGTTGAACAGCTTGAACGCCCACCCCAGCACGATGTTGATCAGCTTCTGAAACCAGTCGACGCGCCCGTGCCGCGACCGCAGCAGCAGCGCCGCCAGCGCCGGGGAGAGCGTCAGCGAGTTGAGCGCCGAGATCAGCGTCGCCGCCGAGATCGTCAGCGCGAACTGACGATAAAACTGTCCGGTGATACCGCTGATAAACGCGACGGGAACAAAGACCGCGGTCAGGCCAAACGCGATGGCGATGACCGCCGCGGTCACTTCGTCCATCGCTTTATAGGCCGCATCGCGGGGCGACAGGCCGGATTCGATCCATCGCTCCACGTTTTCGACCACAACGATGGCGTCGTCGACGACGATGCCGATCGCCAGCACCAGCCCGAAGAGCGAGAGGTTGTTGAGGGAGAAGCCAAGGGCGGCCATCACGCCCAGCGTGCCGATCAGCGACACTGGCACCGCCGCCAGCGGGATGATCGACGCCCGCCAGCTCTGGAGAAACGCCAGCACGACGATCACCACCAGCAGCACCGCTTCGGCGAGCGTCTTGTAGACGTCGTTGATGCTCTCACGCACGAAAACGGTCGTGTCATAGGGGATGCGATAGTCGATGCCCTGCGGCCAGATCGAGCTCTGCCGCAGCTCTTCCATCGCGCGGTAGACCGAATCGGCCGTGGCGATCGCGTTGGAGCCGGGAAGCTGGAACACCGGAATCGCGACGGCTTCGCGCCCGTTGAGATAGGCGTTGACGCTGTAATCGCGGGCGCCCAGTTCGACGCGGCCGACGTCGCGGAGCCTGACGACGCGTCCATCTTCGCCGGTCGCGATCACGATTTCGGCAAACTCGGCCGGGTCTTCAAGACGCCCCTGGGCGTTGACGGTGAGCTGGTTGGCGACACCGCCGTCAGGTAGCGGCGGCTGCCCGATCGTTCCGGCGGCCACCTGAAGGTTCTGCTCGCGAATGGCCCTGACCACATCGCCCGCGGTCAGCCCGCGCGTCTGGAGCAGCACCGGATCGAGCCACACGCGCATGGAGTAATCGCGCGCGCCGAAGAGAAACACGTCGCCGACACCCGGAAGGCGAGAGAGAACATCGCGCACCTGCAGCGTGGCGAAGTTGGACAGATAGAGCGTGTCATACTCGCCGGTCGGGGAATAGAGCTGGACAACCAGCGTGATGTCGGGCGAGTTTTTCCGCACCGTGACGCCCTGCCGCCGGACTTCTTCGGGCAGCCTCGGCTCGGCGATCGCGACGCGGTTCTGCACCTGCACCTGGGCAATGTCGAGGTCGGTGCCGAGTTCGAACGTGACGGTGAGCCGATACTGACCGTCATTCGTCGACTGGCTCGACATGTAGAGCATGCCCTCGACGCCGTTGATCTCCTGCTCGATCGGCGCGGCGATCGTGTTGGCGACCGTCTGCGCATTGGCGCCGGGATAGGCGGTGCTCACGATCACGGTCGGCGGGACGATGTCGGGGTATTGCGCCCGCGGCAGCACGAAATACGCCAGCGCCCCAATGATCACGGTGACGATCGAGATCACCGCCGCGAAGACCGGCCTGTCGATGAAGAAGTGGGCAAACTTCAAAACGCACCTCCACGCGCATCATCGAGCGTCGGCGGCACGCCCATCGGGCCGATCGGAATACGATCAATCGTCCGCCAGGAAGGCCCGGTGCGAACGACGCCGAGCTTTGCGATACACGGGGTCACGGTCGCGACGATATCGAACAGCCCGCTCGGCGGCTGGGCGTCGGCGTGATACAGGTCGGGAAGGACAAGCTCACCCGCCTCATGGAGCAAACCATCCGGCCAGACCGACCCGATGCCACCGGCGGCGTGGGCGGCGTCGCCCGCGCGAGACGACTGCGGAGCAGGCGATGATGACGATGGCGCACCCTCCTGCGGGGCGGGCGCCTCCTGCACTTCGCGCGTGGTCGGAAGCTGCCGCGTGGTCGGCGAGCCGGCGTTGATCAGCTGATCAACCGCCTCCGCGTGAGGCATCGCGCCTTCCTGCGGGTTGACCGCCGCCCCCGGACGCGCCTGCATGAGCCCGTTGACGATGATCCATTCATCGCCCGTCAGGCCCGACGTGATCGCACGCAACTGCCCGAACGAGGCGCCCACCACCACGCTTCGCGGTTCGACCTGGTTGGTCTGCCGGTTGACCACCATCACGTTTCGGCGGCTCTGATCGGCAAGAATCGCTTCTTCGGCCACAAGCACCGCCCGATACCGCCCCGAGCCGGGTATCCGCACGCGAACCGTCAGCCCGGGCAACAGCTCGGCGCCCGGGTTGGGCAGTATGACCCGCGCCCGGAGGGTGCCGGTGCTGGCATCGACGCGGTTGTTCACGAAATCAACAACACCCTCGCGCCCCGGCGAGCCGTCTTCGAGGCGGATCATGGCCGGCAAGGGCTGATCCCGTGCGCTCACACGCTGCTTGGCGCGGCGCAGCGCGATGTATTTGAGCACCGACCGCTCGTCGGCATCGATGTAGGCATACATCGGGTCCTGTGATGCGATGGTGGTCAGCAGCGTCGCGCCGACGGAGCCGCCGGTGATGAGGTTGCCGGGCGTGACCTGCTCGCGTCCGATCTGGCCGGTGATGGGGGCGCGGACTTGTGTCCACTCGAGTTCGAGACGGGCGGTCTCCGCGGCGGCCTGCGCTTCGAGCACCGCGGCCTGGGCGCGGAGCAACTCAAACCGGCGGGTGTCGAACTCCTGTTGCGATACCGCCCCCGACGGCCGAAGACGCTCGATGCGGTCGAACTCGGTCTGCGCGAGCGAAACATTCGCCTCAGCCTGCTTCACCCGCGCGTCGGCCGCGTCGAACGCCGCCTTGAACGGCCTGGGATCAATCACGAACAACAGGTCGCCCTCCCTGACGACCGAACCGGCGGCGAAGTTGACCGATTGCACATAACCGCCCACCCGGGCCCTGACTTCGACTGTCTCCACCGCCTCGAGCCGCCCGAGGTATTCATCCCACTCCACCACCTCACGGACGACCGGCTGTGCAACGGTGACCGCGGCGGGCGGTCTCTCGGGGGGGCCCTCCCGGGCGTCGGCGCTGTCGCCGCAACCAACAAGCACCAGGGCCAGCAACAGCATCAGCCCGACGGCGATGCCGGGAGCGAAGTAACGTGTCATAGAGTTTTCCCTTGCCCTGAGAATCACACTCCGCCGTCGGCCTCGACGACGAACCATTCGCGCGGCTGATGGTAGGCACCATTCCACCGTGACAACAACTATCGATGCCAACACCTAATGCACCACGACAGTCTGACGTGGTCGACGGTTCACGGAAACGCAAAACCGGAGCGGTCCGTGAGCGACTGCCAGATCAGGAGCGAAGGCGGCGACGCCGGCTCAGCGCGCTAGCGACCAGCGCGTTTCCCCGCCGACGATGGTGCGGACAGGCCGACCCGTGACCTGCCAGCCCGCGAAGGGGCAGTTGCGGCTCTTGGAGGCAAAGGTCGAGGGATCGATTGTCCAGGTGTGTCGCGGGTCGATGACGGTGATATCGGCGACCGCGCCCTCGCGAAGCGTGCCGCGGTCGCTGCGGATGATGCGCGCGGGCGCCGTCGACATCAGGTCAATCAGCTTGAGCCACGACAGATATCCGGGCTCGACCAGCGCCTTCACATAAAGCGGCAGCGCACACTCGAGCCCGATGATGCCGAACGGGGCGCGCGAAAACTCGAGCTCTTTTTCCTCGGCCCGGTGCGGCGCGTGATCGGTGGCGAGGCAGTCGATGGTGCCGTCGATCACGCCCTGAATGCACGCCTCGACATCCGCCCGCGCCCGCAGCGGCGGATTCATCTTGAAGTTGGTGTCATACCCGCGGCAGGCTTCGTCGGTCAGCAGCAGGTGATGGGGCGCGACCTCGGCGGTCACGCTCTGGCCGTCGCGCTTGGCACGACGGATCAGCTCGACGCTCCATGCGGTGGAGATGTGCTGCACGTGATAACGGCAGCCGATCGTGCGGTTGAGCAGCAGATCACGCGCGATCATCAGCTGCTCGGCCTCGGCAGGAATGCCTCCCAGGCCCAGTTCGACTGACACCACGCCGGCGTGCATCGAGCCGCCCATCAGCGAGTGTTCCTCGGCATGCTGCATGATCAGCGCGTCGAACATCCGGGCATATTGCAGTGCCTTGCGCATCACCGAAGCGCTGTCGACGCCGACGCCGTCGTCGCTGAGCGCCACCGCGCCGCGCGCCAGCATCGAGCCGATCTCGGATAATTCCTTTCCCGCGCGCTCCTTCGTGATCGCGCCGACCGGCAGAACGTTGGCCAGCCCGGCGCGGGCGCTCTCACGGAGGACAAACTCGATCTGCCCTTCGTTGTCGAGCGCGGGGCGGGTGTTGGGCATACAGCAGACGGTGGTGAAGCCGCCCATCACCGCGGCCGCGGCGCCGCTGGCGATGGTCTCCTCCTCTTCGTCGCCCGGTTCGCGGAAGTGCACATGAATGTCGATCAGCCCGGGCGTGACATAGCAGCCCGACGCGTCAATGACCTGGTCGGCGCTGCCGCGGCGGTCGCCGACGGAGGCGACGCGGCCGTCGCGGATCAGCACATCCGCCTTGCGCTCGATGTTCTGCGAGGGGTCGAGGACGGTGCCGTTTTGGATGAGCAGGGATGACATGTCGGTTACGTTTCAGGCGGCGGCCTGGCCTTGTGAAAGCACACACAGATACAGCACCGCCATGCGGACGGCCAGCCCGTTCTCCACCTGGCGGAGGATGCCCGACTGCGGGCCGTCGGCGATCTGGCTGGCGATCTCGACGCCCCGGTTCATCGGGCCCGGGTGCATGACAAACACGTCCTTCTTGCACCGGCGGTAGCGATCGGTGGTGAGGCCGAACATGCGCGTGAACTCACGCACCGTCGGA
Source organism: uncultured Tepidisphaeraceae bacterium (assembly GCA_964493365.1). GTDB lineage: Bacteria > Planctomycetota > Phycisphaerae > Tepidisphaerales > Tepidisphaeraceae > CAZBOE01. The sequence goes on along the minus strand of CAZBOE010000049.1, from coordinate 14,398 downwards.
AACTGACTGCTCTGAATGCGCTCGTTCTGCACCCGAAGCATGTTGACCACATCGACCTGCCCGATGATCGAATCGAAATCATGAACGACCTTCGCGCCCAGTGTCTCGAAGGATCGGGGTAGCAGCGTGGTCGGGCCGACCAGGTAGACCTGCGCCCCCAGCTTGGTCAGGCCCCACAGCGCCGAGCGGGCGACACGCGAATTGACGATGTCGCCCACCACCGCCACCTTCAGCCCCTCGATCCTGCCGAACCGCTCGCGGATGGTGAACAGGTCGAGCAGGCCCTGGGTGGGGTGCTCGTGTGCGCCGTCGCCGGCGTTGATCACGCAGCACTTGACCGTGCGCGACAGCAGTTCGGCGGCGCCCGAAGCCTGGTGGCGGATGACGATCGCGTCGATGCCCATCGCCTCGATGTTGCGCGCCGTGTCGATCAGCGTCTCGCCCTTGCTGAGGCTCGAGCCGGCCCCGGCAAAATCGATCACGTCGGCCGACAACCTCGACGCGGCAAGCGAAAAGCTCGTGCGCGTGCGGGTTGAGTCTTCGAAAAACGCGTTGACCACAACCCTCCCCCGAAGCGCCGGCACTTTCTTGACGCTGCGGGTAGACACCTCGCGAAACGACTCGGCCATGTCGAGCACGAATGCGATCTCGGCCGCAGAGAGTTCCTGCAGGCCCAGCAGGTGTTTGCGCGTCCACCGAAAATCGCCGGCGGCGGGCGATGATGCGGGCGTCTGTGCGGAAGTGGTCATGGTGTGCCTCGTCTGCCCTGCTGCTAATGCGCCGAATCGGCTCGCGGCTCCACGCGATTCTCACCCCTCGGTTCGGGCGACCGCGGCTCGACGGTGATCTCGTCTCGGCCGTCGGTCTCGCTGAAGCGGACATTGACCCTGTGATCACGCGGCACGTTGCTCAGCGACACCGCCGCGTAATCAGGCTGGATCGGCAGTTCGCGTCCGCCACGGTCGACAAGGACCAGCAGCCGGATGGCGCTGGGGCGGCCGAAGTCGGAAAGCTGATCGAGCGCGGCGCGGACGCTTCGGCCGGTGAAGAGCACGTCGTCGACGAGGATCATGGGCACGCCGTCGACGGTGATGTTGAGCTGGGTGGGCCTGATCAGCGGCCCTGGTCCGACCTCGGACAGGTCATCGCGGTAGAGCGTGATGTCAACCACGCCCCTCGCGATCTGCGAAAATCCCCGGTGCGCCAGCGCCGCGGTCAGGCGCTGCGCGAGCGTTTCGCCGCGGGTGCGGATGCCGACAATGTTGATGGGAGATTCGGGGGCAAAATCGCGGCGGACCCGATCCGCCAGCGTGTCGATCAGCCGCGCCACATCCGCTTGCCCGAAGTGACTCTGCATGACCGGAGGAGGGTACAGGGGAATGCCGGCAAGAGAAAGCTTCCCCCGGTGCCGCGTGGTCCGCCCGGGCCGGCTGGGCACAGCAACGGAACCAATCCGCCTGCCGGCGTGTGGCGGCTGAAGAAGAGCCGGGCAGCCTCACCGAGAACGAGCCGAGCCGAATTCGCGGAAGCGGCAGACGCAGTCGTAGAGCTCTCCCCCGCACCGCGCTGCGATCACATGGTCTTTGAGCATCGCCAGATTGAGCGTGTCGATGGCAAACTCGCAGTCGAGGTTGGTCTCGACGCCCCGGCCCATGCCTTCAAAGACCAGCAGGTCGGCGCCGACCGCGGCGTCATTGAGTTCGGGCGAAACGGCAGACATGTCAATCAGCGGCTCGCCAGTGCCCGTCGATACACGCTGGATGGGCAGGTGAGCCAGCGACGGTTCGGCGGCCACAATCGTCGGCCACAGCCCGTTGACGTCGTGAATGGTCATGTCATTGAGCGTCGGCCTCTCGTTGGCAGCCAGCACCACCTCGGTGCCGCGCTGCGCCAGCCAGCGCATCATCGGCAGCGCGCCCAGCAGGAAATCGCTGCCGGCGTTGTCGATCAGGAACACGCATCGGCGGTATCCGCCTTCGCCGAGCAGCCGCGCCGCAAGGCGGTCATAGTCGTCGATCAGCCAGGGACGCGGCTTGAGCTTCGACCGCGTGGCGAAAAAGTCGGGGCTGGCGCCCAGAAACGCCTTGGCCGTCGCCTCGGCGCCCATGTCGAAAATGTTCCCCGCGAAGACACCCTCGATCACCGCGCGAAGCTGTGCCGACGGGTCGGGCTGCAGGTCGTCGATCTGCCGGCACACCTGCGGCAGCAGCGGGAGCATCTTGTCATTCTCGCGCCGCTTGAGCACGCGGAACGCGTCGACAAACCCGTGCGAGCGCAGCACCTGATCCCGCCACTCGTCGAGCACGAGGATGGTCACTCTTCCGAATGCCGTCGGCGCCTTGGCGTAGGCTTCCAGCTTTGCGGTCAGCTCGCGCTTCGCGGATTCCGCCCGAGGCCGCGACTGCGACTCGGGGATGCCGCCGTCGGCCTCGCTCTCGATCGCCTGACGAAGGATCGTGTCGAAGTGGCGGATGAAAAAGCTCACCCAGTGTTCGCGGCCGGCAGGATCGGTCGAGAGATCCCACGAACAGGCGACATAGGTGGACGGATCGGCAAGGTGAATAAACGGTTGGCGGCTCATGACCGCGACATGTATAGCCGCAGAGCCTCAGCGAATCGACATGCCCCCGTCGACGGCGAGGGTCTGGCCGGTGATGTATGACCCCGCGTTTGAGCACAACAGCAAGGCCGGCCCGATGAAGTCTTCGGGCTCACCAACGCGGCCGACCGGCGCGGCGCGCTGCCCGATCTGCTGCTTTTGCTGCAGGTCGGGGAAATCGTTGCGGTTGCGATAGGTGTCGATCCAGCCGGGTGAGATCGCGTTGACGGTGATGCCGTGCGGCGAAAGCTCGCTCGCCAGCGACCGTGTCAGGTTTTCGATGGCTGCTTTGCTCGCGGCATAGGTCAACATGGTTCGGTTGCCGCTGCGCGCCTGGATCGAGCTGAGATTGAGGATGCGCCCCCAGCGCTGCTGCTTCATGTGATCGGCCACCAGCCTGGCAAGCAGGATGGGCGCAAGCAGGTTGGCCGAGAGCTGCTGATGCATGCGGTCGATCGAGCCTTCGGCGAGCGAGACGGTCGCCTGTATGGCGGCGTTGTTCACCAGCACGTCGATCGGGCCGACCTGCGATCTGGCCTGCGCGATCAGCCGCTCGGGCAGGGCGAGGTCGGTGATGTCGCCTCCGAGGGCGAGCGTGCGGACGGGGTGTTTCGCCGCGATGTCGTCGGCCAGCGCCTGCGCGACGGGCTGATCGATATCCTGCACGACCACCGCGCAGCCGGCCGACGCCAGGCCACGCGCGATCGCCATGCCGATGCCACGACCCGCCCCGGTGAGCAGAGCCGTCCGTCCGGTGAGGTCGAAGAGTTCGTGCATGGGAAAAGCGGGGAAAGACGCCACGACGGCCGGCCGACCGTCGGCGGGGGTTATCGGCCGGTCCACAGGTACATGACCCGGGGCGTCGCGAGCCGGTCGATGAGCTCGGCGTCGATGCGGATGTTGACGCCGCCGTTGGCGGTCGGCGACACATCCGACTGCGCCGACAACAGGTCGCTCAGCGTCGGAGCACGCTCGAAACGAACCACGTGCGGATTGGTCAGCGAGGCCTTCTGCGCCGCCCAGTTCCATGCGTCGTTGAGGTAGCCGATATCGTCGATCAGGGTCAGTTCCTTCGCCTCTTTTGCCACATACACCTTTCCGTTGGCCACGGCGTCGATATCGCCCTGGAAGCGGCTCCCGCGGCCCTCAACGATCACCGTCTTGAACTGCTCGAACATCGCGTCGGCGATCGACTGGAAGTAGGCCCGTTCAAGCGGGTCTTCCGGCTTGAACATGCTGCCGGCGTTTTTGAAGTCGGCGCCGGACGACTCGATGGTCGTCTCGGTGATGCCCCAGCGTTCGAAGAGCTGGTGCAGGTTGTAGCCCGGCATGAGCACGCCGATGTTGCCGGTGAGGGTGGTCGGCTGCGCGAAGATGTGATCGCCCGCGACCGAGACGTAATAGCCGCCGCTGGTGGCAAGCCCTCCCTGCGAGATCACCACCGGCACGGACGGGTAATCGCGGCGATAGTTGCTGATCGTGCGGTAGATCACGTCAGAGGCGGTGACGTCGCCGCCGGGCGTGTCGACCTCGACGACGATGGCCTTGACGGCGACATCGTTACGCGCTTCCTGCAGCATCTCCACAAACTGGGTCGCCACCCGCGAATCAATCACGCCCTTGACCGGCAGCACCGCCACCTTCTGGGCCGGATCGCCACGGCGCAGCACATCCTGCTGAAGCCCCTGCCCGCTGCTGATTCCGAGGTAGATCAGCAGGTAGACGTTGAGGGCGATCGACAGGCCCAGGACGGTCGTCGCCAGCGTGGTGAACACGGCCCGCGCAAACCCGCCCCGCTGCCGCGGCGGCTGAAAATTCGGCGGCATCCACCCGGGCGGAGGCATCATCTGAGGCGGCATCATGGATGGCGCTGGCCAGCGCTGACCGCCAGCCGGTGGACCCGACGGCGAGCCAGGCGGAGGCGGAGGCGGGCCGAATGTGCCGCGGGGATCGATCGGACCCTGTCCTGAATTAGGCTGGCTCATAGCTGAAATCGCCTCCGTCACCCGAGCCGGCGGGGCAACCGCCCGGCATCGCGCAACCATTGTATATCGCGGAAGTGTACCGCCCCACCCACCCACGCACGAGCCACGCCCCTGCCGCGGCCGGACCATCCGAACAACACGCCCGGAGTCGATGCCGCGCCATCATACGCCCGCCAGACGCCGGCCGTTCGCTCCCGCCATCGAGTCAGCCCGTCGCCCCGGCCCGCCGACCGGTCGCAACCCGCCCACCGCCTCGATTCGTTGCTCGGCAGTGAAGCGCCGACCGACAGTCCGGCGTCGGCCCGCAGCGGCTCGGTGCCCTGCGGTGGCTCGCCGCCACAGGCGGCTGGGTGGCATCACAGAAATCGTAGCGGGACGCCGCTCACGCAGAGCGCCGTTCATCGGGCTGTCGATGAATCGTAGTTGACCGTGACCTTGCCCGCTGTGCCGCCGCGGACGGCAAAATCGCCGATCACGGTCATGCGCCGCGGGGACAGCACCGCAATCAGGTCATCCGCGATCGTATTGACCACGCCTTCGTAAAAAATGCCCTTATTTCGAAATGCGAGGAAATAGAGCTTGAGGCTCTTCATCTCGACGCATTTCTGGTCGGGCGTGTAGCGAAGCGTGATGGTGGCGAAGTCGGGCTGGCCGGTCACGGGGCAGACGCTCGTGAACTCCGGAAAGACAAACTCCACCTCAAAATCACGACCCGGACGCGGATTGGCAAACGCCTCGAGAATGGTCCGTGGCTGCTCGATCTGCTGCGGGGTCAGGATCGACTTGGCCCCAAGTTGGGTTAGCTGAGAGGTCATGGTCAGGCATAAGTGTAGGCAGTGGTCGGCCGATTGGCGGCCAAGCCTGCAAGCGATTCCGGACTCCCTCAGGGTCGTGCCGACTCGGCAAACAGCGTCGCCAGCGACGAGGCAACCCGGTCTGCAACTTGCGAATCGATCGTAAACGGCACGCCCTGATACACCGCGACGGCGGCGGCGGGCTCGTCAGAAACCAGCAGCCGCAGCGAACCCGATTCCGTACGGATGCGGATATCAAAAACCGGGGTGGACGGCAGATCACCCGAGGGCTCGAGATAGCGAGCCGGCTGCAACGAAGCCAGCGCATCGAGCAGCGTATTGACCAGGTCACCGTCGGCCGGCCTGCGAACGCCCGCCCGAACGACCGACCACCCGGCAACCGTGTTTTCGGACCCGCTTGCCGGCGCAGGCTGCGTCGTCGCCTGCGGCACAGGCGGACCGGCCGGCACATCAGCAGGCGGAGGCGCCGAGGGCTGCGGCGCTGCATACTCGAGCACCATCACGCCGGGCTGCCCGGCATAGACATCATCGGGCATCGCATCGCCCAACTCCCGTTCGGCCAGCACCGGGCCGACCACCAGCGACTCGACCGACGCGGGAACAATCCGCAGCGGCGTCTTGTCCAAAAGCTCGAGCGGCGAGTCCACCAGCGCCGCAAGTGCCCCCGTCTGCACGATCGCGAGCGTCTCCGCGCCAGGACCGGCCGCACCGACATTCGCCTCCGCGGTGTTCGCCACGCCGGCGCCTGCAACTTGGGTAACCGCTACTTCGGCGCCCGCCGCGTTGGTGCCCGCCGTATTGGAACCCACCGTGTTCGTTCCCGCCGTCTCAGCATCGCCCCGCCCGGACGGTTCGGCCACGATCGCCACATACAGCTTCTCACGCAGGATGTCGGTATACGGACCGAGCCGCAGAGCAACCGCGGGCGAATCGGCCGGCGGCGCGGCCTGGTCCGACGGCTGTTCGCCAGCCGCGGCCGGCCGAGTCGTTGGGAGCGAGGTGTAAATAGCGACCGAAGCCAGTTCGCTCCCCGCGACCGAGGGAATGTCTGCTGGGGTGACATACGACTGGGCCGAGAGGGTGCCCAGCGTGTTGACCAGCGAGTTGAGCTTGTTGCGATCGAGCGGAAACTCGACAGGGCTGGTCAGCATCCAGCGCCCGTCGCGTCGCCGCAGGTCGAGCGTCGCCCACTCGCCGGCGATGTCGCGGCGGATCACCATGCGCTGGATCTCGACCGGGCTGACACGCACGATCTGCCGACCGCGGTAGTCCGACCACGGCCGCTTGAGCAGCTCGACCAGCACCCCATCGACCACCGACGCCCGTCGCTGGTCATCAAGCCTGACAAACGCCTCGCCCACCGCGGATTTCGAGCCGACCTCGAGCCGATGCGAACGGTCGCCGGCGACAATCTCGACGCGATAGGCCGGCGAGGTCAGGCCGGTCGACTCCGACACCTCGGCCACGCCGCGCACGGTCATGGTGGCCAACTGCTGCGCGAGCCGGTCGGCCGCTGTCCGATCGGCGGGGATCGACGCGCCGCCTTCGAGGTCGATCTGCCACTCGAGACCCACCGGCGCCCGGGTCAGCTTGAGCGGTTCGCCGTCGGCGGGCGTGATGGTCAGGGCAGTGATCTCGCCGGCGCTGAGCGACAAGAGCCGCAGGGGCTCCGGCGCCTCCGAGGTCTGTGCGTCCCGCGGCTCGCCGCCGGAAAGGCGGTCGAAAATCAGCAGGCCGCCCAGCAGGGCCAGCACGATCAGCAGGATAACCGTCGTCTTGAAGTTCATCTGCGTGTCCTGACAGACTTGGTTGCCAAACCGTTCATCCGGCCCGGCGGTCGCTTCGCACCGGCGGCGCTCGCTCCTGACCAGCGCGTCGACCCATGCCGCCCGAGGCCGGCCGTCGCACGCTCAATCGCGGCGGCGGAGATAGACGATCACGCCCAGCAGCACCGCCGCCCCCGGCAAGCCCGCGCCCAGCACGCCCCACCGCCAGAATCCTGCGGCCGCGGGCGACATCGGCTCAATGCGGCTGACCTCCATCGCAGTCGGCGAGATCGCCAGCATGGTGTCCATGCCCGCCAGCCAGAAGACGCCCGCGGTGAACAGCTCCGCGTTGCCCGGAAACCGGGACGCCAGCACGCCCCGCTGGAGCAGCCTCGGGTCGGGGATGTTGATGAACTGATCAAGCGCGAACTGGGCCGACCCGATCACCACGAGCCGGCCTCCGTCGGCGCGCTCCGCGGCAGCCCCGGCAAACAGGGGCGCCTCCGCTGTATTGGGCACATCAACGCCCGGCGTGTATTCGGTCGTGCGAAGGCGCATCACCTGCTCGACCTCGGTCTCCGCCCAGCTGCGGATGGTTCGCGGGATCGGGATCAGCGGGGTCGTGGTGACGCCCTCGGCCGGCTGCACCTCGACCTGCACCAGCGGCACCAGCAGCGAATCGAGCGCCGCCAGCGGGCGGGCCAGCGGATGATCGCCGTAGTCGCTCGTGATGAAAATGAAGGGGGTCCGCTGGGCATCTTCGAATGCGTCGTCGCTGCTGCGGCCCGCGTCGTCGATCTTGTCGTGGACAAACACCCGGTCGGTGCGCAGGCGAATGCCCCATGGCGTCAGCGCGTCGGTGAATTCGTCCGACTTGATGTAAGCCAGAATCATCACCGCCCCGCCGGCATCGAGGTGACGCGCGATCGCATCGCCCAGCGGATTGACGCGCAGGCCCGCCAGCGCGGGCTCGGTCGAGACCACCACCCAGATCGAATCGGCCAGCTCCGCGTCGGTGGCTTCCTTGACCTCAATGCCCTGCTGCTCGGCCTGGCGGGCAAACTCACTGCTCAGATCCCGCTCAAAGACTTCGAAGTTGTATGCCCTGAGCTGATCCGCGACCGCCCCCATCGGCGCCCGCGGCCCGAAGAGCGGCGTCACCATGGGCAGCCCGCCGAACCGGACGAACGTCACCTTGGGCTTGGATGCCGCCGTGACCGAGTTGATGGCGGTGCTGATCTGCTGCTCGCCGGCAAAGCTCATGCGCAGACGACGCCCGGGCTCGAAGCTCGCCAGGTCAGGCGGAGCCTGCCACACCGACGAGAACGGCAACACCTTGTAGTCATTCTCGCCCATGACCACGATCGACCGGCTGGCCAGTGTCTCGATCAGCCGATCGAGCTTGAGTTCGCCCAGGCCGCGCAGTCGCTCGAGATATTCCTCGACCTGCTGCCTGAGCTCTTTGAACCGTGCACCCGCGGCGGCCGCGTGATCCCGGAGCGCCTGCGGCACGCCGGCCTGCGGAAGTCCGTCGAGCTCCGCGGCGCTGCGTTCGAGCAGCGCAGAAAGCGAGGTCAGCTCGGTCGACACGTCGGCGGTCAGCCCGCGGAAATCGGGCAGGCTGCCGGTCGTGCCCTGCTCGATCCGCCGCGTGATGGCGTCGATGCGCTGCGGCAGGCCGGTGATGGTCGCGGCCAGCAGTTGCAGCGACCGCGCCGCCTCGCGCGAGGTCACCTGATCGAGCGGCAGGCCCTCGATGGCCGACGCCTGGCTCGACATCGCCTCTTTCAGCGTCGACGCCAGCGGGGCGAAGTCGCCCAGCGCCGCGCGGTATTCGCTGGTGTCTTTTCCATAGCGGGATGACAGGTCGGCGATCAGCGCGTCGAGCCGGGCCGGCTCGGCCTGCGGGTCGATCACCTCCACCTTCACGCGGCTCGAGCTGCGCCGGTATTCCTCCAGCAGATCGACGACAGGCTGGTAAAAATCCTGCTCGTCGGCCTCGACGCTCCGCCTGGGATAAAGGCTGACCAGCGTCACATTCTGATCGAGGCTGCCCAGGATCGACCGGGTCTGCGGACGTAGCGAATAAAGGCCGACGCCGGTCGTGTCGATCCGGCGGTTGTAGCGGTGGGCGAAGTAGATCAGCACCGCGCCGATCAGCGCCGCGACGACAATCGACAGCACCACGTTGGCGCCGTATTTCACCCAGCGCTGACGCTGGCTCTCCGCGAGCGCCGGGGGTTGGTCTGCTGCAGGACTGCTCATTTCCATCGCCTCGATTCAACGATCTTGACCGTCACAAACAGGCAAAGCCCCGTGCCGATGACGAAGAACGCGATGTTGCTCAGATCGATCACGCCGCGGCTGAAGTCTTCGTAGCGCGAGTAGACCATGCCCGAAAGCGCATCGCGCCACACCTGCGGGAGCCGCAGGTTGCCCGCCTGCAGCCACGGCACGATGGTGATCAGGAACAGCGCCGCTGCGGCGCTGACCGCGGCGACCACCACGCTGCGGGTCATGGCGCTGAACATCAGCCCCACGCTGATAAACAGCCCCCCCACCAGAACGATGCCCAGGTAGCCTGTGAGAATGGGCCCGACATCCGGCGAGCCATAGAGCCACAGCATGCCCAGATAGACCAGCGTCGGCGCCAGCAGCACGAGGAAAAACGCCATCAGCCCCGCAAACTTGCCCAGCACCACCGACGTCTCGTCTACCGGCGCGGTCATCATGGTCTCCATGGTGCCCGTCGCCCACTCCTGCGCCAGCAGGCCCATACTCAGCACGGGGATGATCACCACCAGCATCCAGACCATCCATTCCATCAGCGTCCGCATGCCCACGGGCTTGCCCGGCACGAAGTCTCTCGCAAACAGCAGCCCGCAGGCCAGCAAAAACAGCGTCAGCGCGACATAAGCGATGGGCGAGCAGAAATAGCTGAGCAGCTCTCTGCGGGCGATCGCGACCATGGGGGTGAGTCTGTTCATTGGATATCGACATCCACTCTCGGGGCTGCGGCTTGCCACCATTCGCCGGGCGACACGGCAGCGTCATGGCAACGACACGGCAACGTCCTGGCCCAGATCCCGTCGCATGGTGAACCAGCCTTGGGCGGCCTTCGACTCGGGCGATCCGCTCTGGGCGGCTCCCGTCCTGACGGGCCGATTCGTCGCCCGGTCAGCGGGGTTCAGCGCTTTTGCGCCTGGCCGGCCGTCACACGCACGAACAATTCCTCCAGCGAGCCGCGGTCGGTCCGGATTTCGCGCAGGCCCCAGCCTCGAGAGACAATCTCGCGGGCGATGGCCTCGCGCACGTCCCGCCCCGGCATCTGCTCGATCGCGAAGGCGACATGCCGGCCGTCGCCCTCGGACAGCGCCGAGACTCTGCCGACCCCGTCGATGCGGGCGATCGCCTGCTTCACCTCGGCCGCGGGCCCGGCACATTCGACGACCAGCCGGCTCTCCGATCGCTGCGTCTCGCGCAGCTCGTCGAGCGTGCCCTGGGCGACGATCCTGCCCGAGGCGATGATGATCACCCGCTGACACACCGCCTCCACCTCCGGAAGGATGTGCGTCGAGAGCATGACCGTATGGCTGCCCGATAGCTCGCGGATCAGCTTGCGCATCTCCAGGATCTGCGCCGGGTCGAGGCCGACCGTGGGCTCGTCCATGATCAGCACGGGCGGGTTGTGCAGCATCGCGTCGGCCAGCCCGACCCGCTGACGATATCCCTTTGACAGGTGCCCGATCGACTTCCGCTGCACGTCGCTCAACCAGCACTTTTCGAGCACGTCGCCGATCCGCAGCCGCCGCTCGCCGCGGTCGATCCCGCGCAGCCGGGCGCGGAACTCCAGATACTCGGTCACCTTCATTTCCGGATAAAGCGGCACGTTTTCCGGCAGGTATCCCAGTCGCCGACGGACCTCGATCGAATCGTGAAACACGTCAAGCCCGTTGACGCTGGCCGACCCGCTCGTCGGCGGCAGGTAACACGTGAGAATCTTGAGCGTCGTGCTCTTGCCCGCCCCGTTCGGGCCCAGAAACCCCACCACCGACCCCGCCGCGACATCAAAAGTCACACTGTCGACGGCAACAGTCTGGCCATACATCTTGGTCAGATCGCGAACCGCAATCACGCTGAGGCTCCTGTCATCGCTCCCGCTGCAACCCTCCGCCACCCCGGCCCACGCCGCTGGAGGTCAGAGCCACGTATGGTTCGCCCCTGCATCGCCCCTGTCAAGCGACGTTTGCCCAGCATGACAGCCCACCCATGACAGTGCGGCCACCGTCGATCGGCCGAGGGGCCCGACGACTCCCGGATTGCAGGCTTCTGCGGCTTCGAGGATTGCCGAGTTCGCGCGAATCCGTCAACATCGTGGGCGTCACGAACAGGCATGCTAGCCATGACAGTGCCCAACCCCACCATCCCGTTCCGCGCGTTGCGGCTTGTCTTGCCCGCCCTCGCGCTGATTCTCGCGCAGGGCTGCGCCCAGCAATGGCAGAAGACCGAGCTTTATTTCGGACTTTCCCGGCCGGACGGGTCGGTGATCGACCCGGGTGAATGGGCCGTCTTTCTCGCCCGCGAGGTCACCCCGCGCTTCCCCGACGGGCTCACCGTCGTCGAGGCCGACGGACAGTGGCAGACCGACGGCGGGCCCATCACCCGTGAGCCGGCGCGGGTGCTGATCCTCATCTATCCACCCCACACCGACGCCGGCCGACGCATCGACGACATCCGCCAGGCCTATCTCCGGCAATTCGACCAGACGTCGGTCCTTCGCGTAGACCAGCGTGTCAAAGCCGATTTCTGACCCCGCGGCGCTGCCGACACGCGGCCTCGCCTCCGCAACTCTCGCCGGTGAAGCCATGCCCGATTTCGACCTCTTCCAAGTCTTCCGATTCCTGCTGGGCACCGCTGTCACCATCTATGCCACGATCGTGACCGTCCAGAGCCTCTATTCCTGGTGGGTCTGGCTGGCCGGGCCCGACCGATATGTTTCGCTGCTGCGGCGCTATGTCATGGTCCACGGCCTTCGCCTCCGCGTCCGGCGGTTCTGGGGCGACTCGGCCGTCTGCCTGCTCCTGTGTATCGCCTTCGTCCTGATGTGGGTCGCCCACTGGCAAATCTACGCGCTCGACCAGGTCGTCAACTCTATCCCTTAAGGCCATGCGGCCATCCCGGCCAATAAAGTTGCATGTGGCCCGGCGAAATAACCGAAAACAGAGGATGAAGCGGCAGGGTTCTGCCCGGCTGACCGTGCGCCCACGGGGCGTCGGGAAGGCGGGTGAGGCAAATCCTGCCGGTGCACCACCGGCCGGCACGCATCCCGGCCTGGCAACGGCGAATCCGCTATGGACCTGGCAACAATCATTGGTTACCTGCTCGCGTGGGCATCGCTGGGTTATGGCATGTACCACGCCACCCACGGCGACCTCTCTCCCTACATCAAACCGGGCGAGGTCATCCTCGTCGGCGGCTGCGCGCTGGGTGCCACGCTGGCATCCATGCCTTTCCATTCGATCAAAGCCGCCATGATGTGCGTCAAGAAGATGATCTTCTCGAAAGAAGCTCATCTCGAACACCTGATCAAAGAAATGGTCGGCTACGCCGAGACCGCCCGCCGCGACGGCGTGCTCGCCCTCGAGTCGGTCGCCCGCGAGGCCCACGACCCGTTCCTCAAGCGCGGCATCCAGCTCACCATCGACGGCACCGACCCCGAGATCGTCGAGCGCATCCTCCGCATCGAGATCGAGGCCACCCTCGAACGCCATAAACACGGAAAGCACTTCTGGGCCTCGCTCGCCAAGTTCGGCCCCGGCTGCGGACTTGTCGCGTGTCTGACCGCCCAGGTGGCGATGTTCAAGAACCTCGCCGGCGACCCCTCGGTCATCGGTGCCGCACTGGCGGTCGCCCTCACCGGCACGCTCTACGGCGCGCTGCTCCAGAACATGATCGCCGGCCCGGTCGCCGAAAAGCTGGGCATCAAGTCGAAGGAAGAAGCCTTCGCCAAGGAAATCATTCTCCAGGGCGTCCTGAGCATCCAGGCCGGCAACAACCCGCGCGTCGTCGAAATGCAGCTCCTGAGCTTCCTGAGCAACAAGCAGCAACAGACGATGGCCAAGGCGGCGTAACGGCGGGTTCACCGCGGAGGCGCGGAGGACGCGGAGAAGACCGATGGAACTACTGCATGCCGAGCTCTCAGAGAGACTGATCGGCGCTGCCATCGAAGTGCACCGAAATCTGGGGCCGGGCCTGCTCGAGTCGGCCTATGAAGCCGCGCTTGCCCGGGAACTGGAGCTGCGCCAAGTGTCGTATCAGCGACAAGTTGCGCTGCCGGTTGTGTACAAAGGCGTCCCGCTCGATTGCGGTTACCGGATTGATTTTGTCGTTGACGCTCGGATCGTCGTCGAGCTCAAGGCGATTGAACGGTTCGAGGCGATCCATGAAGCGCAGCTTCTGACTTACCTGCGGCTGAGCGGTCTTCAACTGGGCTTCCTCATCAACTTCAACACCCTCTTGCTCAAAGACGGCATCCGCAGGCGCGTCCTTCAGCAAAGCAGGAGTTAACTCAGCGTCCTTCGCGTCTCCGCGGTGAACATTCATGGCAAAGAAATGCGGAAAATGCGATCCACACGAGATTTGTGAAGAGTGCCCTGAGTGGATCTTCACACTCGCCGACCTCATCATGTGCATGATGGGGCTGTTCGTGATTCTTTGGGTGCTCAAGCCCGGGGGGGCCGCCAGTGACAGCGCGTCGGCGGAACAGAACGACGACATGATCACCGTCGTCGCGGCCATCCGCGAGGCGTTCGGGTATGTCCCCAATCCCAACAGCAACGACCCGGTCGACCTCAAGATCCTGATGAAGCGATATGACGCGCTGCGCGCCCCGCGCGGCGATCTCGACCAGGGCCGCTCGCGCGAGCGTCCCGACGGCGCCGAGGGCACCGACCCCGAGGTCACCACCATCCGTCACGGCCGACAGACCACGGTCGGCGGGCGGGTCGTCTTCGAGGCCGGATCGAGCGAACTGTCGCCCGATGCGCTGGTCGCCCTCGATGACGTGGCCGACCAGGTCCGCGGGTTTCGAAACATCATCATGATCCGCGGACACACGGCGCTCGACGACCTTTCCGACGCGGCCACGCCCGCGCAGCGCATGGACCTGTCGGTCCGCCGGGCGAAGGCGGTGGCCGACTACCTGACCTCCAAGGGGGTCGAGCCCGAGGTGAT
>CAZBOE010000048.1:14720-24290 GCA_964493365.1 uncultured Tepidisphaeraceae bacterium | reverse complement strand
GCCACGGTCTACATCGAGAAGTACGTCGAGTTCGGCCGGCATGTCGAGGTGCAGGTGCTGGCGGACAACTTCGGCAACGCGGTTCACCTGTGGGAGCGCGACTGCACGATGCAGCGGCGTCACCAGAAGCTGGTGGAGGAATCGCCCTCGCCCGGGCTGTCGCAGGAGACGCGTGAGAAGCTGTGCGAGAGCGCCGTTCGGCTGGTCAAGACGGCGGGTTACACCAACGCGGGCACGGTCGAATACCTGGTCGATCGGCAGCAGAACTACTACATCCTCGAGGTCAACGCGCGTATCCAGGTGGAACACCCCGTGACCGAGATGGTGACCGGCATCGACCTGATCAAGGAGCAGATCCGCATCGCCGCGGGCGAGAAGCTGGGCTTTTCGCAGAAGGACATCCCGCAGATCGGCCACGCGATCGAGGTGCGGATCAATGCCGAAGACCCGGCCCGTAACTTTGCCCCCTCGCCCGGTGAGATCAAGGAGTTTCGCGCGCCCGGCGGGCCGGGCGTGCGGCTCGACAGCCATGCCTATGCGGGCTATCGCATCCCGCCGAACTACGATTCGATGATCGGCAAGCTGTTCGTCCACCGCCCGACGCGTGAGCAGGCGGTGGCGACGCTTCGGCGTGCGCTGAGCGAATTCCACATCGCGCCGACCAAGACGACGATCCCGCTGCACCAACTGATCCTGGCCAACCAGAGCTTCCTGAGCGGCGAAGTCGATACGGGCTTTGTCGAGCGCGTTCTGCTGGCGAAGTAGGCTGCCTGCCGGGATGCGATTCACCACGGAGGCACGGAGGGCACGGAGAGGATGCGCTCGTGATGGCGTGCGGGTTGGGCATTCACCTGGCTTTGTGGCGTCGTCGCAGCGCGCGTTATCGCAACCGGTGTCGTCGCACCGTATGTCGTCGCAGCGGGCTGCATTGGCTTCATCGTGTCTTTTGCCGGTGAATTTTCACGCAATCTTTAGAGCCGTTGACAGCAGTTTGTCAGCTTGCCGGGCGGCGGTCACAATCCTGGCATGATCAAGACGACGCTGATTCATCCGGGCATTCTGGGCGCGCTGGCCAAGGCGGGGCATGGGTCGAAGGTGCTGATTTCCGACGGCAACTATCCTCACTGGACAAAGAAGTCGCCGAACGCCGAGGTGGTGTATCTCAACCTGGCGCCGGGCATGGTCGGCGCGGTGGATGTGCTGCGGGCGCTGGTGACGGCGATACCGATCGAGGCGGCGGCGGTGATGGAGACGCAGAAGACCGGGCCCTATGCGATGTCGACCGATCCGGACATCTGGGCCGACTATCGGGCGACGATCAAGACGGTGGCGCCGTCGGTCGACCTGCAGCAGATCGAGCGGTGGGCGTTTTACGATGCGGCGTCTCATCCCGACGTCTGTCTGACCATCGCCACCGGCGAACAGCGCATCTATGCCAACCTGCTGCTGACGATCGGCGTGGTGATGTCGCGCTGATCGTCGGTCGGGCGACGGGTTGCCCGGGGCTTGTCGGCGGGGCGGGGCGGGCTGGCGATGCGGCCGGACGATGCGGCCGGGCGATGCCCGCTGGTGATGCGGCGTGGCGGGGCTTCTCGTGTGGCCGCTGCTTGCCGGGCGTGATCAAGACCGCGCTTATCGCGGCAGTCGCGAATCGATGTCGTGCCGGGTGATGCCCTGGAGCTCGGCGGTCTTTCGCGGCTGGGTGTGCCCCTTGACGATGCTGATCCGCTCGGGGGCGATGTCGAGCCACTGGGCGAGCAGAGCGATGACGGCGGCGTTGGCTTTGCCCGACTCGGGTGGCGCGGTGACGGTCACCTTGAGCGCGTCGCCCAGCCAGCCGACGACGCGTTGCCGCGAGGCGCCGGGAACGACCTTGAGATTCAGCCGCAGTGGGTCGGCCATGGGGTTGCCGGCTTGCGAATGGGCATGTCAATCGTCGGTCGAGTCGGTTGCGGTGGTTGTATCGGTGTCATCGGCGGTCTGCATCGCCTCGATCTCCGCGTCGGCCGGCTCGGCGGAAGCGGCGCTTTCGTCGGGAGGGGTCGCGTGCGACCGCTGGCGCCGCGCCTCGGCCAGCGCGATCGCGGCGGCATGCGAAAGCGACAGGGCCGGCGCGAGCGAAGGGATGGTGACGAACTTGTCGCAGATGCGTCGCACGGCGCCGCTGAGGCCGCGTTTCTCGCCGCCGATGGCGATGATCACGCCGCGGTCGAGCGGGGTGTTGTAGATCGTGCGCCGAACTCCGGCGAGGCAGCCGTAGAGGCGAATGCCCCGTCGGCGCAGGCGCTGAAGCGGCTCGACCTCATCGATCTGAACCAGCGGCAGCGTTTCATAAGCGCCTGAAGACGGCCGCGCGACCTCGACCGAGTCGAAATCCCACAGATGCTTCTTGATCAGGACGGCGTGAGCGCCCATGGCCGCGGCGGTGCGCAGGGTGAAACCGAGGTTGCGGGCGTCGTCGACGCCTTCGAGCAGGAGCAGCAGGGGGGGCTCGGTGGTGCGATCGAGCAGCGCCTCGAGGGCGGCGACATCGAGCCGGGGCTTGGGCCAGCAGACCGCGACGACGCCGCCGTGGGTGGCGCCGTGGGTCATGGCGCTGAGCTCGCGTGGGTCGACATGGCGGACGGGCACGCCCATCTCGCCGGCCAGGGCGATCACGTCGGCGGTTTTTTCCGCGTGAGCCGAGGCGCTGACGAGGATGACCGAGAAGCGGCGCTGCCGGGCCTGCAGCGCCGCGATGACCGATTGTCTGCCCTCAAGGTGTTCCATGATGACGGTCGGCGACGGGTCGGCCCGGCGGCAGCGGTGTATCGCGCGGGGTTGCTGAGGAGGGTCTAGACGCCGACGGCGGAGCAGTGTCGCACGGCGTTGCGGAAGATCTCGAGGCCGACGGCTTCTTCGCTGGTGTCGTGGCGGTCGAGGCGGCGGCTCGTCCACGCGGGATGCTGGAAGATGCTGACGTGGCGCTCGGGGTGGGGCATGAGCCCGAGGATGAACCCGGATTGGTCGCACACGCCGGCGATGTCGTCTTCGGAGCCGTTGGGGTTGAAGGCCGGATCGGCGCCCGCGGGCGTGCCGTCGGGGCGGGCGTAGACCAGCGCCACCTGCGACCGGGCATGCAGCGCCTGGCGGACGTCGGCGTTTGCGCAAACGAAGCGGCCCTCGCCGTGGGCGATCGGCAACTCGATCACCGGGAGGGGCGACTGGGCCGAGTCGAAGGCGTTGCCGCGCTGGAAAGACGACGTCCAGATGCACGGGCTGGGCGTGACGCCGAGAGTGGCCCAGCGATCGATGAAGCGGTGAGAGGTGTTGTGGGTGAGTGTGGCGGTCTGGCCGCTGTAGCCAGCGAGCGGGCCGGGCAGGAGCTCGGTCTTGACCAGCACCTGGAAGCCGTTGCAGATGCCGATGATCGGTCGGCCGCTCTCGACGAACCGCCGCAGCGGCTCCATCAGGCGGGCCGAGAGCTGGTTGGCGAGAATGCGCCCGGAACTGATGTCGTCGCCGTAGCTGAATCCGCCTGGCAGGGCGAGGACCTGGTGGCGGTCGAGCAGGGCGGGCTGATCGATCAGCGCGCGAACGTGCACGGCCGAGGTCTGGCCACCGGCAAGCTCGAAGGCGTGGGCGGTTTCCTTGTCGCAGTTGGTCCCGGCGGAGCGAAGAATCAACACCGAAGGCTTCATGGTGTGATTCTATCGCATCGCCGGGCCGGCTGCGATCAGCCTCTGCGGCGGATAAGGCGGGTTTTTAAGCCCGACCCTTGACCCACCGCGCTGTGATCGCCGCGATGCGCTGGCCGAACTGTTCGGCGGTCTTGCGGTCGCCGCTGGTGGGGGCGACATCGGGCGGGGCCTGCTGGTCTGACTGGGTCATGACGCCGCCCCAGGCGCCCAAACGGTTGAGGGCGTCGTCGGTGCGCCCGCCGTGCATGATGCCCTGGCTGACCCAGATCATCGAATGCTGCATCGCCAGCGTCCACAGATATTGCAGGGTGGAGAACTTGTCGCCCGACGGGCTGCCCGAGTTGGTGAAGCCGGCGGCGAGCTTGTCCTTCCACTTCTGCATATACCACACCTTGCTCGTGGCGTCGGCGAACACCTTGAACTGCGCCGCGGGGCCGCCCATGTAGGTGGCGGCGCCGAAGATGATGCAGTCGGCGGCGTCGAGCTGATCGAGCTTGGCGACGGCCTCGTCGGCGGTGTAAACCGTCACCGCCGCGCCCGCGTCGCGTGCGCCCTTGGCGATGCAATCCGCGACGACCTTGGTGTGCCCGTATCCGCTGTGATAGACGATCGCAATGCTGGCCATGCCTGACCTTCCTTCCCTGTGTGCGTGCTGAGCCGATGTTGATGCGTGACGCGTTGCCCGGTGCGTCCCGTTGGTGCGACTATAGGCCGGTGTGGGCGTCACCGGCCACAGCCGCGCCGGGTGTTGCGGGCGTCACCGGGCCGCGGGGGTCGGCTGGCGGTCGGCGGGGACAATGTCGAGGTCGATTCGACGGTTGCCGCGGAGCACGCCGATGGTGTCGCCGGTGAGCTGGCGGTGAAGGTCGTCGATGGTCGAGATCGCGGTGTTGCCGTAGCTGACGATGACATCGCCTTCGCGCAGCCCGGCCCGATCGGCGGGCCCGCCTTCTTCGGTGCCCAGCACGAGGATGCCGCCCTCGCCAGAAAGGCTGTTCTCACGCACCTGCCGGCGGTGCAGCTTGACGTTTTGTCCGCCCAGGCCGAGGTAGCCGCGCGAGATTCGGCCGTCCTTGATGAGCCGCGCCGCCACCCAGCGTGCGGTGCCGACGCCTGTGGCGAAGCAGATGCCCTGCGCGGGCAGGATGACCGCGGTGTTGACGCCGATGACCTCGCCAGCGGAATTGACCAGCGGGCCGCCGGAGTTGCCGGGGTTGATGGCGGCGTCGGTCTGGATGACGTTGTCGATCAGCCGCCCGGTCGAGGCGCGGAAGCTTCGACCGAGCGCCGAGACCACGCCTGCGGTGACCGTGGACGCGAAGCCGTAGGGGTTGCCGATCGCGATGGCGACCTGCCCCACGCGCAGGCCCTTTTCATCGGCGAAGCGGGCCGGCGTCGGCGCGGGCGCGTTGACGCGGATGACGGCCAGATCGGTGTCGGGGTCGTCGCCGATCACTTCGGCTTCGTAGCTGCCGCCGTCGGCGGTGGTGACCTCGAGGCCCTGCTGGCCGGCGATGACGTGGCTGTTGGTGAGGATGAAGCCGTCGGGCGTGAAGAAGAACCCGCTGCCGCTGCCCGCCCGCACACGCCGGCCGTTCACGGTCCGTCGCACGTTGACGTTGACCACGCTGGGCCCCACGCGGGCTGCCGCTCCGGTCACCGCGCGCGAATAGGCGTCGAGCAGACCATCGTCGGCGGGGGCTGGCGCTGCGGGGCGGTGGGATTCACCGCCGGCCGGATGATCGCTCACGAGGCTGAAGCCGCCCGGGGCAAGGTCGGCGACGAGGGTTGGCGCGTGGTGCGGCACGTGGTGCGGCGCCTGATGCGGCGACGGGCGGTCCGTCGCCGAGAGAGTGCCCGGGTTGGATGCTGTTGCGCCGCCCGCTTGTCCGTCGGTGGCCGAGAAAACCAGTGTACGCATGATCGGTCTCCTTTGTCGGACTGATCATAGGCGCGCCGGGCAATGTCCGTATCCGAAGCATACTCGGTATTGAATATATACCGAGTATGTCATGTGACGTTGTCGGTGATCGTGGTCATTCGGGCAGGAAGAAGCACTGGCCATAGCCGGTGGCGAAGACCGCCATGCCGGCCAGGAAGTGCAGGATGCACAGGCCGACCAGGCTGCGGTGGCGCAGGTAGATCTCGGCAAAGGCCAGCCCGCCGATCGCGCTGAGCGCGACGGAGACCCATGTTCCGTAGATGATGTGGACCCAGCCGAAGAGCAGCGCGTTGGCGGCGATCAGCATCCCGCGGGGCAGGACGTGTTCGTATCGCCAGAAGAAGAAGCCGCGGAAGAGGATCTCCTGCGCGACGACGCTGAGCGGGTAGACCAGCGCGATCGAGGCGAGCATGCCCGGGCGGTTTTCGAGCATGGGGAACGCGCCGCGCCCGACGATCAGGTTGATCCCGATCACGAGCAGCAGGAGCGGGGCGCCGACGACCAGGCCGCGGACGAGGCAGGGCGTCAGGTTGTCGCGTCCGCGGCGTCCGAGGCCCCATGCGTCACAGTCGTTGCGGTTGACCAGGAGCACGAGGGCGATCGCCAGCGCGAGCAGGCAGAGGATCAGGATGTGATAGCCGGTCGGCACGAATCCCGCGAGGATGAACCCCGGGGGCAGCATGTAGAGCGCCAGCATTTCCAGCAGGCGGCGGTTATCTCTGGGCGCGCAGGCGCGCACCGCGGCGTGAACAGTCACGACGTCACCCTTCCTTCAGGATCAAAGGGGTTGCAGCTGTTACAGCAGCACGCGGCTCAAGTCATCGTCCTTGGCGGCGCGGTCGAGCCGCTCGCGGACGTACTTTCCGGTGATGCGTACCTGCCTGTCGTGCAAGTCCGGTGCCTCGAAGCTGATGGTCTCGAAAACTTTTTCGAGCACGGTGTTCAGACGCCGCGCGCCGGTGTTCTGCTGCTTGCGGTTGATGTTGAAGGCGATCTCGGCCACCGCCTCGACCGCGTCTTCGGTGAAATCGACCGCCAGCCCCTCGGTCGCCAGCAGGAGAATGTACTGCTTGAGCAGCGAGTTCCGGGGCTCGGTGAGGATGCGGACGAAATCCGCCTCCTTGAGGTCGTGCAGCTCGACGCGCACGGGAAACCGCCCCTGCAACTCGGGCATCAGGTCGCTGGGGCTGTTGGAATGAAACGCCCCGGCCGCGATGAACAGGATGTGATCGGTCTTGACCACCCCATGCTTGGTCACAACGGCCGAACCCTCGACGATCGGCAGGAGGTCGCGCTGCACGCCCTGGCGGCTCACGTCGGGGCCTGACTTGCTCTCGCTGCCGCAGATCTTGTCGATCTCGTCGAGGAAGATGATGCCCTGTTGCTCGGCGCGGACGATGGCCTCGGCGATGAGCTTGTTCTTGTCGAAGAGCTTCTCGGCTTCCTGTGAGAGCAGATAGCGGCGCGCTTCTTTCACGGTCGTTCGCCGCGTCTCCCGGCGGGCGGGCATCATCCGCTCGAGCATCGACTGCATCTGCACGTCCATCTCCAGGCCCAGCGCGCCGAACATGCCGGTGGCTGTCGGCTTGTCTTCGACAGAGAGCTCGACCTGGCGGTCTTCGAGTTCGCCTTTTTCGAGCTGCTCGCGGATCTTGGCGCGGGTTCGCTCGCGGCGCTCGCGGGCCTCGTCGTCTTCGCTGCCGTAGGACGGCAGCGGCAGCAGCAGGTCGATCAACCGCTCGTTGACGGCGGTGGTCGCCTGATCCTTGACCGATTCGGTCATCTCGTCGCGCAGCAGGGCGATCGAGGCGTCGACGAGGTCTCTGACCATCGATTCGACGTCGCGCCCCTGATAACCCACCTCGGTGTATTTGGTCGCCTCGACCTTGACGAAGGGCGAGCCGGTCAGCCCCGCGAGCCTCCGGGCGATCTCGGTCTTACCGACCCCGGTTGGCCCGATCATGATGATGTTCTTCGGAGACACATCGCCCTGCATCTCCCCCGAAAGCTGCTGCCGACGCCAGCGCATGCGGATGGCGTTGGCGACCGCCTTCTTGGCGCTGGTCTGGCCGACAATGTATTTGTCGAGTTCGGCGACGATCTGCTTGGGGGTCAGGTTGTTCATACGGCTCGGTCTGGTTTGGGTGCTGTTCCGCCGCGTGTCGGCTTGATACGCGGCGCCGCCCTCGGCGGCGGTGCGCCGCGGGGCGGGTAACGATAGCCGATCCGAGGGCGATCGTCGCGTTTTGCCGACCCGCCGGTCGTCGGCCCTTGCGGAGCAACGCGGCCAAGCGGGCAGATCGGGTGCAGCAACCGCACACCGCGCGTGCCCCGGGCGTTAACATGGTCACGCGTGAGCCTGCTGGCGCTGTCGATCGAGTTCGAAAACCCGTGGCTGCTGGCCCTGGCGCTGGCGGGCCTCGCGGCGGCGGGCGTCGCCCTGCGATCGAGCCGGGCGGCAGACGCATCGACACGACCACTCCGATCTCCCCTGACGCTTGCGGCGGTGCTGCTGTGCCTGGCGGCAGGAGGCATGGTGCTGCGGATCGATCGCCCGCCGCGGGTGGTTGTGATGGTCGATGTGTCGCCCAGCATGCGCGGCGCGTCGTTTCACGACGACACGGCCTTCCGCGCCCGCGTCGAGCGCCTGGCGCCGTCGGCCGACCTCGATGTTCGCTACTTCGCAGACGGCCCTGTTCCCCGGCCGGCCGCGGGCGGCGCATCGGCCGACAGTGCGACTGTGCCCGCAGAGAAGACGACGCGGCCGGCGGTCGACGCTGACGCGGTCGATGCCATCCTGCTGTTTTCCGATGGGCGGTTTGTCGACGGTTCGCCTGCCGATCGCGCCTTGGTCGAAGGCGAACGCGGTCGACCCGCCGCGACGCCGGTCTTTCCGGTGATTGACCCGGCGTTGCTCGGATCATCCGATGCGCGGATCGTGGAACTGTGGCAGCGCGGGATGTCGGCCGTCGCGGTGGTGGAGTCGGATGCCTCGGCGATCGCCACGCTCGCGGGTCGGCGGTTTGAACTGACGCCGGGGCGGTTTGTGCTCCGTGCGGCCATCGCGCCGGGCGCGGCAGAGATTGTCGCCGAGGTGAGGTCGTCGGCTTCGGATCGCTGGCCCGAGAACGACCGCGCGGGCCTGCCGGTCGTGCGTTTGCCGGTGAAAAGCTGGTGGGTGGGCGGCATGCCGCTGTCGGGCGGGGGATCGTCGGGCGGCGTGCCGTCGGGTTTCGATGTGCTTGCGCCGGGCGATCTGCCGGCTGATGCGGCCGAGTGGGCCGATGTCGATGTGGTGGTTCTGCATGACACGCCGCTGGCGGCGCTGTCCCCCGGGGCGGTCGAGGCGCTGGAGGCGCATGTCTCGGAGCGGGGCGGCGGGCTGGTGATTGCGGGGGCGGATCGGTCGTTCGCCGCGGGCGGCTACCGCGGAACCTGGCTGGAGGCCGCGTCGCCTTTGTCGTCGTCGCCGCCCGAGCCTCGGGCGCGGTGGATCGTTCTGGTTGACGCGAGCGGCTCGATGGCGGGCGCGATCGAAGGCGGCGTCGACCGGCTGACCGTCGCCCGCAGCGCGGCCGAGCAGTTGATCCGGGGGCTGCCGCCGGCCGATGTGGTGTCGGTGCTGCAGTTCGCCTCGGGTGTGACGGTGGTGAACGGCGACGAACCGGTCGGCGCGGTCGTCGGGCGGGGCGGAATGCGCTGGCCTGGGGGTGAGGCGCGCGGGCCGACCGAATTGCGCCAGGCGATCGATGACGCCACCCGCGGGGCGACGCCCGCCGGGCTGCCGACGCAACTGGTGATCCTGACCGACGCCCGCGTCGATCTCGGTGAGATCGCGCCGCTGGCGAGGTCGCTGGGCGATCGGGGCGTGGTTGTTCATGCTGTCAGCGCCGCGGGCGAAACCGCTGACGGGCCCGCTTCGTCTCAGCTTCGGCAACTGACCGAGCT